>JBGTBC010000483.1:0-1606 GCA_041749555.1 Pyrinomonadaceae bacterium | reverse complement strand
TCCTTGGTACGCGGCGGCGGGAAGATGTGGAATAAGGACGGCAAAGAAGAGGACACTGTTTGCATTATTCCCGACCGGGCATACGCGGGTTTCTACGATGCGGTCATTCAGGACATGAAGAAAAATGGAGCGATCGACCCGAAAACTTTCGGTTCCGTCCCCAACGTCGGTCTCATGGCGCAAAAAGCAGAAGAATACGGCTCGCATGACAAGACCTTCCATATCTCAGGCGAAGGCACGGTGAAGGTCGAAGACGAAAACGGTAATGTTCTATTGGCGCAAAGTGTTCACGCTGGTGATATCTTCCGAATGTGCCAGGCCAAAGACGCGCCGATTCAGGACTGGGTTAAATTGGCTGTAAACCGCTCAAGGCTTTCTGACACGCCTGCTATTTTCTGGCTCGATAAAGGAAGAGCTCACGATGCACAGATCATCTTGAAGGTTGAAAGATATCTGAAAGATCATGATCTGACCGGGCTCGACATTCGCATAATGGATGTGAAGGACGCCGCGGCTGAAACTTTGAAACGTGCCCGAGAAGGCAAAGACACGATCTCGGTTTCGGGCAATGTTCTGCGAGATTATTTGACTGATATGTTCCCGATCCTGGAGCTCGGAACATCCGCAAAAATGCTTTCAATAGTTCCGCTCATGAACGGAGGCGGGTTGTTTGAGACCGGGGCCGGAGGTTCTGCACCCAAGCATATCGAACAATTTTTGCAGGAAGGATATCTGCGTTGGGATTCGCTTGGTGAGTTTTTGGCCCTTCAGGCAAGTTTCGAGCATTTGGCTCAAACACAAAACAACAAGAAAGCACAGGTCCTTGCCGACGCCCTCGATGCGGCTAATGCGAAATTTTTAGAAAACGACAGATCACCTGCCAGAAAAGTTGGGCAGATCGATAACCGTGGTTCTCATTTCTATCTGGCAATGTATTGGGCGGAGGCGTTGGCAGATCAGACAGCGGATCCTGACATCTCCGCAAAATTCGCTCCCGTAGCCAAAGCACTGCAGGAAAACGAAGCCAGGATCAATGAAGAATTGATCGCTGCACAAGGAAAGTCACAAGATGTGGGCGGCTACTATCATCCGAATTCAGAAAAAACTTACGCTGCAATGAGACCCTCCCCTACACTGAATGCCATTGTGGATGGATTGTAACGTTGATCGTAAACAATACGAAGAATGGGACAAAATCATGAAAAACAATCTTCTAACAATAGTCATTCTGTTGATCGGGCTCGCTCTCTTTGGAATCTGGACGTATTTTTCGGGGCCGGCCCGTTCTCCCGCGGCCCGGGTGACCGTATCGGGCGAGGCCGAAACCGAGGTCAAGCCAGACACCGCCGTGATCACACTTTCGGTTGTCACATTCAAAAAAGAGGCGCTCGATGCCCAGCAAACTAATGCCGCGAAGAGCAACGCGGTCCGTGAGGCCATCGAGGCGGCTCTTGCCGGATCAACGGCAGAGTTCAAAACCAGCAATTACACTCTACAACCGCAACAGGACTTCTACTCCGGAAAGGCCCCCGTGATCATGGGTTATAACGTCCGGAATACTATTACTGTATCGACAACAAGCCTCGATAGCGTCGGGTCGGTGATC
>JBGTBC010000482.1:0-2555 GCA_041749555.1 Pyrinomonadaceae bacterium | reverse complement strand
ACCCGCGCCCACCAAAGTATGCAGTTCGTCAAAGAAAACGATATTCTCACTGCTCTCCTTAAGCTCGGCCATGATCTTCTTCAGCCGCTCTTCAAATTGACCGCGGTATTTAGTACCAGCAACGATCAGCGAGAGGTCGAGCGAGAGAATGCGTTTGTTCTCGAGAAACGTCGGCACGTTCTTATCAACGATCCGCTGGGCCAACCCCTCGACGATGGCGGTTTTGCCGACGCCGGATTCGCCAATAAGCACGGGATTATTCTTTGTCCGGCGGCAAAGGATCTCAATGATCCGTTCGAGCTCGGGATCGCGTCCAACAAGCGGGTCGAGACGACCCTCAGCGGCATCGACGGTCAGGTCACGCGTAAATTCTAGTAGGCCCGGAGTTTTTGAATTTTCCTTATTTGCTGCCAGGACGCCGGGAACGCCGCTTTGGCGGGACATCTCCTCGCGTACGTCCTGAAGCCTGATCCCGTAACCGAAAAGTATCTCGGCGGCCACGCTTTTCTCTTCTCGCACAATTCCGAGCAAAAGATGTTCAGGGCCTATGTGGCGATTTCGCAATTGCCTACTCTCGTCATTCGCGTAGAAAAGTATTTGCTTGGTGGCGGCGGAAAGATGCAGCTCCGAGGTTTGCGGAATGCGGTCACGAAGTACGATCCTTTCTTCAACGTCACGCCTGATCGAATCGACGGTTAGAACATGTCTGAATGGGAAAAATCTTGCCGAGAGCGTTTTGTCTTCACGCATAAGCCCCAGCAGAATATGCTCGGGCGCTATTACCTGCGATCCGTATTGGAGAGCTTCGTAACGTGCGAAGAAGATTACCCGACGGGACCTCTCCGTATAGCGTTCAAACATAAAGATTCTAAGAACCGGACTTTTCGCTAATGGACAGATTATAACGAAAAATCAGCGGACGCAGCTAATTTTTTCAAGATGTGATCTCTTCGGGCTTCACCCTAATATAGTTTCAAAAGAATCGATAATCCAAAGAAAAAGTGATAATTTTACGGCAAAATAAGCGGTCGGCGATTCATATCTCAATGAGCGAGTTTGGAGCCAGGTTCGATGTCGAGTTCAGCACCGCCCATGACCTCTCGGACGACCTTCTGGTTGCCGCTATGAATTCCACTTAAAGCGTTGCCGGCCGGGGCCAGTTCGACTCTGGACGTCAAAACGCGCGCGACACGTGCCGGTAAGATCTTTGGAGCAAGGCCAGCTATAGTTTCCGCAAGGCCGACAATATCGCCGCCGCCTGACCAGTGCTGACGCACAACCGTTTCGTCAGTGCGATTAATGAGCCGAAGCAGGGTTAGAGCGACAACGTAAATATCGTCAACCTGGCCTATGAAAGGAAAAACGTCGGGAATGAAATCGATCGGTGAAATTACGTAGACGATCGCCGCCAGAAAAAGAGCTTTTTCAGCTTTGGGGACGCGGGTATCCTTTAACAATCGGCCAAGCAGCATGACCATGTTTGGTAGGAACATTAGAAACCCGCGCATACGGCTTTTCAGTTCGGACCTCTCACGCTTCTTTAACCGTTTCTCGGCTTTGCCTGTTTCATTCATGATCTTGTTAACCTCGTATTTGCAAGTCTAAGAACAACGTGTCGATAGTGCAAGTTTCGCGTCTTAGGGTTGTATGATAAATTCAGTGTCATACCTATGATCCTTCAAAAGATCCGCGAGCGAGCCGCCGCCGACCCACAAAGAATTATATTGCCCGAAGGCGAAGATATTCGAACCATTCAGGCCGCCGAAATATGCTTGCGCGAGCGGATCGCCCGAATCACGATGATCGGAAATGATGAGACGGTTCGCGCACTTGCCGCTGAAGCCGGGGCAAATCTGAACGGTGTCGAAATACTGGATCATCGAAAGTCTCACGAATTCGGCAAGCTCGCGACGCTCTATCATCAGATGCGGCGCTCCAAAGGTGTCACGCTTGAGGAAGCAGAGCAAACGGTCAAGGACCCGCTGTATTTCGGCAACCTGCTGGTACGCGAAGGAAAAGCTGACGGCTCGGTCGCCGGTGCAACCAACACCACATCGCACACCGTCGCGGCTGCCATTCGATGTATCGGGGTGAGGGAGGGATTCAAGACGGTTTCGAGCTTTTTCTTAATGGTAGTACCAGACAAGAAATTTGGTTCGAACGGTGCGATGATCTACGCCGATTGCGGCGTTGTGATCGATCCAGACGTCGGTGAGTTGGCCGAGATAGCAATCGCGTCTGCCGATTCGTGCCGTGCACTACTGCAAGTCGAACCCCGCGTTGCGATGCTTTCATTCTCGACGAAAGGAAGTGCGAAACACGCCTTAATCGATAAGGTCATCGAGGCCACAAAGACGGTTCGTGCCCGGATGCCCGAACTGGCCATCGACGGCGAGCTGCAAGCCGATGCGGCTCTCGTCAAATCAGTCGGCGAATCAAAAGCGCCCGGTTCTGAGGTCGCGGGCCGAGCCAACGTCCTCATCTTCCCCGACCTAAACGCCGGCAATATCGCCTACAAACTCACCGAACGACTCACCGGCGGCACCGCCATCGGC
>JBGTBC010000481.1:0-8864 GCA_041749555.1 Pyrinomonadaceae bacterium | reverse complement strand
GCCCGCACGCCCGGAGTCAGGAACTGTAGTTTTTCTTCCAAGGTGTTCTGGCGGATCACTCGATCGGCATCGTTCGGACCTTACCTGCTATGGCCGATGCGGCTTCGTCGCCGCGACCGAGATTTACAACTACGCCGTCATAGCCTATGGCTAAAGGCGTACGAGACGACCGGGGCTCAAGTCCGTTAGGCGAAAGATCAATGGCGGACTTGTATCCGAACGTGGTTTCCAGGAGCTTGTCTATTTGTGCGTTTGGTGTGCCCCCTGCCTCTTCGAGCACGCGATCCAACGCCAAATCATAGCCCCTCTTGAAATCATTCAAGTATACGCCGCGGCCAAACTTATCGGGACCCCAGGTTGTGCCATCGGCAAACAGAAGGAAATCGATCGCGACCGTAAGTTCTTCTCCGGCTTTGCCTGCGAATCCCTGTCGAACCCATGGACCGACTGCGGCGTCTCTTCGGACAAATGCTGAAAAATGGAGTCGTGTCCATTCACCATTTGAAAATGTGACGGCGATACCCACGACCGGCTTATCACCGATATTTCGAAATCTGTAGTAGACGGTCGAACCGCGATCGAGCTTTTCTTCAAGAATGCTGGCGTGCATGGGAACGCAGCATAGAACCTCGGTAACGTAAATATCCAGTGGTCCGGAGCTTCCTATGAATCGGTCCGAATCCTGAGCCGCAGAAACGATAGCTAGCGCGAATATGAGAAACGACCACACAACCAGATGCTTGATTGACAATGCCTTCATACAACCCCTCCGGAAATACTATCAGGCCAAAACCCAACGGGTGTCAATAGAAAAGATCGATCAACAATTGGACTCTGCACCGGCCCCGGGCCCCTTGAGGCTACATCTGTTAGCCATCACATCCGCAACCTTTGCCGCATTTCTTTTTCACCGAGAAACTGCTCGTCTTGCGCACCAGGACCATCACGCCATAGACGACGGCGGCCGAAACTATCGCAATGACGATCAATTCCTCCATCTGCTAACCAAACCCCAGTACCTTTCCTCCCTGATAAGTGATAAGGGCACCAATATACGCTATCGCCGTCATATAGGCGAACATGAAAATTGGCCATCTCCACGAATTTGTCTCACGCCGGACTACTGCAAGCGTCGACATACACTGCATCGCGAGAACAAAGAAAACCATTAACGAGAGTGCCGTTAGCGGGGTCCAGACCGGGCGCCCATCATCCGTTTTGGCGTCGCGGACGGCTCCTATCAAGGTTTCGGATTCTTCATTTTCATCTTTGCCGACACTATAAATGATGCTGAGGGTCGAAACAAGGACCTCTCTTGCGGCAAAGCTTGCTATCAGAGCAACTCCGATCTTCCAGTCAAAACCCAAGGGCTGGATCACCGGTTCGATCGCGTGGCCGAGCTTTCCGGCAAAGCTGTTTTTGAGCTGTTGGCTCTCGGGCAAAGTCTCACCCGTCGAAGCTGAGAGAACCACCCCGTCAGCCCCGGCATATGACACCGGGCCTGCCCCCCCTCCTTCGTAAGGAGGGGCGCCTGTTCGCGGAACATACATCAATGCCCACAGAATGATCGAGATCGCGAGAATGACGGTGCCGGCACGCTTTAAAAACAGCCACGCCCTGGTAAACATATTTTGAATCACCGTACGCAGATTCGGCATTCTATAAGGCGGCATTTCCATCAGGAAAGGAGGCGGCGGGGCTTTTAATAGCGTGCGTTTCAGAATGAAGGCGACGACGATGGATACCGCGATCCCAAGCGCATACATCGCCAGCATCAAAACCGCACCTAGTGAAATAAACCCGAAAACTGTCTGCCGGGCGAAAAACGTCGCGATCATCAAAGTATAGACCGGCAGCCTGGCCGAGCAGCTCATAAAGGGCGCGATCATTATTGTGGCAAACCTGTCTCGCTGGCTCTCGATAGTGCGAGTCGCCATGATCCCGGGTATGGCGCAGGCAAAACTGCTTATCAACGGAAGAAACGCTTTGCCGTGCAATCCTACCCCGCTCATAAGTTTGTCCAGCAGAAACGCGGCCCTGGACATGTATCCACTGTCCTCAAGAAGAGAAATGAACAGGAATAGCAGCAATATCTGAGGCAAAAAGACCACGACACCGCCAACACCTGCGAGTATCCCATCCGCCAGCAGATCGGTCAATATTCCCGGCGGCAATTGGGTCCGAACAAAGTCGGCGGCTGCCCCAAAGCCCATTTCAAGCAGATCCATCGGCAGGCTTGCCCACGAAAATATCGTTTGAAACACCAACAGAAGTATTCCCACAAGAATAACCAGGCCGAAGACTTTATGGGTCAGTACCTTATCGATCTTCTCGGATATCAGATGCTGCTTCTGATCACTATGCCATACGGATTCCTGAACCGCATCCGAAATGAACTTATACCTTGAGAAGATCTTACCGTTAGGACCCGATTCGTTCGCGTCCTCGTCCAGAATGTGCGGCATGGCAGGTTGGGTTCCCATGACGTTCCGGACGCTTTCAGCTAGTTCCCGCATTCCCCGTCCAGTTTTTGCATTGACCGCAACAACCGGAGACTTTAGCAACACTGCCAGCATTTCCACATCGATCTCGTGTTTCTGCCGCTCGAATGCATCTATCATCGTCAGAGCCACAACGACCGGAACGCCGAATTCGAATAGCTGAGTCACTAGGTAGAGGTTGCGTTCGAGGTTGGTGGCATCGACGACGGCAACTATCGCGTCAGGTTTCGGCACACCAGGTTGATCACCGCGAATAATCCCGCTGGCGATCTGTTCGTCCAGCGAAGTGGCATCGAGGCTGTATAGTCCCGGAAGGTCAATAAGTTTTGCGGTCGTTCCGTTTAGAAGCCAGGCCCCTTCTTTACGTTCGACTGTGACACCGGGATAATTTGCTACCTTTTGTTTTAGACCCGTTAGAGAGTTGAAAAGCGTGGTCTTACCGGCGTTGGGGTTGCCGGCTAATGCGATGGTGACTTGCTTTTTATGTCCGTTTTCGTCCATTCATGACCATAGGCCCCGGCCTAATAGCTAACCTCTATAGCGCTCGCTTCGCTGCGACGCATCGCCAGGCTGTATCCACGAACTCGGATCTCTATGGGATCGCCAAAGGGAGCCTTTTTCACGACCTTCACGCCGATTCCCGGTACCACACCCATTTCCATCAATCTTTGCATGATTCGATCTGTGCCGTTGACGGCGATCACATGGGCATTTTGCCCGATCGGAAGTTCAGTCAAAGTCATTGTTTTTACCACCGCAATTTATTATCTGTGGATAGATACTTTTTTCCCCTACGATATCCATTCTATCCTAATTGAAAATCATTTTCAATTTCAATTAGACATGAATCGTCCATGCCGAAGTCGTTTGAACAACAACCATTAACGAAGATTGGATCTTTTCGAGATAAGGTCCGCCTGGAAAGATCCGGCCGATAAGCGTACTGGTACACGATCCGCCGATCTTAACCATACTTTCAAGCCGAGATTGTCCAGTTCAGGGTTGAGTGTAATGATGGAGACCATCTGTGCAGCGACCTTTTCGCCGTTTACGGTTATCTCCTCCGGGTTGGAAGGCCTCAGCGTAAATACGTAAGGTCTATTCTCCCAAAAAACCGCGACCCGCGTATCGTTTACAGGGCTGCTGGGGCTCTTGCCAGGCCTAAGATTGAATGAGCGAATCGCATAGAACAGTGACACCAGATTGTGAGTTCCGATCGGAGCTTCCACACCCTGCGGGCCGCCGAATTTTATCTCGCCTGTCTTGCTGTCGAATGTCACGGTCTGCGTAAGACCGAGCAGCGTGGAAGAAAAATTCATCGCCGCCCAATTCGGTATCAGGGTTTCCGGATCGACTTGGGTCCTTGCCGACTCGCCCAACACAAAAGTACTGACACCGGGCTCGACAGACGTTATCGTCGCAGTAAGCAGCAGGTTGTCGGCACTCTGAAACTGTTTACGTTCCATAACATTGAAGGTAATACGTGCAAGCGGCCGTTCCGCCGTGGTGATCCCATATTCGAGCACTTCACCGATTTGAAAACCCAGTTCCGGCAGTAATGGTCGATTATCTACGTATCGTTCCGGTGTTTGGGTCGGTCTCGGTATCGCGATCGGTGTAGGCAAAGGTGTCGGTGTCGGCAATTCGGCCGCCGTCTGCGGCCCCGGGAGGGCGATAGCCGATACTATTGCACGGAATTGCCCTTTATCGGTTCTAAACCTGATCTGTAACGGAATGCGGGCTTCGTCTGTCGTAAAATTTATTCTAAGGTCCGTAATTCCCGCTGCCGTAAGTGCCGGCGACTGAACCGTAGAAACAACAGTATCGAATTCTCCGACATCGGTCTTGACCCGTTCAGCATTCGTTGGTAAAAACGTCACGGTCGAAAGCTGCTCGTTTTCGAACAACGGGTATGTTCCGGTACCTGACGATTCTCTTGCTTTGTAGATCACAGATAAGAGATCATACCCAGAAGCGGGCTGAGTCAAATGGTTGCTTACCTTTTCCTGGGGCAGAATAGAATCTTTGCTTTTCGAAACGATATAAATCGGTATTCCGGTATCGGGAGCCACGTATACGGTCCGGGACTCATCGATCAGGAAAAACGCCGCGCTTACCATCTCAAGCGTCTTTACCCTTCCCCGGATTTCGACAGCCTCGCGGCCACCTAGCTTTCCCCGCGAAGCGACAAATATCTCCGCGTAAGCCGCGTTCGCAAATTTGCCAAAAGAAACATTGTACGAGATCTTTTCACCGATCCTGAATGATGATGGTATCTCCTGTATTGTGGCTGACTGCGCGTCGAGGAAGGCCGGTGAAGCGGCTACCCAGCCGAAAACGAATATTGGAACAACCACTACGAGCAGCAACGCCGCCGATCGCAGCCGATAAAAGGACAAATTATTATGATTGTCTTTGCTCATTTAGATCCTAATTCTTCGAGCATTCGATCAACGGCTTCAACGCGATCATTCGAACTGGTGATCGGGCGGCCGATCACAACGTAGTCCGACCCCGCGGTCAGGGCCGCCGTTAACGTTGTTACACGCTTTTGATCGTCAACAGTTGCAGAACCGGAACGAATTCCCGGTGTAACGGTCAAAAAACGATTATTGTTTACAGCTGCCTTGACCGCTCCGACCTCTTGAGCCGAAGCGACAACGCCGTCGAGCCCTGAGTCGCACGCGAGACGGGCAAGCCGCTGGACCTGTTTGGAAACACTTTCACCGATCCCTAATTCGCTCATAGAATTTGAATCTGAACTCGTAAGGACCGTGACGCCGATCATTATCGGACGATCTCTATTTTCGCGATCGCACGATTCGCTTACAGCCTCACTGGCCCTCCGCATCATTTCGCTCCCCCCGGAGGCATGCAAGTTGAACATCCAAACTCCCAATTTTGCGGCCTCTACCGATGCTTTTGCCGCGGTATTTGGGATGTCGTGAAATTTAAGATCGAGAAAGATCTTAAAGCCGTCCTCGACGAAGCGTCGGACCATTTGGGGCCCGGCAGCAGTGAAAAGCTGCAAACCGATCTTGAAAGCCCCCACGGCACCTCGCAATTCGGTTGCTATCGAGTGGGCCTCAAATTCGCTTTCCACGTCCAACGCGACAACTATACGTTCGCGCGCGTCCGCAGGCCACGAGGAAGTTTCTGAATCGGAGATCATTCTTAGTCGAGATCGAGTGGATTTCTGAATGGGAGTCCGGAATCGGTATCAGCCCGCTTCAGGGCCTCTTTAAACTTTTCCTCAAGCAGCCGTTCCCTGTCTTTAACTGACGACATCTGTTGAGCGAAGATCTGGTCACGTTGATCCTTAAGCTTGCCCATCTCGCCCTTAAGATCCTCAAAGGAGCCGGTGATCTTTTTTTTCTCCTCGTGGGCAAGGAGCGATCCCGTTTCGGCATCGATCGTGAGTGTTGCTTCGCAGCAGGGACAAATTATCGTGTATTTATCCATAAGACATCCGGACTTTTATTATAAACGGTTGCGGGCCTTACGTCACCGTTTCGGAGCGGTCGGCGGTTGAACCGATCGGTTTGCATCTGCTTTGATTCCAATAATGTCCAAAAGTTCAGTTGTTGAAACGGTGCGAAGATTGGCTATACGGACCGCTTGCCGGTCAACGATCTTTCCATTCCTCAAAGTAACTTTGAGGGCCCGGGTTTGAGGATCGATCCATCTCATAACAACCGTTTTAAGCTGAGGATGATCTTTAAAAATCCGCGTCTCCACGACGCTCCCGCCCTTGTCCATATAAACTGCAACTTCAGAATTCTCAGGGGCCTTTTGAAATGTGAGCGGAGGTGGGGTCGCTGAAGGATCTTCCTCTATGCGTACCCGTTCACGCGATCTGCCGCGATGTCTTTCGACCTGGCCGTTAACCGAAGGAGGTTCACCAGTGTCTGGTATTGAAGGAACATTCGCAAGCTTAATATTCGCAAGCTTAACATTCGCATTCGAATTCGCACTCGTATTTGTGATTATAATGGCGTTTGAATTTACGACGGGCTTAACGGCGGCACTCGGCTGAGGTGTCGGTGACGGTTGGGCCTTATGAGCGTTGGATGATCCGCAAGCAGATACAAAACACGCCCCTGCTATTGTCGCGACCAGCAAATTAATACGTTTCATGATTCCTCGCGAATATGATGTACGAACGACCCCACCAGATTCCTCTAATAATAATAATATACGAATTGATGGAATATGTCGTTTTATCTAAACCGTTCGGAAAAGGAGGAGGACCGCCGATCAGCGGTCCTCCCTGCCCACACTTAATTTGCGGTCAAACGTCGTAATACATCGCAAATTCCAACGGATGAGGACGCAATCGCATTGGAGAGATCTCTTTTTCTCGCTTGAAGGTGATCCACCTGTCGATCAAAGAGGTGGTGAAAACGTCGCCTTTCAGAAGAAAATCATGATCATTTTCCAGCGCCGTCAATGCTTCGTCCAGTGTGCCGGGCAGAGACGGAACATTCGCCAGTTCTTCAGGCGGAAGATCATAAATGTCTTTGTCGAGAGGTTCGCCGGGGTCGATCCGGTTCTGGATACCGTCAAGCCCTGCCATAAGCAGTGCGGCAAACGTAAGGTAGGGATTGCACGAAGGGTCCGGCGGCCGAAATTCGATCCGCTTTGCCTTTGGCGAGGTGGAGAACATCGGGATCCTTACGGCGGCCGAGCGATTTCGGGCCGAATAGGCGAGATTGACCGGAGCCTCAAAACCAGGCACCAGCCGTTTGTAACTGTTGGTCGTCGGTGCCGCGAATCCCACTAGTGCCGGCGCGTGTTTCAGCAAGCCGCCGATATAGAACTTCGCCATTTCCGAAAGCCCGGCATACTGATCACCCGCGAATAAAGGGTTGCCATCTTTCCAAAGAGATTGATGGCAGTGCATTCCCGAGCCATTATCTCCGTAAAGAGGCTTTGGCATAAACGTCGCGGACTTCCCGGCCGCATGGGCGGTGTTCTTGACCACATATTTGAAAAGCATGAGGTTATCGGCTGTGTGAAGAAGATTCGAGAATTTGAAATCGATCTCACATTGGCCAGCGGTCGCGACCTCGTGATGATGACATTCGACCGCTATGCCGACGCCGTCCAGTATAGACGATATCGTGTTACGAATGTCGACCAATGAATCCATCGGGGCGACCGGTACGTATCCTTCCTTCGCTCTAATATGATATCCATTGTTTGGAAAAATATCGGTCCCGGTACGCCCGGAGTTCCAATGGCCCTCTTCGGAATCGATGAAGAAACCGGCCGAGTTTTGATCATTGTGAAAACGGGCTTCATCGAAAATAAAGAACTCCGCTTCGGGCCCTACGAAGGCTGTATCGGCAATACCGGTAAACTTCAGGTAACTTTCCGCTCTTGTCGCGACTGAACGAGGATCCAGCCAGTAACCTTCCTTTGTGATCGGATCCACGGCATTGGCGATCAAACACAGCGTCGTGTCCTCGGCAAAAGGATCGATCCAAAACCTGCTCGGATCAGGTATAAGCAGCATGTCAGATTCATGGATAGCGGCCCAGCCGCGCAAGCTGGAGGCGTCGAATCCGAAACCGTCTTCGAAACTGTCTTCCGTTAGCTGGTCGATCGGATAGGTCAAGTGATGCCACGACCCCGGCAGATCAGTGAATCTAACAGACACAAAACGTGCTTCCTGATCAGCGGCATAATTCAATACATTCTTTGCGTGCATATTTCTCCTTAATTTGGGTTTTTATGATTTCTTTTTTGTATAGTTAGTGTTTCGAGCTGGCCTTGCTCGAAGTTGGAATTCTAGCTTAGGCGTCGTGGCCTTCAAAGCGTTACAACCATCGAAATAAAATGAGTTTAACTTTCCTACAATTTTGTAGGACTTATTGCCCCAGCTCGGATGAAGCAGAGCCGAAACTAGCAGGCGCAATTAACCGTCGCAATTCGATATTTTTTCGTGAGAATTATTCCCGCCCGATGAATTCGAGGTTTGTCAGGTCACCGTCTGCCGAGGATACTGTCCGACTTTCGAAGCGATAACGCTTGAAATTGATCCTGATCAGGTAGGTTTCATTTGCCGCAACATTATCGAAGCCAAAATAGCCAAGCGCGTTTGTCATGGTCGTTTGAAACGTTCCTTCAGAATCCGTTAAGGTCACCTTGGCACCGTTAACGCCCTGCCCACCCGGCGTGAGTGCCCTGCCGGCGATTTCGATCGGAGGGATAGCGGCATTAACAGCGGCGAGTGCGTCAACGCGTCCAAAACCGAATGAATTGTTTGGGATCTGTGTAGACGGAATTCCGCCGCACGTCTGTGGGGTTACGAGGCTAACATCTGGATTCGCCGTATTCTGCAGGATGTTCTTCGTCGCT
>JBGTBC010000480.1:0-3518 GCA_041749555.1 Pyrinomonadaceae bacterium | reverse complement strand
GATATAAGTACGGCGTTACCGGTCGAACCGCTGCCGAGTACTGTGAATTTCATATCTATTCCGAAAATTTATAATTTTGGCGAAGGATTTTATTTGGCATTATAAAATTTCACAAATCGCAGGATTCCGCTTTCTGAACATTCGGCCGTTCGTTCGTCCCATTGACATTATATCCACCCATAATGGGGCTCTCAATCCTTACGGACTCGTTCTCGACAGAAATGCAATACCGCAAAGAATGTTTCAACTTGTCTTTATTCTGGAAGTTCACACCGTCCCATTTAATTTTCTGATTGTCTGAAAAGTCGCCTTCACCTGTGACCCACGGCAGCTCGCCTAAAAACGGAACAGGAAACCAACTCTTTGAATTTGGCGGCATTTCAAAAATAAACAGCATATCTCCGGCAACAATTCTTAAGTATCTAATCGATCGACTGGTTTTGTTGACGACAATCAAGGAATCGGTGCTCTTTTCCGAATAAGAAATGTCCTTACCGATTCGTAAAGCAGATTCTGTCACCCATCTATATTCTGGATACATCCCCGCAAAGTCCGAATCAAACCAATCGTATTGGTCTACATATCCTCCTTTGACGATGTATTGCCCTTCCTTGAAAAGATTGAATCGCGTTTCGTGATCCACGAAGGGAATTGTAGGAGCGTATTTATTACCTTGGAATTCGACTGTATAGGTTTCGTTGGGGGAGGAAGTTGTCAGGAATGTGCCGGACTGCACCGGGTTTACACAGGCAAACGTCCCGGTCGTGAGAATGGAAGCAATCATTCCTGAGATAATTCTTTTCATCATGCCGTCGCCACCGACTTTATGTTATTTGCTGAGATAAGTACGGCGTTACCGATCGAGCCGTTGCCGAGAACTGTAAATTTCATAAACAAAAACCGAAAAGCGCCGCAGTGATTACCGTTCCTCTCGCTTTAATCAAGCGTGTAGATATAGCGGAACTTTCCCTTCTCATAAACATAAGTCCAACCTGCTTTCTCAAATATCCAACCTTCAATCGAATCATTTGCATAGGTGAACTTTTTGCCAGCGTCAAAGTCATAGCTCTGCGTGCCCTTTCTTCCAAGTGTTAAATACTCAGGCGCACTGCCGTTAGCATTCAAGACATAGAGCCTATAACCGTTTCTTTGTTTTAGAAATGCGACGGCGTAGACGTTTTCGCCTATGGCCTTACCGCTTTCGCCAAGCGCCTTGCCATGCTTGATCAGGACTGTATAATCCGCTTTTTCGTTTCCGTCAAAGTCGCCCGTAATAATTTCAGGACGCGCGTTTGCCGAAACACGCTCTTTCAAGAAGCTGCGCACATATTCATCCACTTCAGCAAACTTCCAGCCGGGAAACTTCTTATTCAACATTGATTTGATCTCGGAAGGAATCTCTACCGAGGCTTCCTGACCTAAACTCAAGGTTGGCAACATCAAGCAAATGATCATCGAAAGTAGGATTTTCATAACATTCAAGTGAGGCGCACAACTACTTAAAACTTCCGGCTGATATTCTTCCTTAGCGTTTTGAACATTATTGCTTGAGATGAGTACGGGGTTACCGGTCGAACCGCTGGTTCTTTTCAGATAAGAAAGAAAAATCTGTCGCACGGTTGAGGTTAGCGAGTAAAAGCCGCGTAACAAATCCGTGTCCGAGTGGGGTTATTTTTCACAACCAGTACACTTTTTAGAACTGATACTGATGCGGGTCATTCTCCCGCCCTCGAAAAGAAAATCCATTTTGTCATATTCCATACGTCGCCAAGCATTGTTTCCGCTTTTTTCACCAAAATCTCTGGGCGGTATGCCATGGGCTTGGATGACATCCTCGGGCGACGAGGTCCAGGTAATGCCTTTATCCGTCTTCACAGACTTAATTACAAAATTGCTGTAATGCCTCTGTTTGTTGTAGAGGAAAATAGCGTAGGCCTCGTCCTTTTTGTTGTATGAAATCTGCACCCCTTCTTGCGGATATTCCACGAAATAAACATCTTCGTACTTTCTCCCATCATGTTCACCTTTTCCTAAAATTGCTTCAATGACATTACGCTTTGCACCAACTACAACATCTCCCCAGCTCTTCTCCGTAATAATAACAGGCTCAGTTTTTTCGTTGGCCTTTATAGAAGCTCGATTGGGGTCACCATTGACTTCTTCTGACGCTTTCTTTTTTAGCCTTGCAAGTTCCTGCTGATATACCTCCTGGTCGGAAGGCACCTCGCGCTTTGTATTGTCAATGATTTGTCGCTTGCGTATTTCGCCTGCATAAACGTCAAAAATTATGTCACGCTCATAAATTGAAGCGTAACCGGAGTGAACATATTTCAACAGTTCGCCGTCTGGCACGCGCAGATTGGATGAAAACCACAAAGCAAAAACTTTTCCGTCAATGACATTCTTGCTGAATAGATCATGCAAAGTTACCCGTCGACAACCGTTTTGCGTTCGGATGGACGAGCCGCAAAACCAAGAATCAATTTTCGTCAGATAAAGTTTATCGTCGATTATTTCCCAAGTAGCGACGTAACCGCGCCAATTGCCGCTACTCATACCATTAGGCAAAACCCAAAATTTCGGTCTGCGTTTACTACCATCGTAGAAATCTTCTAAAGGATTCGAAGATAGGTGGTGGGTTTTGCCATCGTAAATCAATACATCGGGGTGTTGAGCGGTGGCTAGGAGCGCCGACGAAAGCAGCGGCAACAGCAAAATACTGAACAAAAATCTTTTCATCATAACTTTTCAGAGCTACATTGCGGGTCCACTGAGAACCACCTAACTACTTATTAACCTCCGGCTGATATTTTGCTCTTAGCGTTTTGGCCATTACCCGTGTGGATAGCCGACTGGGAACAAACGTACCCAGCAGGGAGCCGATCTTGTTTGCAAAGCCTGAAACGGTGCGGGTCTTGCCGCTTTTTACGGCACGCATTGCTGTTTCGATCACTTCCTCGACGGTCTGCTGGCCCTTGAACTGGATGGGGCGGTCGATCTTTGCCGCGGCGAAGAAATTTGTCTTTGTCGAGCCGGGGCAGAGGGCGAGGACCTGGATGCCGAAGGGGCGGTTCTCTTCGGCGATGGCCTCGGAGAATGAGGTGACAAAGGCCTTGGTTGCCGCGTAGGTCGCCATAAAGGGTATCGGCTGAAAGCCGGCAGCGGATGATACGTTGATGATCGTTCCTTTGCCGCTCTTTCGCATTTGTTGCAGATAGCAGTGGGTGATCGCGACCAGGGCCGAGATATTTAGCTCGATCATCTGGAGCTCGTGGTCGATATCGAGCTTGGCAAAATCGCCGGCCGAGCCGAAACCCGCATTATTGATCAGCCAATCGATCTCGAATCCGTGCTTTTCGGTTTCGGCGTAGAGCTTACGGTCGACATCGGGTTCGGCGAGGTCGAGCACGATGTAATGGGCCAGGATCTTGTGCTTGAGCATCAGCTCATCGCACAGCTCATGAAGCGCTATTTCCGACCGGGCAACGAGGACGAGGTCGTGCTTTTCGGCGGCGAGC
>JBGTBC010000479.1:0-4831 GCA_041749555.1 Pyrinomonadaceae bacterium | reverse complement strand
GGTGGAGGGAATCGACTAGTTGGGATAACCACTTTTTGCGATTTTCCGGAAGAAGCGAAATCAATTCCAAAGATTGGCGACACGTTAAGTCCCAACATTGAAACGATCCTGGCTCTCAAGCCGGAGATCGTTTTTGTTTCGACGGCGTCGCAGCTTGAGGCGTTTATCAAGACACTCGAGCAGAACGGCATCGCGGTTTATGTGACGAATCCAACCTATTTCGAAGAGGTATACCACAATCTTAATCAGTTAGGATTTATTTTCGGAACCTCAGAACAGAGTGAAAAGGTTATCGCCGAGCTTGAAGCCCGCTCGCAGAGTGTTGAAAGGACCTTAGATACTTTTGAGCCAAGGGACGAAACGCCAGATGAATTTGACAGGCGGGTTGGTACGGTTAAGGTTTTTGTTCAAATATCAAAGGAACCACTGTTCACAATCGGAAAGGACGCTTTTCTCAATTATTTGTTGTTAAGCGCTGGGGGCCGTTCCGCTACCGAAAAGGTCGCAACATCATTTCCGAAATTAAGCAAAGAAACTGCCTCGGCATTAGACCCCGAGGTCATCATCCTGTCGGACAGCCCCGATAATCAAGAGCCTAACGACGCTTTTAAGAATTCATCGGCGGTAAAGAATGGGCGGGTTTACAAGATAAATGCCGACATTATTTCGCGGCCTGGGCCGAGGCTGGTTGACGCGCTGGAGCAAATCGCGAAGCTTCTGCATCCGGAATCGTTCCGGAATAAGTGAAAAGTGATAGGTGAGAAGTGATAAGTCAGAACGTCCCACTTCGTACTTATCACTTCTCACTTATTTCGAAGGTAGTTAGCTTGAATCGAAGAGCAATAAAACTTGGTGCGTTATTCGTGGGCTGTTTGATCTTGGCGCTTACTGCGGCAGCTTTGCTGGGTGCCGAACGATTGAATGTTTTTGATCTGAACGAACAGCAGGCATCGATCCTTTATGACATCCGTTTGCCGAGGATACTGTTGGGGGCTTGCGTTGGGGCCAGCCTTGCAGTTGCGGGAGCGGGGCTGCAGTCGCTGTTGAGGAATCCACTTGCCGAACCATATTTGCTCGGGGTGTCTAATGGAGCCGCTTTGGGGACAATGGTGGCTTTTGTGTTCTTTCAGAGTTTCGAGTTCGCGCGGCCGCTGCTCGCGTTTGCCGGAGCGGGTTTGGCGACCATCGCGGTCTATCGAATGGCGATGAGCCGGGCGGGGATGAGTGTTGAACGGCTCGTGCTGTCGGGGGTGATCGTTACGACCTTCTTGTCGTCGGTGATCGTAATGTTGACGACGCTGCTAGACGCCGCAAAGCTGCGGAGTTTTACGTTCTGGCTGCTCGGCGACCTGTCGCAGGCGACGCGGAATGGCGTTTATATCAGCCTGGGCGCCGCGATCATCGGCACAGTCGTGCTCACCTCGCAGACAAGGGCGTTGAACCTGATGATGATAGGCGAGCGCGATGCTTTTGATTTCGGTGTGGAGGTCGGACGGGTAAGGATGCTTGTTTTCGGTGCGTCGAGCCTGGTTGTCGGTGCTGCGGTAGCGGCGAGCGGTTCGGTCGGCTATGTCGGTTTGATCGTTCCGCATCTGGTCCGGCTGACGGTCGGGAGCGATAACCGTCTGGTCGTGCCGTTCTCGGCGATCGCGGGTGCGGCATTTGTGGTTTTCGCCGATACGATCGCACGAACCGTCATCGCCCCGCGCGAATTGCCGGTCGGTGCTGTAACAGCGCTTATTGGTGCACCGCTGTTTATTTATCTATTGAGAAAGAATTAGCCGCAGATAAACGCAGATGACATTGATAAGAATTTCATTTTTGTTTTTTTCCAATCTGCGTCTTTCTACATTCATCCGCGGCAAGAATAATGCTTGAGGTCAATAACATTTCAGTCAGCTATGGTGAACGCGAGGTTTTGCGTGACGTTTCGATAACTCTGAATCCAGGTGAGATCGTCGCCTTGCTGGGAGCGAACGGTGCGGGGAAATCGACGCTCGTGCGGGCATTAAACGGAACTGTGCCGATTGTCACCGGGGAAGTCATGGTCGATGGCAAGTCGCTGACAGAGTTGTCGCGACGTGAGATCGCACAGAAGATCTCGGTCGTAGCCCAGGAAAACGAAACTCGGTTTCCGGTCACGGTCCTCGAATTTGTCCTGTCGGGCCGTTTTGTTCATGGCGGTGCTTTTGGCTGGGAAACGGAGCGGGACATCGAGTTTGCGAGATCGGCGCTCGCCGAATGCGACCTCGCTGATTATAAAACCCGCATGATGAACCACCTTTCGGGCGGCGAGCGGCAAAGGGTTGTGCTTGCACGAGCCCTCGCGGCCGGGGCGGCGGTCTTACTGCTTGACGAGCCGACCGCGAATCTCGACCTTGCTCATCAGGCGATGATGTTCCGGCTCGTGCGTGAGCGCTGCCGGACATGTAAAGCGTCGGCGGTGGTTATTACGCATGATCTCAATCTGGCGGCGGAGTTTGCGGATGAGATCATTTTGTTAAAGGACGGCCGAATCGCCGCAAAGGGCAAACCGACAGAGGTTTTGACGGCCGAAAATATCAGAGGTGTTTTTGGCGTGAATGTATTGTTGGATCAAAATCCGGCGAGTGGTAACGTTCGGGTTACGAATGTTTTTTAGGGAGATTAACCACGAATTACACGAATCGCACGAATAAATCATTTGTGTAATTCGTGAAATGCGTTGCAAAAACCTCTTTTGTTGATAAACGATGCAAGGGAAGTTTGGTGCGAAGCCAACGCTGCCCACGCAACTGTGAATGTTTCGAGTTACGGCTTACGAGCGTAGTTCTAAACAAAGTCAGGAACTTTGCTCGTTTGTTGGGGATTTGAACCATTCTGCGATGGGCAGAAAAGGAGTCAGAATGAAGATCACTTTAGTTTTACTATTCCTCGTCGTGCTTTGCACGAGCATCCTCGCCCAGCAAAGGGCTACTGTTGAAGGACGATTGACCGAGAATTCGGCCGCCGTCACGGTCCGGTTAGTTTCAGACACAGAATCATTCTCAACGACGACCGATGCACGCGGCAATTATCGATTTGAGAGCGTCCCGGACGGTCGGTACCTTCTAATTGCCGGTGGTCGTCAAGCAAGCGTCGTCGTCGATAACGGGCAGGTCTCTATGGCGAGGCTGGCTGACGTTGTGGTCGTTGCCGCGAATAACGAGCAAGCCCTGGAGCAAGTCTCAAAGACCATCAATGTGATCGACGGTCAAGAGATGCGGGACAGAGCCGATTTTTCACTTGTCGAGAGCCTGAGGACCATTCCCGGATTTCGCGTGCAGCAGCTCGGAGGATTTGGCAGGACTGCTTCGATAAAGACGCGCGGGCTGCGAAATCAGGATACGGCACTGCTAATAGACGGGATCCGGTTTCGAGATGCTTCGTCAATTACAGGCGACGCGACGCCTTTCATTAGTGATTTTACTCTAACGAGCATCGCCAAGGTCGAGGTACTTCGCGGATCGGGATCGTCCGTTTACGGTACGAATGCTATCGGCGGCACTGTCGATTTTCGAACGCCTCCGGCTCGGAGCGGAACGCATGGACAAGTTAGCGGCGCTGTCGGCGGTTTAGGGCTCGGCAGGTTTCGCGGGAACATCTCGCACGGGACGGAGGATGATAGGTTCGGAATAAATGCGGGATATTCCAGAACTGTATATACGAAGGGTATTGATGGCGAAGACGACGCGGGGAATCATAATCTGCAGACTCGCTTCGATGCACGTCCATTTACGGGAACGTCCGTTTCTAGCCGGATATTTTTCTCCTATGCGGATGTCATGCTCAATTCCAGTCCGGACACTCTCGGCCCTCTGCCGCCGTCGAACACAACAGTAATCAATGCGGTACCCAATGGTAACTTTATCCCTGACGCGAACGACCCCGATAGTTTTCAACGGTCTCGATTCTTCAGCGGTCAGGCCACGATCGAGCAGGTTCTAAATAATAAGGTTGTTCTGGGCGGCTATTATCAAGGCCTCGGGACACGTCGCATAAACGATAATGGAATGCTTGGGCCCGGATTTCAAAGTGCGTCAACCAGCCTTTTCGAAGGTACGATCCACACCGCAAATGCTCATTTAAACTGGACGCCGAATGACGATCATCAGGTGTCGATCGGGTTTGAATTTGAGAAGGAGTCGTTCCGTAACGAGGGGCGAACGCCGTCGGGCTCTGGCGATTTCTTTACAAGGGCGGGCCAGAAAAGTAATACGTTCTACCTGCAGGACCTGATCGGGCTCGCAAATGGCCGGCTGCAGATCGCCGGCAGTATGAGATTTCAAATGTTCAGTTTGGAAAGGCCGGAATTCAGCCTGGCGAATGCTCCATACAAAGCAGCTACGCTTTCCGATCCGTCGAATGCCATCACTTTTGACGGAGCAGCCGCCTATAGTTTTAGGTCGTCCGGAACCAAAATTCGTGGACATATCGGCAACGGCTACCGAGTGCCGTCGCTGTATGAGCGGTTCGGGACGTTTTTTTCGACATTCGGTACCCCTGCGTTTGTCGCATTGGGCGATCCATTTCTAAAACCGGAAAAGACGATCGCATTTGACGCGGGCATCGAACAGGACCTCGCCCGAGAACGAGTGAAACTCACCGCGACTTATTTCTACACGCGGCTCAACGATATCATTGGCTTTGGCAACGTAGTGCCTGATATCGGCTCGACCTCGCGTCCTTTCGGCGGGTATGAGAACCAGATAGGCGGGATCGCACGCGGCGGGGAATTCAGCGCTCGGCTGAAGGCTGGGCTATCGACTGAGATCTTTACTTCGTACACATACACAAACAGCGATCAGCGAAC
>JBGTBC010000478.1:0-12327 GCA_041749555.1 Pyrinomonadaceae bacterium | reverse complement strand
CGATGCGGTTGCCCACAGCTTCACTTGCGTGCGCCGTCTTCATTCCGATCCACACTTCGCCATCTATCAGCTTTTCGCATTCTTCAACAGCGAGATCGGGAAACTGTTTTTGCAAATCTAAGGCGAGAACTTTCTTTGTTTCGGGCCACTGGTCTTCGGGAATGAAGGCTATATTGAAGGTCTTAAGATCAACTTCGTACTCGGGCAGTTTCTTAATTCCTGCCGAACTCAACATTTCTCGCCTACTATCGTTAGGCCCAAAGGTTAGGCTCACTGATCGACTGCCCTTTTTTTTCACTTCCCAGCGTTCTCCGCGCTGTGCTTCGACCGGAAGCTTAATTAAAAAAATCGACACAGCGGAATAGCCAATGAGGACTTTCGGTGAAACATCCGACATTCTTGTCTTTTCTTCCCGCTTTTGCGGCGTTGAAGCCTTCCGATCTTGTACTACAAAATCGAGGAATTATCCCGCTATCACGAGGCGACCCAGCCGCATTCTACGCTGCTTTGGCAGCTTTATATGCACGGCTTCTGACCGCAGTATCCATATATTCCTTGAAGCCGTTGATCTTGCCTTCCTTAACCGTCATGACGTGTACGAAATCGGAAGAATACTCGTTGCCCGTGGCTTTGACCCGCCACTTGAAATTTCCAAAAACAATGACCTTGTCCTCTTTTGCTATAAATTCCGTGGGCTCATGGATCAGATTTTCCTCAGCGTCATCTAGACGCTTGAAAATGTCTACGACGCTTCCAATTCCGTTACATTTTCCGGCATACGGCACGTTTTCCATTTCGGGGAGTTCCCACGAAATATCGTCCGAAAACTGTTTCAAAAACGTTCCGTCGCCACTTTTGAAAAGGTCATACGTTTTTTGCACTAATTTTGTGTTTTCTTGTTCGTTCATTTTCTTATTCTCCTTTTCTTGAATCGTCCCCCTTTCAGTTCGTTGGATCGCAATGCTTTTTTCTCAACGTATTTCTGCAGATGTTCTGGAGCTATACTAACATAAGTTCCATTTAATTGTCCGCTTCAATTGATGGCACGGAGAAATTCAGACGTAGAACTTTGACAGGCTCTTTAATTCTTCAATCTTTCCAAAGTCGTATTCTCGTTTTTGTGCAGCCGCAGCAATAGAAAGCGTGGCGATGGTCACTATTACGATGATTGTCGTTTTCATAGTACGTGTGGACGGGCCTAATCTGACACTGGCCGGGAGAAAGCTACGTCACGGATAAATGCGCAGAGTCTGAATGAGTTTAGTCTTCAACATCGAGAATGTCATCTAGTTAAAAACAGCGTTTTCGAGGCCGGATTGGTGGGAATGTCGGTGGGAAAGGTAAACCCGAAATAATCCGTGAAACGTTAACTCATTGAAACTAATGGTGATCCCGGCTGGATTCGAACCAGCGACCTTTCACTTAGGAGGCGAACGCTCTATCCAACTGAGCTACGGGACCAAATTGGAACGCCGGCATCCTGCCGGCATCCATCTAAGAATCATACCGTATCAGCGACCGAACGTCATAGCCGTTTAACCGCTCGCGGCCGCCGAGGAAATTGAGTTCGACGACAAACAGCAGCCCGGCGACCGTGCCGCCGACGCTCTCGACGAGGTCAACGACTGCTTTCGCGGTGCCGCCCGTCGCGAGCAGGTCATCGACGATCAGGACATTATGGCCCTCACCAACAGCGTCTTTGTGCATTTCGAGCGTGTCGGTGCCGTATTCGAGGTCATAGGAGACGGAAACGCGCTCGGCGGGCAGCTTCTTCGGCTTGCGGACAGGGATAAAGCCGGCCCCGATCTGATATGCAAGCGGAGTCGCAAAGATAAAGCCTCGCGATTCGATGCCGATAACGGTATCGATCGGGCCCGTCGGGCATATCTCCCGCACAGCATCTATCGTTTGCTTTAAACCTTGCGGGTCGAGCAAAAGTGTCGTGATATCGTAAAAATTTATGCCCGGTTTGGGAAAATCGGGTACCTCGCGGATGAGTTGTCGTAAATTGTCCATAGTCGGTTGTCAGTGGTCAATGATCTATCTTTCTATCCTAAAAGCCGAATACGACCCGGTTGGATCGAGTACGATCTCTTCGACGCCCTTGACACGTGAGTATCGCGGGCCTGCGGCAAGGTCGCGGCGGAATGACTCGACATCGGCGGCAGGGCCTTCGGCGTGGACCTCGACGCGGCCGTCTTCGAGGTTCTTAACATAACCCCGAACCTGATGCCTCGCGGAAGACCGCTGTGCAAAGAATCGGAATCCGACGCCCTGCACTTCCCCGCTGATGATAAACTTTCGTGCGATCACCATCAGCCCAGCGAGTCAAGACACTCCATCAAATTTCGCTGCCGGCAAGTATAGACGGGCATTCCACGCAGGGTGAATGAGCTTGCCGCCGTCTGTCTTAATTCCTCTGCAAGGGCTATAAAGTCCCTGGGCTCGTCGGTTTCGAAAGAGATCAGGTATTCGCCATCGTTAAATCCGAATGCGTGCGTCATATGTATCCTGATATTAGGAAACTTTTTGCCAACCATAAAATTCTCTTCGATCAGAGCATCACGTTCATTCGGAGGCATTTTGTACCATTCCTTATTCTTTGCACAAGGATAAACGAAATGGTACTTGGTCGCGCCGGCGATCACGTGGCTGCGGTCTTCGTCCGGACCGCTGACGAACATCATTCGCTTTGTTACCGACAAATAATTGTTCGTCGTCTCAACAAAGCTGCCGAGTCCGGTACGGTAAAGCTGGGCGGTCATGTCCTGAATCATGTCCAGCGAAGCTCCCACGCGCCAGAACATCAGATCGGCCTTGGAATCGAACCCAACGAGCGAATACGTGAAAAGCAGGAAATCCTCTCGAAACTGATCAAAGACGCTTGCAAATTCATTCTTAAGCTCAGTCTTCGTCTGGGCCGGGAGTCTTCGCCATTCGGGGCTCACCCTCAGGAACATGAAACTGATGAACTGCTTTTCAATCGGCTCCAGCTCGGGCAAGTCGGCCCGTTCGCTGACCAGACGGAGACCGCCTTCGCCCGCTTCTTTTTCAAAAGTATTTATTTCTTTGTTCATCCGAGTTTCCGATCTGAGGCGGGTGAGAAAAAGCCCGATACTTTATTTTTGCAGTTTTGGCCTTGTATGTGCAAATCCAGCCGAGGATGGCCCAGTTAAAGATTTACAAAACGAAAGGAGAGTGTCAGAATCGTCAATGATGTCACGGCTATTAACTCTAATTGTGCTTGTGTTGGGAGTTACGTTGGGTGCGATCGCTCAGCAGCGGCCGCTTCTCACAGATGATGTCGATATCACTCCCGCCGGTTCGATGGAGATCTCAGTAGGCGTGGATTTTTTCCAAGACGCCAAATTCCCGCTCTCAGGTATCAAGGGTGACCTTACCCGTATCGGAGATATCCGAATGAGGACCGGCTTTGCTTCAAACGTCGAGCTCCAGATCGAGGGCACGATCCAAAACTACGTCGCCATCAATTCGCTCGGCCCTTCGGCAATTCCGTTGACCGTGACCGGTAATTCGACTAATGATTTCGATGATTTTATAGTATCGGCCAAGGTGAAGCTTCGGAGCGAAACGCGGCTGATGCCGGCATTTGGGCTAAAATTCGGCTACCAAATGCCAAATACCGGCCAGGCCCGCGGCATCGGAACGAACCAGATAAATATCTTTACGAAGCTCATCGCCCAAAAAAAATTCGGCAGCGTGGTCGGCCGGACGCCGCGATTTAATTTGATGGGTAATATCGGCCTGGGAATCATGACGGCACCGATCGAGAGGTTCACGCAAAACGACGTTTTCCTCTACGGCCTAGCCGGTATTTACCGATTGACCGATGACGTAAATCTTCTGAGCGAGGTCAACGGGCGCGTGAGTACACGCAACGGGCCCGCACCGCTCGGCACCGAAAGCATTGGGCAATTCCGTATCGGCACGCAGATAAAGACGGCGGGCCTCAGATTTGATACCGCCGCGGCATTCGGCCTGACAAAATTCAGCCCGCGAACCGGCGTGACCTTTGGTGTAACTTACCTTTCGCCGAGCATTTTCGAACCGGCTAAATAATCTATCCTTTAACGAATGTTCAACGGGGAATGGCCCTTTCCGAGGCTGGTTGCGTTCCGGATGGCATCGGTAACGAAGTCTTTTGCATTACGGACCGCTTCGCTCAATTCCAGGCCAAGCGCGAGGTTCGCGGTTATCGCGGCGGCAAGCGTACATCCGGTGCCGTGTGTAGCTGTTGTGTCGATGTATTCGTTCTCGAAAATAATCACCTCATCACCCACAAACAAATGATCGATCGCCGACCGTGGCGATGCTTTATCATCAATAAAATGGCCGCCTTTGATGAGTACGTTCCGAGCCCCTAGCTCCTGCATCTTGCGAGCCGCCAGCTTAATGTCACCGCGAGACTCGATCGTGATGCCGGCAATCCGTTCGGCTTCGGGAATGTTTGGGGTGATCACCAGAGAGAGGGGAAAGAGCATTTCGATGAGCGCTTTCAGGGCCGCATCATCGATCAGATCGAATCCCGATGTGGAACGCACGACCGGATCGACAACCAGCTTACCGACACCTCGCTCCTGAAATATCGATGCCGCCTCTTCGATGATCTCCCGAGTAGGAAGCATCCCGGTCTTTGCCGCGGCAATGTCATAATCGTCGAAAACCGGATCCGCCTGACGGCGAACCGACTCAGCCGTCTGATGAACCGAACCAAATACACCGGTCGTATTCTGAAATGTAACCGAAGACACCACGGCTGCGGAAAAGCAGCCATGGGCTGTAAACGTCTTAATATCGGCCACTATCCCGGCGCCGCCGGAAGGATCAAGCCCGGCGATCGTCAGGCAAACGGGTTGATCAGTCTCATTTGGTATATCAGTCATTATCGAGTGCCTTTACTATGGATCGAAGTGCTTCACGATCAGAAAACGAGCGGATCCCCGCAACACCCGCCGCTCCGGCCTGCACCACAGCCTTGCAGTTTGATGCGTTGATCCCGCCCAGGCCGATCACCGGGAAAGGGGCGACGATAGAACAGGATTGGGCCAGCGATTCAATACCGACCGCCGGCCCTTTGCCGGGAGTATTGAAAACCGGGCCATAGACCGCAAAATCCGCGCCTTGCCGGCTCGCAGCCAGTGCCTTTTCGGCCGAATGGACAGACTGCCCTATGAGAAGTTTATCGCCAAATGCCTTTCGAACGACGGCAACGGGAATTGACGTTTCCGTTAGATGAACGCCGTCCGCTCCGGCGGCTGCGGCAATATCAGCTCGATCATTGACAAGCAGTTTTGTCGAGGAGCCCCGCGTTGCCCGCACGCACAACGAGGTAAGCTCAAAAAGCTGTTTTCCGGTTAGAAGTTTTTCGCGAATTTGGATCAGCGCCACATTCTCGGCGACCGCGGCCTCTATCAAGAAGATGATCTGACTGGCGGCTTCATCGAAATGTTCGTCAGTTGTCTGGCCGTTCGTGATCACATAGACGATCGGCCGCCCTACACCCGAGAGCATTCTCATTTTTCGGGCGACTCCCCTTCAAGCATTTTAACGCTTTGATTGAAGTGGGCCATTTCCCAGACGGCGATGAGGATATTGACCATTCCTAATCCCGTAACCGCACCACGGAACCATGTGGAAGCCACAGTCTGCTTTAATCCGGGAGCCCCGGTTTTATCGGAAAGGAAGACAAGAAGATAATTTTCACCCCATGGGCCGAACAGCGCATCCCATGGAGACAGGATGAGATAGAACCCCAGGAGCAGGCAAAGAATAATAAAAAAAATGACGGTCAGGCGTTCTACCATACCGTCAGAGTATAACCTCTCGGAGATTTTTGCCTCAAGCTCAAATGCGGGTCAGGAGCTGGTGACCAAATTCTTGACACGCTCGCTCACATCACGAAAATCAACATTCTCGGCGTAGATCTTTTCAAAATAGGCTGCAGCGTTTTGATCATCGCCGCTCGCTTCCAGGGCTAATGCGAGTTCGTACCACAAGCCATGAAACTCCTCGTCGGTAACATCCGGTGTTTCGAGGGCCCTGTTTATCCAGGTGACCGCATGATGAGGTTTGCCATTATTTAGGAAACAGTGGCCGAGGAGGTTAGCACAATGGAAGAACCGGCGCGTTCCGTCCGCGGGTTCGGTCAGCGTTATCGCTTCCTGGAATTCGCGGATCGCCTCCTCCATCAAGCCCATTTCCTGGTATGCAACGGCCATCTGATAATGTGTGTCGTAATCCTCGCTCTCCGATTCGGCTTCAGGGCCTTCGAGACCGAATTCCGAACGGATCTGATCAATACCAAGCGTGCCGGGAACGACTTCTTCATTTGCCTCGCCCGGGGAAGCATCGCTGACGGCTACGGGCGGTTTCAGGAGATCCAATTCAGGCAGGTCGCCGAATTCCGCTCGAAGTACGGCGATCGCTTTGTCAGCCAGTTCGTCATAACCGTTCTCGAGATAGAACGAAATACTCTCCAACTCTTTTTGGATCTTTTGATCGCTAGAATGCGTTCGCCCCGGAATTTCGATGTCTGTCGGTGCATCTAAGATCTGTGCCTCGACGACGTGGTCAGTGGGATCGAGCGTGTCTGAAAGCTGCGGTTCCGATTGATTCCCATTTCCGTTCAAAGAATCGATCTCCACTGGAGTATGCTCTCGCAGATCATCCGCCGAGAGAATACCGAACTGGGATTTCAAAAGCTCTTCGTCTACGCTGTTGGATTCGTATCCGAATTCTTCATTGATCTCTCTGAGCCGGTCGTGAAACCTCGTTTCGTGCGGCATCACTACCACGAGTTGAGAAAGAGCATAACGCTCGTCTTCGACCACTCCCTGTTCGGAAGCCGCGGTGTAAAGACGTTCGAGTGACCTGCAGAAGCCGTCCGGATCGTTGGCCCAAGAGTTGTAGCCGACAAGGAGTCGCAGGCCGGCAAGCTGACTCGGATCGCGAGCGAGTATTTCGAGGATCCACTTGTGGCATTCTTCGGATTGGCCCCCCGCCAGCAGATACTCCGAGGACATTGTAAGTATCCTGGCGGCCGAGGTAGGATCATTCCCGTTTAGGTAGATGCGGACAAGGTCGAGGAATTTCGCGTAATTAGCAGGTTCGATCTCTACGAGTTTTATAACAGCCTTCTCGGCACCGGCGGCGTTCTGGGAATCAATGCAGCATTCGATAAGCAGGTAAAGGACGTCGCGATTGTACGGATCGTTTTCCAGTATCTCCTCAAGCAGCAACTCTGCTTTCCCCGCTCGTCCGAGTGCATTCTGAGCTTTGACTATTCCGTTCAGGATGCGGAGATCTGTCGCGTTGATGTCGAAACCTTTTGTCAGGGCCCTTATCGCTTCTTCGTGTCTGTTTTGGCGGCTGAATCGTGCTCCGGCTTCGGCATACGAATCAACTGCTTCATCTCTATGTCCTTCCCGTATATATGATTCTGCTAAATTAAGGCAGACCTCGGTATTGTTTGGATCGAGGAGCGCGATCTGTTTGTACATCGAAAGCGCCTCGATACGATGGCCGGTCTTTTCATAATGTTCGGCCAACGTCATGTAATGCGACCGTGCCTCGGAAAGCGATCCTTTAATCTTGTAAAGCTCGGCCAGCTTTGCTGAGACCTCGATCGAGTCAGGCTGTATCCGGGAGATCTTGTTATAGACCGCGATCGCCTTTTGGGCAAATCCCTGTGTTTTATAGTGATCGGCGACCTGAAGGTAGCAATCGACCGCATCCCGCTTCTCCGAGGTTTTCGCGTACAGATCGCCGAGCATATTAAGCGTCGCGATGTCGCGAGGGTCGTTTTCGACGACACCTTTGTATTCGGCGATCGCAGAGCGTATCTTGCCCTGCGCGACGTAACGCTCTGCATTTCGCATCGCCTTTGACTTGTCGAAGTTCATTATGATCTGAAGCTGGACTTCGGTCGGACAATGAAATGATCATCGCACCGCGAATTGTCCGTTGAAGAAGGAGTGTACAGGTTAAATTCGTGACAAACCTGTACCATTCAAAGTATCACCTGATCCGCATATATGTCAATGTTCTTTGGCATTGTTGAACTCTATTTAACAGCACTTGATCTCACCGTATTGATTTTTAGACCCTTGTTCCATAATCTGGTTTTGTCGGCATGAAAAGTTTTTACTGAATATGCAAGCACTAATACTGGCAGGTGGAAAAGGTACCAGGCTACGCCCCCTGACCGTGTACACGCCAAAGCCCATCGTCCCGATCGCAAATCGCCCTTTATTGCTTTATCAGATCGACCTACTCCGAAACGCCGGGATCACGGACATCACCCTGTCTTTGAGCTATCAACCTGACAAGATCGAGCAGATCATGGGAAACGGCTCTGAGATCGGCGTTAACCTTCGATATATTACAGAGCCATCCCCTATGGGAACCGGCGGCGCATACCGTTTTGCTGCAGACGCTACGAAGGAAACAACCATCGTTCTTAATGGTGATATTCTTACCAGCCTCAAACTGACTGACCTGATCGAATTTCATCGCTTACGAAAGGCCGAAGCTACGATAGCCCTTGTTCCGGTGGACAATCCCGCCCGGTACGGTGTCGCTCAGGTCGACGATGATGGAAGGGTACTTGTCTTTGTTGAGAAGCCCACGAGCGAGCAACTTCCGCATCTTGCCAATACGATCAACGCTGGTGTGTACATTCTCGAGCCATCGATATTGGATCTAATCGCGAAGGACGCCAATCGGTCATTCGAGCACCACGTTTTTCCGGAGATCCTCACAAAAGGGGTCCCATTCTATGGATTCGTCATAAACGACGAGTACTGGCTGGACATCGGTACACCTGAAAGTTATCTGAAGGCCCACCTAGACCTGCTTTCGGGCGCGGCTAAGGGTTTCGAGATCGCTAGGTCCATCAATTCGGACGTGGCAACACGTGCAGAAGTGGACAAGAGCTCGGTTATCGGAGACGGGTGCACGATAAAACCCGGAGCCCGCATCGTTAATTCTGTGATTGGACCTGGCGTGCATATTGAAGAAAAGGCATATATCGAGAATTCTGTTATCTGGTCGCATACACGTATCGCCAGTTATGCGGAGGTCCGATCGTCGATTATCGGGCGAAGCTGTCACGTCGGCAGAAACGCGGTTGTCGGCGAAGGGACGGTCCTGGGCGACAAAACGTCGCTGACCGATTATACGAAGGTATAGCTCTGTGCCTGAACTTCCCGAGGTTGAACTCATTTCGCGCTCACTTAACACGCTCGTAAAAGGGCGTATCATCGAAGCGGCTAGTCTGCTTCGCGAAAGGCTGGCGCCAGATGTCACGCCCGAATTGTTTTCCCGAAAACTCGAGCAAGCGAGAATAAACTTTGTGCACCGGCGTGGCAAGTACATTCTCTTTGACCTTACCAGTAACGAGACCCTCATTGTACATCTGCGGATGAGTGGCCGGTTTTCGCTTCTGAAGAGTGAGACATTGAATCCAAAATTCACACACGCGATATTTGATCTCGATAACGACGAAAAGCTCGTTTTCGACGACCAGCGTCACTTCGGATTCATGACGATCGTGGCCACCTCGGACTTATATAATTTAAGATCGATCGCAAGGCTCGCGCCCGAGCCTTTTTCTGAAGAATTTTCGACAGAGTATTTTTATCATGTTCTCAAATCGTCGAAACGCAGTCTCAAAGAGGTCCTGCTTGATCAAACAAAGGTCTGCGGAGTCGGTAATATTTACGCCAGCGAGGCGATGTTCGCGGCTGGTATTCATCCCGCGATCAGTGCTCATAAAATGTCGAAACCACGCTCCGCGCTTCTCCACGCCGCGGTGATCGCGGTGCTAAAAGAGGCGATCGACTATGCCGCAAATCGCCCAGTTGACCCCGAAAATCTCGAGGGCAGCTATTTTAGCGGAAGCGATGATCCTTCGTGGCAGGTCTATGATCGGGAAGGTGAAGCGTGTCGAAATTGCAATTCGCCGATACTTCGGTTAAAACAAGGTGGCCGCTCGACGTATTTTTGCCGCAAGTGTCAGCGGCGTTAAACGTTTCATTCATCGGTATAGGAGGCCAATTTATGAAGAATAAACCCGCATTTGTAGCGTTGCTCACAGTCGTTTGGCTATTGTCGATGTCTAGCTCAGCTCTGGCTTGTGCATGCTGCGCCGAACCTGGCACCTATAGAGTATCGACGGGAAAGCTCGCCAAGTACGAACTGGAACTTCTGAACGAAATGAAATTCGGCCCGGCTGCGGAGTTATTTCTAACCGCTGCAAGCTATGACGATATCAAAGGTTTAAGGGACGTTATCAAAGAATTCGAAGCCACATCTTCTTCTGAGTTTGCATTGGTCGACGCATTTACGGGATCGACCTGGACGCTTCAATTCATGACCGGCGGCGAACGAAAAGGATCGCTCGTATTGCCGGGGCCAAACCAGATGACGTCTCGAAAGATACACATTCCTGACAACACCTCGACCGGCCACACTGTCACGCTATACAAAGAGTGGATCTTCAACGGCACCGTCCGAAGCGGAAGCGGATTTTTCCGCCCCGATGTCGCGAAGCCAACAAAATACACTTTGATATTTCAGGGCCATGGAAACAATTGTGACAACGCCGACGATTTCAAAAACTGGCGTCTCGAAGTCACTGGCACCCGGGCCGCTTACGCTTTCTTCGGCAAAATGAAAGCGACGGGATAATTGCCGATAATAACTCTTTTCTTCGGTAGGTCGGTTTTGCTTGACACATTCGATTGAAAGGAACATCATCTTTCTTTATATTCGTGGTGAGTTAATGCGACTTGCGACCACGTTAAATAATCTGCTAAACAGCCATAAGACAAATCGTTTTGAAAAGTCTCGCTGTTTTGGCGAGGCTTTTTGTTTATGAAAAACTTCCGGGAACTTCTCGAATCGGATCACATTTACGTCTTTGACGGCGCTATGGGTACGCGCCTTTATGACAAAGGCGTTTACATCAATCGAAGCTACGACGAGCTAAATCTCACATCGCCGGATCTCGTCCGCGAAGTTCATGAGGAATATGTCAAAGCCGGTGCCGAGATAATCGAAACGAATTCGTTCGGGGCGACGCGCCACAAGCTTCAGCCGTATGGGCTCGAAACCAAGGTACACGAGATCAATTTCGCCGCGGCCGCGATCGCTCGAGAGGCCGCAGGCGACAAGGCGTTTGTCGCGGGCGCGATAGGCCCGCTCGGTCTTCGCGTAGAACCCTTCGGTCCAACGTCATTTGACGAAGCGAAAGAGATGTTCAAAGAGCAGGCCAAGGGGCTGCTCGAAGGCGGTGTCGACCTCTTCATCCTCGAAACTTTCTCGGAACTTTCAGTCATCGAACAGGCGATCCTTGCCGTTAGAGAGATATCAAACCTTCCGATAATCGCGCAGATGACGATCCAGTCCGATCTCAAAACGACCTTTGGTACATCGCCGGAAACCTTTACGGCAAAGCTCAACGAACTCGATGTCGACGTGATCGGACTGAACTGCGGCATGGGCCCAACGCACGTACTTCACGCTCTCGAAACGATGCGGGGCTTGACCGATAAGCCGCTGTCCGCGCAGCCGAACGCCGGTTTGCCGCGTGACGTTCAGGGACGCCAGTTTTATATGGGATCGCCTGAATATATGGCCGAATTCTCGCGGCGTTTCGTTCAGGCGGGAGCAAAGTTTGTAGGCGGATGCTGCGGCACGACACCGACGCATATTAAGCTGATGGCGGAATCGATTCGTTCCGTCAGCCCTCGGGTTTCCGTGTCAACTATACGAAGCGAGCCTGCGACCGTTGCCGAGCTAAAACCCGTGGATGTGAGCGTTGTTCCCGCAGAAGAGCGCTCGAATTGGGGACGAAAGATAGCCCGCGGAGAGTTTGTAACATCCGTCGAGGTCCTGCCGCCGAAAGGCTGCGACGCACAGAAAACACTCGATTCGATCCGTTTGTTAAAGGAAGCGGGAGTCGATGGTGTGAACATTCCCGACGGGCCGAGAGCTCAAACGCGTATGTCCGCTCAGGCGACCGCCGTCTTGGTCGAACGCGAGATTGGCATCGAAGCTGTGCTGCATTATTGCTGCCGGGACAGAAACCTTTTGGGGATGATGTCCGACCTGCTCGGAGCGGCCGCCCTGGGCCTGCACAATCTGCTAATAATTACCGGCGATCCGCCAAAAATGGGGCCGTATCCGGACGCGACCGCGGTCTTCGATATCGACGCCATCGGCCTGACAAATATGGTCAACAAGCTGAACCACGGCCTAGATATCGGTAACAACCCGATCGGCAAGCCGACAGCATTCTCGATC
>JBGTBC010000477.1:0-4284 GCA_041749555.1 Pyrinomonadaceae bacterium | reverse complement strand
GATAGCCCTGGCCGAAGAAGGCCGAGTCCGCCTAGTCGCCGGCCCATGGAACGAGGAATTCATCCAGGAAGCCTGCTCCTTCCCCCACGGCCACCACGACGACCAGATCGACGCCGTTTCCATCGCCGTCCGCATGCACGGCGAGAAAAAAGGTAAGAGATTCTGGACGTTTTAAGATGCCGCTTATGTTAAAACTTGTTGACCCGCTAATTGCAATAGATTATCATTATGCCAGGTGCTGCTCCCACCGCCTTCCCGCCAATGCCGTTCCTTCCCAAAAAGATCAGTCTCGTTTTCTTCCTCATCGTCACGCTGCTGCTTGTCGGATTGGTCCCGCTTGTTCTGACGGGCTGGTTTCTTTCGGACAAGACCGGCCGGGAATTAAGGGCCTCGGAAAACCGTTACCAGATACAGCTCGTGCAGGAAAAAGCACGCCAGATCGAGATCTTCGGTAGGCGGTTCACGTCGATCGTCACGGGCCTCGCAACCGGCGTCGAGCTGGCAGGTGATCCCGCGATAATATCTTCTTCGCAGACTGAGATCAAGCTTGGCTCATTGCTCCGAGAAAATCCCGAACTTTTAGCGATCTACGTAAAGCCTTTGAATGCGGGTTCACTCGCTGTTTTTCGTGCAGAGGCACTTGAGCGTGACGAGGTCGAAACGCTGGCCGCGGAAACACCAGCGGCCGAACCCGGAAAAGTATCGGTCGGTGAATCGCGAAAGCTCACAAATTCGAACCAATTCGTAATGTCGTTCGCCACCGACGCCGCGATTGACGGCGTACCAGCCGCAAAGATCATCGCTATCGCCTCGCTCCATTCGATCTCTCAGAGCGTTGTCGGCCTTGGTTCGATGGCCGAGGCTGACCTGTGGAAAGCCGGGCTGCCAATGGTTTTCGTCGTCAATAGCGAAGGGGAAACAATATTTCATCCGGATCCTGTACTTGCCGCCGTCAAACGTCCAATGAATGGCCTTCCGATCGTCAGTGAATGGCTCGAGTCGGGCGGACAGGTCGAATCGGCACTTGTTCCATTTTCAACGGAGTTTGACGAGAAACGATTTGACATGATAGGGGCTTATTCGACCGCACGAATGGCTGACGGATATAGCGTCGGAGTCATCACGATGCAGGACGAGGCCCGTGCCCTGGCAGCAGTGGGCGAGATGCGTTCGCAAACATGGTCGATCAGTCTGGCATTTGCCGTTTGCGCTCTTCTCGTCGGCCTGGCAGGTGCGAGATTTATGACGATGCCGCTGCTCAGGCTGGTCAATGCCGCCCGGCAGATCGCGGCCGGCGATTTTTCTTCGCGGGTCAGCACGCGTAACATTACTGAAATTGGCACCTTAGGCGAATCCTTCAACGTCATGACCGATAAGGTCGAAGAGCAGATCGCCAAACTCGCCAGGGCAGCTGAAGAAAATCGCGAGCTTTTTGTCGGTACCGTTAAGGCACTGGCCGCCGCGATCGACGGCAAAGATAAATACACACGCGGCCATTCCGAACGCGTTTCGCGGATCTCTGTAGCCATCGGAAAACGGATGGGAATGGAGGCCGAAGAGCTTGAAACGCTGAGGATCAGCGCCTTGCTTCATGATGTCGGTAAGATCGCAATCGACGATGCCATTCTCAAGAAGCCATCTGCTTTGACCGATGCGGAATTTGAGATAATGAAGACCCACCCGCAAAAGGGCTATAAGATAATGTCGCAGATACCGGCGATGAAGGAGTTTTTGCCGGGAATGTATATGCACCACGAAATGGTGAACGGGCAAGGGTATCCGCAGGGATTGACCGGCGAACAGATACCGCTTCAGGCCAAGATAGTCTCCGTGGCGGACACCTTCGACGCGATGACCATCGACCGGCCTTATCAAAAAGGAATGGAGCTGCAGCCCGCGCTTGAGCGTCTGCGCAGCTTTGTCGGAACGCGTTATCAATCGGATGTTGTAGAAGCACTCGTCGAAGCATGCTCCGCCGGCGAGGTTGCGAACGGAATAGTTAGACAGCTTGCCGCAAAACGCGCCGCCGATGAAAAAGGATCGATCTTACCCGCTAAGTTGGTAGCTTAATACGTAGTCCGCAGAGATCCGGAAATTGCCGCACGTTGTTGAGTGTGTCATATTTTTCTATACTGTTTAGTTTGCGGTCCTCCCCGCGAAGCAAACTATATGGCGTTTTGGCGTAGAAATAAGGAAGATAAATTCTCAACCTCGGTCCTGGGCCTCGATAAATCCATCGAGGAGCTTAAGGCTCAAGAGGCCGCGGTGGAGCGCGAACTCAACGTTCGCTTCACCAAGGCGATAGAAAAAACCCGGCATTCGATCAATGATCGACTCGATTCTGTATTCGAAGGGAGAAAGCAGATCGACGCGGCATTTCTCGACGAATTGGAGGAAATGCTGATCTCAACAGATATCGGCGTGGCAACGACCATGCAGATTCTCGATAGCATTCGCCGCGGAGTTTCGCGTCAGGAGATCAGTGATCTCAACGCCTTGAAGAAGTCGATGCGCCGCGAGCTGCTCGACATTCTCAATCATTCGACGGAGCAGGGAGTTGCGGACGAACGGAGTATCGACGAATCAATAAAACCTTATGTGCTGATGGTTGTCGGCGTCAATGGCGTCGGAAAAACGACCACCATCGGGAAACTTGCCCAGCGGATCAAGAACGAAGGAAATGATGTGCTGATCTGCGCGGCTGATACGTTCCGGGCTGCGGCCAGCGATCAACTTGAGATCTGGGCCGACCGTGCGGGTGTTCAGATCGTGCAGCAAAAACAGGGAACTGACCCCGCGGCTGTTCTGTTTGATGCGTTAGCAGCGGCAAAGGCACGAAATTCGGACGTTTTGATCGTCGACACGGCGGGTCGTCTGCATAATAAAGCAAACCTGATGGCCGAGCTCGAAAAGATGAAACGCATTTCGGCACGCGAAGTTCCCGGAGCCCCTCACGAAACGCTTCTGGTCATTGACGCCGTAACCGGCCAGAACGGGCTCGAACAGGCACGGCAGTTTATGAAAACAGCAGATGTTACGGGTATCGTGCTCACAAAGCTCGACGGAACCGCTAAAGGCGGCATCGCGGTTGCTATTGCCAAAGAGCTCAATCTGCCGATCCGCTATGTCGGCATCGGCGAACAGGTAAATGACTTGATGGTTTTCGATCCAGAGAGCTATGTCAACGGCCTCTTTAATTAGATGACCTCTTCTGATCGCGATATCGAACTAACGAGGCATTCTTTAGATCTGTCGGCAATTGGCGTTGGCCTTGTCAGCCCAAACCCGCTCGTGGGCTGCGTGATCGTGTCAACAGACGGCGAGATCGTTGGGGAAGGCACTTACGTCTATGATGATGTAACGCACGCAGAGGCGATTGCTCTTGAACAAGCTGGCGGTAGTGCCAAAGGCGGCACGGCTTACGTATCTCTCGAACCCCACAGTCACCACGGCAAAACTCCTCCGTGTACGGATGCGCTGATCAATGCTGGTATTTCTCGGGTCGTCTGTCCGATCGAAGATCCTAATCCGCTTGTTTCGGGCCGCGGCTTCGAAGCTTTGCGGCAGGCCGGTCTTGAGGTAACAACAGGCGTCCTGGCCGAGCAGGCTTCGCGGCTTAACGAAGCGTTCATTTGCTGGCACCAGAAGCAACGCCCGTTTGTCCACCTCAAACTCGCCACATCTATCGACGGGCGGATCTCGCTAGCCGATAGTGTTTCAACCTTATTATCAGGCGAAGCGGGGCGTGAACGCGTTCAAGCCCTGCGGCATCAGCATGACGCGATCCTCATCGGAGGAAATACCGCCGCCGTCGATGACCCGATGCTTACAGACCGGAGCGGAAAACCACGAAGACGGCCGCTCGTCCGCGTTATTTTGGATAACCGGCTAAGGCTTCCGATCGAGTCTAAACTCGTAAATACAGCTCAGGAGTTTCCGGTTATAGTCATCACGAACAGCCGCGAAACGAACAAGATCAGCGAGCTTCGAGATCGGGGGGTCGAAGTCATAGAACTCGAAATGGGCGGCCGCGATATTTTAGGGCTCCTTAGTGCACTGAAAGAGCGTTCGATCCAGAGCGTGTTGGTCGAAGGCGGCAGCGAAGTGGCCGGTTCGTTCTGCGATGAACGCCTTGTCGATAAGCTGACTTTTATCGCTGCCCCAATAGTTATAGGTGGACGTGAGGCACCTATTGCCATCGGCGGAGCGGGTGCGTCGAGTCTAAATGAAGCTTTGCAGCTCTCCGATGTTACCGTCACTCAACTGGGTTCCGATATCGAGATA
>JBGTBC010000476.1:0-3754 GCA_041749555.1 Pyrinomonadaceae bacterium | reverse complement strand
GGACCTTCCGGCCCTGAAAAAATTACTCTCAAAAGACCTTCTAGAGTTTTTTGCAGAGATCGGTGGAATGGGTGAAAAGAAACAAACCTTGGATGAACTTCTAATAGAATTGTGTGAAAAGCCACAAGCCCCGACGGCCGAGGCTCGTAATGAGAGGATCACCGGCGACAAGGCAACCATCGAATACCTTGACGAATACGGTAACTGGTCGCCAATGGAGTTTGTAAAAGAAGACGGCGTTTGGAAGTTGACGATCGAAATGCCGGAGAAAGATGCAGCCTCAGATAAACAAGCGAATAGATCATAGGTTTCAGATCAATCGCCAAATGGACCTTGGAGAATTTAATAGATGAGATCGTTCTTACACCTGGCCTTGGTATTGATACTCTCGGCCTGCATCACGGTTGCCCAACATACCGACCACAAGACACCTGAAACTGCTGCGGCAGGTAAACCGATCGAGCTGGTAACGACCGATGCGGTCAGTCATCGTAAGGTCGCGACATCGAACAAACAGGCACAGGCTTTTTTCAATCAGGGCCTCACGCTGTATTACGCGTTCAATGACGGTGACGCCATAAGGTCGTTTCAACGGGCTGCGGAACTCGACCCGAAGGTAGCCATGGCTCACTGGGGCATCGCTCTTGCGGCGTATCCGCGTGGTACAGGTGGTGGAAATCCTGGTGATCAGAAACGGCTCAAGGATGCCCGCGATGCGATAAAAACCGCGATGTCGCTACCCGCTCCGCCGTCAGATCGGATATATATTGAGGCACTCTCAAAACTCCTGCCCGATGAGGCGGGCTACAATCGAAAAGCCTCTGAGGAAGCCTATCGCGAGGCGATGAAGCCGATATTTGAGGCTGCTCCAAAAGACGCCGATGCCGCCGCTCTTTATGCTCTCAGCATCTTTTACTCGGCGGGCTATACGAACTGGACACGCGATGGCGAGCCGGTCGGAAGATGGCCTGAGATGCTGGCCGTTCTCGAGGACGGCCTCAAGCTTCATCCCAAACACGTTGGCCTGACGCATACGTATATTCACGGCGTCGAAGAATCAATGCAGCCCGAACGTGCTCTGCCAGCGGCAGACGCTCTTCGCGGGCTAAAGATATTTATTCCGTCTTTCGGCCATCTTGTCCATATGCCTGCACATATCTATGTGCGAACGGGGAATTTTCAAAAGTCGGTCGAATCTAATGAAGAAACAGCGACGATGCCAACCGACACGCTGTCGGAGGAGTTTAAGCTTTGGCATTACAATCACGTGCTGAATTTTCTTCTGTTCTCGTACGCGATGCAGGGCAATTTTGCTAAGGTCACGCATTCGCTGGATCGCAAATTCATTTTCAAATCACCGCGTTCGAGCGATCAGCGGCCGAGATATTGGGTACGATTCAAGCGTTGGGACGACATTCTAAAGGCTCCGACTCCACCTGCCGATAGTCGTCCCGAGACGCTAAGAGGCTGGACGTGGGCGCGAGCAATGGCGCTCATTGCGACAGGCGATGTCGACAAAGCGCAGGCGGAAAGGTCGAAAGATCGGACTGATCCGAATCCGCTGCGAAAGATCGATGATGCCCGCATCGACGCGGCGATAGCTCGCAAAAAAGGCGACAAGGCGGAAGAGATCGATCTTTTTAGAGATGCTGTCGATGCGGAAGACACGCTGCCATATTCCGAGCCGCCGCTGTCGATCTCGCCTGTCAGGGAAAACCTCGGCGGAGCTTTGCTTCGCGACGGGCAGTTCGTCGAGGCGGAAAAGACCTTTCGCGAAGACCTTCGCCGAAATCCGGGTAGCGGACGTTCGCTGTTTGGCCTCGCGATCGCTCTTGAGAAACAAGGGAAGACCGTGGAAGCGGAGAAGGTCAGAAAACAGTTTGTCGAAGCGTGGAAATATGCGGACATCAAACTTACGATCGAGGATCTTTGATCCTGGTGTTCGGGTCAGTAACTCTTTTGTTGAATAACGCTTATGATCAGATCTCGCATTTTAAGATCACTGGGAATATTCGCGGTCACTTTCGTCGTTTCTACCTCTGTCTACGGGCAGGTTATGAACGCTGTCGAACTCGCTTCGCATGCCCGGGCGGCGGCACGTTCGTTATCGGACAACGGCGAATATGAAGCGGCATTAAAGCTGCTTAATTCACTCGAAGCCGGTAAGTATGCGGTTGGGGACGCAGCGATGCAGACGGCGGCGGCGAAGATGCAGGGCGTATTGACCGATAAGGGGCGTATCCTTATCAAACTCGGCCGATACGCCGACGCTGATGCCGAGTTTTACAGGGCGTTCGACGCAAACCTCGCTCTAGCAGAAAAAGATCTCAAGTATGTGCAGCAAAACGGAACAGGCGAAACGCCTCCCGCGGGTTCGCGGTTGTGGGACGCGTTTGTCTCCGCTTCAGGATCGGTGACCCGGGCCAAAGCCGTCATCGACCTTCGCGACGCTACGTTCATCTTGTCGGGTATCGCGCCAAAGCCCTTCGACGCCGCACGATTGGCCAAATACGAGTCATTGAAAAAGGGCGTCGCGAGGTTTATGCCGTGATCGGAACGTAACAGAAAGTGAAATTCAAGAAAAAGGTGAAACTATGAATCCAGCCGAGCAGAGATCTGAGTTGAAAAGTGCGATCGAAAAGCACAAAGAATTTCTTTTTCCCGCAGTCACTAATTACTATCAGCAGCCGATCGAACTCGTTCGAGGCGAAGGGGAGAAGGTTTGGGATCATGAGGGCAACGAGTATCTCGATTGCTTCGGCGGCGTGCTGACCGTTTCGCTTGGTCATGCAAATCCGCGAATAAACAAGGCGTGGATCGATCAGGTCAACGCAATCGCTCACACATCGACGTTATACGCTAACGGGCCGCAGAGCGATCTGGCTGAAAAACTTGCTGAGATCACGCCGGGCAAGTTGAAGAAGTCGTTTTTCTCGAACAGCGGTACCGAGGCGGACGATACCGCGATCCTGGCAGCGAAGCTTGCGACGGGGAATCAAGAGATCATCGTATTGCGGCATAGCTACGCGGGACGTTCGGCGACAGCTCTGTCTTCGGTCGGGCATAAGACTTGGCGGCCGATCGCTTCGCAGGTTCCGGGCATCGTACACGCTCCGGCGCCCTACTGCTACCGATGTCCGCTCAAACTAGAATATCCGACGTGCGGGGTCGCCTGTGCGGATGATGTTGAGGACATCATCAATACGACGACGACCGGAAACATTGCGGCGTTCATGGCCGAAACGATCCTCGGCGTCGGCGGGTTTATTATTCCGCCGCCCGAGTACTTTTCACGCGTCGCCGAGATCGCAAGGCGTCACGGCGGCCTGTTCATCTCCGACGAGGTCCAGGCCGCGTGGGGCCGCACGGGCGATAAATGGTTTGGCATCGAGCATTGGGGCGTCGAACCGGACATTATCACATCGGCAAAAGGAATGGGCAACGGAGTGCCGATCGGTTGGACGATCGCGACGCCGGAAGTCGCTGACGCTTTTCCCGGCCTGACCTTCTCAACCTTTGGCGGCAATCCCGTCTCATCCGCCGTCGGCCTCGCCGTGATAAAAGTGATCGAGGAAGACAACCTCCTCACAAACGCCCGCGTTGTCGGCGACTATCTGCTCCAGCGAATGCTCGAACTCCAGGAAAAGCACGCCATCATCGGCGACGTCCGCGGCAAAGGCCTTATGCTCGGGATCGAACTCGTCAAAGACCGTCAGACAAAAGAACCCAACCCGGAAGCTGTTCTACGCGTATT
>JBGTBC010000475.1:0-20872 GCA_041749555.1 Pyrinomonadaceae bacterium | reverse complement strand
CTTTGTTAGCGAGTTTCATCACATTCCTCCGCCGAAAATAGAAAATTAACTTTCAATTCGAAAAATTAGGGCCTGGCCATATGCCGAAGGTCCTCAAACAGTCCTAAATTATCTCACACGATGCACTTCCTGCCAATAGGTCAAGCCGGCGCACCCGCGTGGCTAATACAAGATAAATCAATACTTACGTTACCGTTATACAAGGTGAAACCATTAAAAGTCAATAAATCCTTTTAAATACTTCAGCCTTCTCTCTGAAAGACATTATCGCACCCGTAGATGAAAATCAAGCATTATCAGTAAATTATCCTGATATTTACGCATAGATCCCGCGCATTCTGGTATGGTATGCGACACGATCGATCGCCAGCATATAAGCAGCCGTCCGAGTATCGACATCATGTTTGTCGGCATAATGGCATAGCTCGTTGAAACTGGCAACCATCTTATCCTCAAGTCGGGCATTGACTTCGTCCTCAGACCAGAAGTACCCCATCCGATCCTGGACCCATTCAAAATAGGAGACCGTGACCCCGCCCGCGTTTGCCAAAATATCAGGGATCACAAATATCCCCTTATCATGAAGGATCTTGTCCGCCTTAGGAGTAGTGGGACCGTTGGCCCCCTCCGCCAATATCTTGCAGCGAATGCGGTCGGCATTTTCCGACGTGATCTGGTTCTCAGTTGCACAGGGCGTGAGAACATCGCATTCGATCTCAAGAAGAGCCTTATTGTCGACACGTTCAACGTCAGGGTAACCATCGAGAGATTTATTTGTCCTGAGATATTCCAGCACGTGCGGGATATTTAATCCGTTCGGATTATAGATCCCGCCGCCGACATCCGAGATCGCGATCACCTTATACCCTAATTCGTGCATCAATTCGGCACCGATACCGCCTACATTTCCGGCGCCCTGAACAACTACTGTGGTTTGCTCCGGCGTCAGGTTATACCGCTTTATCGCTTCATTGACGGTGAACAGAACGCCGCGCCCCGTTGCCTCTCTTCGTCCGAGCGATCCACCCAAAGCAACTGGCTTGCCAGTTACGACAGCATTTACAGTGTGACGCGAATGCATAGAAAAGGTATCCATGATCCAAGCCATCGTCTGCTCTCCGGTATTCATATCCGGTGCGGGCACATCCTTGTCAGGGCCGATAAAATCGATCAGTTCCGCCGTATACCGGCGTGTCATCCTTTCGAGTTCGCCGATCGACATCTGATGCGGATCACAAATGATCCCGCCCTTGGCCCCGCCAAAAGGCACGTTAACAACCGCACATTTCCAGGTCATCCATGCCGAGAGTGCTTTAACCTCATCCAATGAAACATCGGGGGCATAACGTATCCCGCCTTTTGCCGGTCCTCGAGCGAAATTATGCTGTACGCGAAATCCCTCGAACACCTGTATGTGCCCAGTGTCCATCCGGACCGGGATATAAACCTTCAATTCCCTGCTTGGGACCCTCATAACGGCATAAAGGTCTTCATCGAGCCCGAGGAGCTTAGCGGCGCGATCAAAACGCTCGCTCATTGCTTCGAACGGATTCTTCTCATCGCTGCCGCGGAATCGCCGCATTTCATCGGCCATTGGGTTTGCCATCTTTAAAATCTCTCCAGTTATAATGACTTCGACGCTTCTTGATCAGATCGCCTGGACACCATCATCCAACAAATATCCTACAAGTTGCATCTCAATTCAGTTGTCATATTTTGTGTGAATTGAAATAACAGTAGGGTAGAAATGCCGAACGCGGCTGAAGGTTGAGTGAAACTCATTGTAGATATTGGGCGTCCAATCTCGAATCTTAACTTACCAAAAAGTCGGATAGCAAATGATTGGAGGGGAAATTTTCCAAGGAGCTTTGATATCGATTTTTGATCATAGGCAAGGCCTGAAATGATAGAATTAATACATCTTGAACAAATATGATCAGTTCTCTCAAAAACGGATCGGCGCTATTGCAGGGATCGCTTGTTTTGATCGGCGCTCTATTTTTGCTGTTGTGCCCGACCGAGCTTTTTGCGCAGGACGACGATGATAGATCGGATGTTATAGCTATTTTTAACCAGGCACAGGACCTTCACGAAAAGGGCGACCTAAAGGGAGCCGTGGTTTTATATGAAAAAGCTCTCATGGCAATGCCGGAATTTCCGGAAGCGGAATACCAGCGCGGAGTCGCTTACCTTACTCTCGGAGATACCGAAACGGCGGAAACGGCTTTTCGCCTTGCGGTAAAGCTTCGGCCCGATTGGACTCTGGCCATGACGAGCCTGGGATCGCTATTGATCCGTCGTGGAGATCGTGACGAAGCCTTGGCGTTACTGCAGCAAGTTGTAAACACCGATCCATACAATCCTCTGGCTTTAACAGCGTTAACCGAGCTCCGCTTGCATTCAAATGCTTCGCCGCCCGAACTCAGAGATCTCCTTGCAAAAGTTTCGGTTCTGACCTTGAAGGCTAATCCTTCACTCTCGCTTTGGACAGCCCGAGCAGCTCTTGAGACCACGCTGGGGCAAAATGGTGCTGCCAAAGCCAGCCTTGCGAAAGCCTTGGCCATTGATCCTTCGAACATCATTGCGCTCACACTGCTTGGCGAAGTCAGCCTTTCTGAGGGCGATATCGAAAAGGCTAGGGAGATCTCGCTTCGGCTCGAAAGCTCCCAGAGCCGATCCGGCCCCGCTGACCTCCTTAAAGCAAAGGTACTGGCCTTCGAGGGCCGGTTTGATGATGCGCTTGCCCTTTTGGATAAGATCGAGGGAAATCTTCCCGGCGTCTCCGAACTCCGGAGCAAGATCGACATCGCGAAGTCGACAAGCCCTGAGATACTCGAAAACCAGCTTAAGCATAATGAGCGAGATCCGTCAATTCTTGGCCGTCTATGTACTTTATATAGGCTCGATGATCCGGCGAAGGCTCTCGGATATTGCCAGCGGGCCTCAGCGGTCGAGCCAAATAATATTAGCCATGCCATCGGGTTCGGCGCGGCTCTTGTCCAGGCGCGACAATTTGAATCCGCAGTAGACGTTTTAACGAAGATCATTAAGATCGCACCGGATAATTCGACAGCGAGGGCAAACCTCGCGACGGCTCTGTTTCAACTGAAACGTTTCCCAGAAGCGAAGACCGAATTTCAATGGTTGGCGAAGGAGCATCCGCGATCGGCAGGAGCATTTTATTTTCTAGGTGTACTACACGATCAAATGACGGAGTATATGGATGCAGCTGCCAATTATCAGCAGTATTTGAAATTGGCAGACCCGGTTATAAATAAAGTCGACATCGAAAGGGTAAATCTGCGACTTCCCCAGATACAGCGGCTGATCCGCGACGGGAAAGGTAAAAAGATCGGATAAATGTTTCGTAAAGATAAATCATGGATCAAGTTTGTCTTGCCGGCTATGGTGGTCGTCACTTTACTTTCATTGTCCGCGTGGGCCCAGACGGAAACCCTTGATCTTGCTCCTCCTCCTATGAGAATCCTTCCAAAGGACGAAAAGGAGCGATTGGATAAGTCCAAAGACGTCGGATCAAGAACTAAGCTCGCGCTTAACTTGATGGAAGGGCGTCTTGTCGAAGCAGAAGCCCAAAGTGGCAGACAGAATTACGACGATATGTTTCGCGAACTCGGCCATTTTCATGCCTTAATGGACAACAGTCTAGATTATTTAAATCGAAATAATACGGGCAAGGGCAAGGTCCTGGATAATTTCAAGCGGCTTGAGATCGGTCTTCGCAAGTTCATACCCCGTCTCGAGGCCGTTCGTCGGGAACTTCCCCTCAGATATGAGGATTATGTTCGAAAACTTATGATCCGAATACGGGATGCGAGGACTAAGGCTACCGAGCCATTGTTCGGTGATACTGTCATTCGCCGATCCAATATCGACTAATGATCCATATGAACCCTAATAGATTAATAGTGTCCCTAATTTTGGCCCTCGCTTTCTTATTCCCCTCCGCCGCATCTGCCCAGCGTGATTTTCTCACTCCGGACGAGGTCGAACTTGTCCGCGAAGCCCAAGAGGTCGACTTGAGGATCGGGGTACTCACCCAGGCTATCGACCGCCGATTTGGGGTGATGAATATAAACTCCGGCGGAACGAAACCAAAGAAGAGTGGAAACTGGGGCGAACTCCCTCAAGGTACGCGATCTGAACTTTTCCTCGATATCCGCCGCCTTTTGCAAAAGGCGATCGACGACATTGACAATCTTGCCGAGCGTCCCGATTCGATGGTGGTTGCCGAGCCAGAGAAAGGTAAAAAGCCAAAAGGCTACTCCGACATTTTCCCAAAGGCAGTCCGCTCGCTTGCCGCGGCCGCTGCCCGCTACAAGGCGGTGCTCGAAATTGAACTCGACAAATCGACGGATAATTCAGACAAAGGTTCCATCCTGGCTTCGCTTGAGTTGTGCGACCAGATATTAGCAGCCGTCGTCAAACTCCCGGCCGAGGTCAAAAAGGAAAAGAACTGAAGGTCTATTAACTACACTGATAGCGTTCCGTTCCGAAAACTCCAATTCACTCGCCCAACTTGCTCACCCAGATCCTCTAAATTACACTTCTCACTATGTCTGAGATAGAACTTAAACGGACTCCGTTGAATGCGGCTCATCGCGAGCTTGGCGGGCGGATGGTAGATTTTGGTGGATGGGACATGCCTGTTCAATATCCCGCCGGAGTCATCGAGGAGCATGTGCGAACAAGGACTGCCTGTGGGTTGTTTGATGTATCCCATATGGGCGAGATCTGGGTTCGAGGCCCGGGTGCCATCTCTTTTGTAAATCGCCTCACTACCAATGATGTGACGAAGCTGGTCGACGGCCAGGCCCATTATTCGGCGTTGACAAACGAAAACGGCGGCGTGGTCGATGATCTTCTTGTTTACCGGTTTGGGCCTGAGAGGCTATTGTTGGTGGTAAACGCCGGAACCACCGAGAAAGATTGGGAGTGGATATCGTCGCACAAAACCGATGACGACAAGGTTGAGTTGCAGAATGCCAGTTCCGAATATTGTCAGATCGCCGTTCAAGGCCCGAATGCGCTCAATATCGTCCAAGAACTAACGGTTACAGACCTTTCGGCTATCAAGTATTACCATTTTAAAGAGGGCCAGGTAGACGGCATCGACGCCATAATCTCTCGAACCGGTTACACGGGGGAAGATGGTTTCGAGGTCTATGCGGATACCGGATCGGCCGAACAGCTTTGGAATAAGATCCTCGAAACAGGAAACTACGGCGGAGACGGCGGCATACTTCCCTGCGGGCTTGCCGCCAGAAACACGCTGCGGCTGGAATCGGCGATGTCCCTTTACGGCCATGAACTCGGTGATGACATAACACCGCTCGAAGCCGGTCTCGGGTGGATCGTGAAGCTTCAGAAAGGCAACTTTATCGGATCTGACGCGTTGGTCCGTCAAAAAGAAGAGGGGCTCACGCGTAAGCTCGCTGGCTTCGAAATGACCGAGCCTGGCATCGCCCGCGATGGCTGTGACGTTTATATCGACGACAATAAAGTCGGAAATGTTACCAGCGGCAGCCCTGCCCCATATCTAAAAAAGGACATCGGCCTCGCGTTTTTGCCCCCTGAGTTTGCAAATGTTGGACAAGAAATTAGAATTGATGTAAGAGGAAAGTATTTAAGGGCTCAGATAGTACCGACGCCCTTTTACAAGCGGCAAAAATAGCTACTGGAGTTAAATATAACATTGGTTTTTTTACGATTTTTATGGCAAATATTCCTGAGAGTTTACGTTACAGCAAGGATCACGAATGGGTATCGGTCGCAGGCGATACTGCAACGATAGGCATTACCGATTATGCACAACATTCGTTGGGCGACGTTGTTTATATAGACATGCCAAGGGTCGGCGACAAATTCTCGACCCATGAGGCCTTTGGATCGGTCGAATCCGTAAAAGCGGTATCGGAGATCTTTACGCCTATTGCCGGTGAGATCATTGAGGTTAATGATGGCCTTAATGACACGCCCGAGGCTGTCAATAATGATCCTTACTCGGCTGGCTGGATGATAAAGATCAAGATGGACAATCCGAATGAGGCGGACAAACTGCTTTCTGCCGTGGAATATGAGGAGTATTTAGCGGCCAGTGAATAATCCTGGCGCGTTTTGTGACCGTGATCACCGGCTGCTGACGGACGAATTTGTTAGATATGTTAAATGGGTCCGGGGGAAGCTTCGGATCCTTTTGTTTTGACGCCAACAGTAGTGAAAAGCCATCGAATTCAGGTCCTTGTTTTGTTAGTATTATGAATTCGCTGTTTATAAATTAAATGAGATACATACCAAATTCACCGGAAGAACGGGATGAGATGCTCGCAGAGGTCGGACTTGCGAACGCGGGCGAACTATTTCGCTCCATACCGAAAGACGTCCAACTAAAACGACCGCTTAATGTCACAGAACCGCTAGCGGAAAGCGAGGTCATCGCAGGTATGGAAGAAATGGCCGCCCGGAATACAGGTGCGGTAAAGCCGTCATTTCTTGGTGCAGGAGTTTACTCGCATTTTTCACCAACGATCGTCGACCACCTTATTCAAAGGTCTGAGTTTTTCACTTCGTACACGCCGTACCAGCCTGAGATCTCGCAGGGAACCCTGCAATATATCTTTGAATTCCAGACCCTGGTTTGCCAGTTGACAGGTATGGAGGTTGCAAATGCGTCGATGTACGACGGTTCGACGGCCACCGCCGAGGCATACCTGATGGCCCAACGCGTCACGCGTAGAGATAAAATAGTCGTCGCCTCGAGCGTCCATCCCGAATATCGTGAAGTTGCGAAAACCTATGCCCAGCATGGCGACACTGAGATCGTAACTATCGGATTTGATGAGCAAACAGGACGGGTAACAGGCCTGGAAACTCTCGATGACGATACCGCCGCGCTCGTCATTCAGTCACCAAACTTTTTCGGCTGTATCGAAGATCTCCAGTCGCTCGCCGATGCCGCTCATGCAGTAGGAGCTCTGTTTGTTGTCGTAGTGACCGAAGCTATCTCATTCGGCCTGCTCAAACCTCCGGGTGCCTGCGGAGCTGATATTGTTGTTGGCGAAGGCCAGTCCTGGGGCGTGCCTATGGGGTTCGGGGGGCCGCATGTTGGTCTTTTCGCAACACAAGATAAATTCGTTCGCCAAATGCCTGGCCGCCTCGCCGGTGTTGCATACGACAAGAACGGCAACCGCGGATTCGTGTTGACTCTATCAACCCGCGAACAGCACATCCGCCGTGAAAAGGCCACATCTAACATCTGCACTAATCAAGGCCTGATCGCCCTCGCTGCGACCATCTACATGGAAACGATGGGCAAACAGGGCTTGCAAGAAGTAGCGATGCAAAATGCTCAAAAAGCGGCTTACGCAAAAGAGCAGATCGCAGCGATTGATGGATACGAGATCGCCTTCTCGTCACCAACATTCAACGAATTCGTCGTCCGCTCAACAAAACCGGCAGACAAGCTATTGGAGAAAATCCGCACCGAAAACGGCATCGTCGGCGGCCTCGCGTTATCCAAATACTATGCAGATAGGCCAAATGAGTTTTTGGTTTGCGTGACTGAGACTAATACGAAGGACCAGATCGATAGTTTGGTAAACGCATTCAAATAGGAAACACCTAAATGTTGTGGTTAATTATTGGAATCGTAATTGCGGCTGCCATAATTATCGTCTTGATGTTGCCGTCGGATCCGGAGAATTACAAGAAATGTAAATTTTGCAAAAGATCGATCAAGATTGAGACGGTTAAATGTCGTCATTGTAAAAAGCTGTTAATCGAATATCCACCGGAGGAAGAAAATGAACCAATTTCAAGACATTAATCGACGCAAGTTTCTTTCGTCTGCCGGTAAAGGCCTTGGACTGATGGCTCTTTCCTCCTCTGTTGTTGGGTCGATGCTTTCAAGAGTTCATGCGGCTGGAAAGAGCATCGAGCATCTTTCGCCGATCGAAGCCGCGATGGATGAGGATTACTGGTCGCATATTCAGCAAGCATTTTCTGTAACTCGCGGGATCGTGAACCTTAACAACGGCGGTGTCTCACCCAGTCCGAGGATCGTCACCGAGGCCTTTGTCCGGTACACCTGGCAGCAGGAAGACGCGACCGCATACACGATGTGGCAGATCCTCGAACCGCAATCGGAAACTGTTCGTACCGGCTTGGCCGAGGTATTCGGATGCTCCCCAGAAGAGATCGCGATTACGCGAAATGCCAGCGAATCGCTCGAGATCCTGTTAATGGGTTTAGATCTCAAATCTGGCGACGAAATTCTGACCAGCACGCAGGATTACCCGCGAATGATCACGACTCTCAAACAGCGTGAACTTCGCGAGGGGTTGAAACTGAATCTAATCAAAATTCCGCTGGCTCCGCGAAACGTTGATGACATCGCAACCTCCTTCGAAAGGGCCGTAACCCCAAGAACCAAGTTGATCCTGGTTTCGCATCAGATAAATCTGACTGGCCAGATATTGCCGGTTCGCAAGATCTGCGAAATGGCGAGATCGAAAGGCATCGAGACGATCGTTGACGGGGCCCATGCGTTTGCCCAATTCGACTTTAAACGTGACGATCTGCAATGCGATTATTACGGCACTTCCCTGCACAAATGGATATATGCTCCGAAAGGTACGGGCTTGCTCTACGTAAAGAAAGATAAAATCGCAAAAGTCTGGGCATTGATGGCGAGCGAAGATAAAAATCGAAACGACATTCGCAAATTCGAAGAGATTGGCACACACTCGGCCGCAATGAGGCTCGCGATCGGCGAGGCTATCTTGTTTCACAACGCTATCGGTGGCAAACGCAAAGAAGAACGGCTCCGCTACCTCTCGCGTTACTGGATGAACAATCTAAAGGATGTGCCAAAAGTCGGATTTAACACCTCGTTCGACCCGAAACAGTCTTGTGCGATCGCGAATTTCAAGATCGACGACATCGATCCGGTCGCCATCGGCGGCTATCTGATGTCTAAGCACAAAATTTTCACGACACCGATCGTCCACGAAGAATTTACCGGCATTCGCATCACGCCGAATGTCTACACGACGCTATGGGAACTCGACCGTTTTTGTAACATCGTCGAGGACATCGCGAGGAAAGGAATACCTAAAGCTTAGCCGGATCGAACCGGCCTGCATTTAAGAGCTTGATATGAGCATAAAAAAAGTCACACAGCATCCAACACAGAACGAAGGTTTGATCTTTGAGCGCTCGCAGGGCGGACGCGTCGGCTACCGTCTGCCGAAGCTAGATGTGCCGGAGACGGCAGATATTTTGCCGACCGAATTGAGACGCTCAGACAATCTTGAGGGCGTTCCTGAAGTTTCAGAGGTCGATGTTGTCCGACATTTTACACGGATCTCGACCTGGAATTATTCGATCGATCTCGGAATGTATCCGCTTGGCTCGTGTACGATGAAATACAACTCGCGGCTAAATGAGAAGGTCGCGCGAATCGGCGGATTTGCAGGCCTGCATCCGCTCGCCCCAGAAGAAGAAACGCAAGGAGCGCTCGAGCTAATGTATCGCCTGCAGGAAGACCTTGCAGAGATCACTGGCCTGCCCGGCGTATCGCTTCAGCCTGCTGCAGGAGCTCAGGGCGAAATGACTGGCGTAATGCTGATCCGAGCCTTTCTGGACAAACGCGACGGCGAAGCTTCGAAAGACAGACGTGTAATGCTCATTCCGGATTCGGCACACGGTACAAATCCAGCATCCGCGGCGTTGGCAGGTTTCGCTGTGAAGACGATCCACTCGACCGCAGAAGGTTTGACGGACCTCGGACACCTGCAGCAGCTTTGCGACGAGGGCGGGGTGGCGGGTTTAATGCTCACTAACCCTAATACAGTCGGAATTTTCGAAAAGAATATCCGTGAGATCTGCGACATCATTCATGCCGCCGGCGGCTTGGTTTATATGGACGGAGCGAATATGAATGCTCTGGTCGGCGTAGCTCGTCCCGGCGACATGGGTGTCGATGTTATTCATCTAAACCTGCATAAGACATTTTCAACGCCGCATGGCGGCGGCGGTCCGGGCTGCGGCCCATGCTGCTGCACGGACGAACTGTTGGAGTTTTTGCCCGTCCCCCGAATTGAGAAGTCGGGCGATCGATATCATCTTAACTACGATCTACCCGCATCGATCGGCCGCGTGAAGGCGTTCTTTGGCAACTTCGGCATGATGATCAGGGCCCTTTCCTATATCTATACGCATGGTGCTGAGGGGCTTAAAGAAGCAACTGAGACTGCTGTTCTGAACGCCCGCTACGTGTCCGACAAACTTGCCGAAACCTATGACCGTCCGTACGAATCGGACTGTATGCACGAGGCGATCTTCTCGCACAAGAAACAGTCGAAAAAAGGTGTTGTTACCCTTGATATAGCAAAGCGCCTGATCGATTATGGCTTCCACCCGCCGACGATTTATTTTCCTCTGGTTGTCGAAGGTGCGATGCTCATCGAGCCTACCGAATCCGTTGGCCGTGCTGATCTCGACGCTTTCGTGGAGGCTATGGTGGCTATTGACCGAGAGGCTCAGGAAGATCCGGATCTCGTGATAAACGCTCCTCACTCAACACGGATCGGCCGTCTGGACGAAGCAGCGGCTGCCCGCAAACCGGTACTGCGTTGGAAGCCGGATACGGATGCCGTGGCCGGTGCCGCCTAGTCTGAAATGATGAAGTTTAGAATAGCCGCAACAGCCATTTTGGCCTCTTTGGTCATGAGTTTTGCTGCATTAACGTCGGCGGACGGAGTCACAAAACGCATCCGATTCGCACGTGGCAAGAGTTCTATAACGCTTAAGGGAGCGGTCATTCGAGGCGATCGGGACACTTACATTGTCCGGGCCAAAGCTGAACAATTGATGACTGTGACGATCACTTCAAAAGAAAATAACGCGGTATTCCAGGTGAGAGGGCCCGATGGTGAATATCTTCAGGATGCCGGTGAAGAAGATGATGCCCGCGGCGTCACAAACATCCTTCCCGAGAACGGCGACTACAAGATCATCGTCGGTGGCACCCGCGGCAATGTTTCATACCGTTTGACCGTCTCGATCGAATAGACTTCATCTAAATCACCTTAATCTCCACTCGTCGCCGCTGCAATTTTTTGTTGATATATGCGGCGGCGTGGGTTTATAATTCCGCGCTTAATCGTCAGTTAATATTCCACTCCCACGCGAACCGAAAAAAGGAGGAAATATGCCATACGCCAGTCAAACGACAGAGATCAATGAGGACAAGATGAACGCCTTTCTGGGAAAGGTAGTGGGTGACTTCGGAGCCAGTCTTAGCTCCGTACTCGGCTATATTGGCCAGAAGCTCGGCCTTTATGAAGCCCTTGCAGAGTCAGACGGACTTACACCCGCGGAACTTGCGGAGAAAACCGGAACTACCGAGCGATATGTTCGCGAGTGGCTGGTCAACCAGGCCAGCGGCGACTATGTGCACTATAACCCGTCCACTGGAAAATACTCGATGCTTCCTGAGCAAGCTGTTGCACTGACCGACGAGAATAGCCCCTTTTATGTAGGAGGAGGGTTCTTCGTAATTAAGGCGATGATGAATGCCCAGCCGACCATCGCAGAGGCATTTAAGAATGGCGGTGGGTTGTTATGGAAAGATAACGATCCGGACCTCTTCGTCGGAACGGAAAAGTTCTTCAGACCCGGATATACCGCGCATTTGGTTGGGGAATGGATACCGGCACTGACCGGTATTGAGGAAAAATTAAAAGCTGGAGCCAAGGTAGCCGACGTTGGCTGCGGCCACGGGGCCTCAACGATAATCATGGCGAAGGCCTATCCCAATTCGCAGTTCTACGGATTTGATAACCACGAGGCTTCGATCGCAACCGCTCGCAAGAAAGCAGAAGAAGCAGGCCTCGCCGATCGTGTGCATTTTTCGGTGGCGTCCGCCTCGGATTTTCCGGACCACGACTACGACCTTGTTTGCTTCTTTGATTGCCTGCATGACATGGGCGACCCACACGGAGCCGCGAAGCACGCGTTTGAGACTCTTGCCGATGACGGCAGCTGTATGATCGTCGAGCCGATGGCCGGCAACAAGGTCGAAGAGAACTTCAATATTGTGGGACGCACATTTTCAGCGGCCTCGACGCTTTGCTGCACGGCCAATTCCTTAGCGCTCGGAGGGCCCGCCCTGGGTGCGGTCGCATCCGAAGATTCTCTGCGCGAAGTTGTACTTTCGGGAGGCTTTGGGGAGTTTACCAGAGCTGCAGAAACGCCGTTCAATCGTATCTTCGAAGCAAGAAAATAGATGAGGGATGATCTATGGACCATTGAGATCGATTCGGCAGCGTTGATTGCATAAACCCCACATTTTTGGAGCCCGGGTAATGGATTTCCGCGAACTTTCTCGCGTAATGCGGGATTTTATTCGCGGTAGAGGGCTTGGGGATGTCGAAACATTAGCATTTATCGGACTTTCAACTTGTGCACAAAAATTGCATTTGTTTTGAATATTGGTGGGGTATATAGTAGATGCGGTTTAAGTGTGTGGTCAATTCTGTAAGGAGGGATTATGTTCAAGTTAGCAATGTGGATTATGCTTTGTATGCTCATTTTGCTAGTCGTGGGCAGCTTGGCGGTGACAGTTGACGGACCCTCTTGCGAGGGACGTGTATTAGCCGCTCCGCTACCGACGCCGGTAAGCGGCTCGCCGCCATTCAGCTCGTATAAAGGCGTTTCCATCGGGATGTCGATGGATGAGGTTCGAGAAAAGCTCGGTAAACCGAAAGAGCCGTCCGACGCGATAGATTATTATGCGCCGTCCGATCATGAATTTATTCAGGTGTATTATGAGGCTGAAACGGTTACGGCCATTACCGTCACCTTTAGCGGCAAATTAGACGCGGCCCCCGACGCAAAAACAGTGTTCGGTGAAAACGCGGAGGTTAAGCCCGACGGCGGCATATTCAAGATGGTCCGTTATCCAAAAGCGGGCTTCTGGATCTCATACAATAAAATTACCGGCGATGACCCAATGATAATGATCGCCATTAAGAAGATCTAGATTGCTCCTGCAAACACCTCAAGTGACACCCGTCACATCAGATTGGCGGGCGTGATAGTATTCTCCTTTTGGTCTGTTATATTAAGATTTAATAAAGTACCTTGCCTCGGCATTGGAGCCGCGGCATTTTGGCTTCAGACAAAACAATATGACTAGGATTGGCATTCCAAAAGAGATCCACCCCGGCGAAAAGCGTGTCGCGGCAACACCGCAGACCATATTAAAGCTCAAAAAGCTCGGGTTTGACGTGCAGGTCGAATCGCACGCAGGACACGGCATCAACTGCATCGACAGTGAATATCGCGAAGCGGGCGCTGAAGTGATCGAGGAGACCGCGGAACTCTGGGCAAGCTCGGATGTGATCATGAAGGTACGCCCCCCCGAAGCCGTTGAAGCCGACCTTATAAGAGAGGGCGGTTGGCTCGTTGGGTTTGTCTGGCCGGGGCAGAATCGGGAACTCGTTGACCGGCTGGCGAAGAAAAAGGCCACCGTCTTCGCGATGGACAGCGTACCTCGAATAACCAGAGCACAAAAGATGGATACGCTCTCCGCAATGGCAAACATTGCGGGCTATCGGGCTATCATCGAGGCAGCTAATAATTTCCCGCGTTTCTTTACCGGACAGATCACTGCCGCGGGCCGGATCGATCCGGCAAAAGTGCTGGTCATCGGAGCCGGTGTCGCCGGTCTCTCGGCTATCGGGGCCGCCCGTGGTTTGGGTGCGATCGTCCGGGCGTTTGACCCCAGGTCGGCCACCAAAGACCAGGTTGCCAGCATGGGAGCCGAGTTCCTCGAATTGAACATTAAAGAAGAGGGCGAGGGCAAAGGCGGTTATGCAAAGCAGATGTCCGACGACTTCCTAAAAGCCGAAATGGCCCTCTTTGCCCAGCAGGCAATGCAGGTCGACATCATCGTCACCACTGCCCTAATTCCCGGCAAGCCTGCTCCTAAACTGATCACTCAGGGAATGGTCGAATCAATGAAGCCTGGGTCAGTGATCGTCGATCTCGCCGCCGAACAGGGGGGCAATTGCGTTCTTACGGTTCCCGGCGAAGTCGCTCACCACAAGGGAGTCACGATCATAGGTTACACCGATCTTCCCTCCCGCATGGCGAGCATGTCGAGCCAGCTTTACGGTTCGACGCTGACCGCACTATTGGAAGAGCTGCAGAATGATGAAGGTGATCTGCACGTCGATCTAGAGAATGAGGTCGTGCGGGGTGCGATCGTGCTTCACGACGGTAAAATGATGTGGCCGCCGCCGCTGCCGCCTGCTCCGCCTGAGCCAGGAGTTCCGACCAAAAGCTCGGCGAGCGCCGCCGTCAAAGTCGCCCCTAACAGCCATGGTCATGGCGGAGAAAGCAGCGGCATCAATCCGTGGATACTCGCGGTCGCAGGAATTGTGTTATTCGGTATCGGGGCGTTGGTCCCATCCGAGGTAAAGACCGCTGGCGGCGATACGCTGAGCCATTTGACGGTGTTTATTCTCGCTTGTTTCGTCGGTTTCCAGGTAGTCTGGAGCGTCAAACCGGCACTCCATACCCCGCTAATGAGCGTCACCAACGCCATCAGCGGCATCATCCTGGTCGGCGGCATGCTCCAACTGGTCGGAACCGACCTCAGCGTAACCACTATCCTCGGCGCCATTGCAGTATTTGTTGCCGCGATCAATATTTCGGGCGGATTTTTGGTTACGAATCGGATGCTGGCGATGTTTAGGAAGTAGAAGGGTGATTAGAGACGAAAACGGAGCAACGATAATTTCATCTCTCGGTTGGGTAGAGAAAAACTCGCTTTGGATTTTCGATACTGAGAATGAAACGCTCCGGAAGGTGGAATTGGGAGCTGCAGAATATCTTTCGCTCTTTTCTGGCGCTTTTGATCACTTTTCCGTCGCGCATCACTATGACAAATCAAAGGTAGAGATTACTGCTCATTCCTTTGAATCACCGGAAACGATTCTATCAAGAATTTCAGTTACAGAAGACGGACATAAATTCGATGGCAATTCAGAAGTTTGGAAGTTTCTACCTAAAGCTTACATTGAATACTTATCGCACAATGGGATTGATGATTATTGGCTGCTCTTAGTTAACCCTACCAATAACACAATTGATTATCAGCGATTTGACTGGTACGACGACAATTACGACAAAGGCTACCAAGGAATCATAGGCGTAACCGAAATTCCGAACAATCACCTTTTGCTTATTTCAGTGCAACGCGATTCGCATCCAGTTTTGTGGGACCCGGTGGAACAGAGAATGGTTAGGAAATTGAGCCTCGGGAATGGCGTTTTCGGAAATCCCCGGTTGCGGTACCGGTCAAAAGCTTATGAGCTCTGGGCTGATGATTATGATTCGCTGGTTAAGCTAAGTCCTATTGATTGGTCTGTCGAAGCCATTCGAAGACTTCAGCCTGCCGAAGACGGAACTGCCCAGTTCATCGGTGAATACAGTTTTAGCAGTGATGAGTCACTCTGTATTGTTCCTCGACCTTTTTCCGGGGATGTCCTCGGAGTAAACACGCGCGATCTTTCGGTGAAACATGTGTGCAAAACCGGCGGCCAACCGCTGGAAGCTACAATATTGAACGACAACAGAATTTATGCTCGCGATTGGCAGACAGGTCAGTTGCTTACCGGCAAAATGAAACGAAAACTTTTTCGCATAACTTAATCTAAATGCAACAAAGCCTAATTACTATCGCCTACATCGCCGCGAGTGCGTTGTTTATTTTAAGCCTTGGCGGCCTCTCTCAGCAGGAGACGGCCCGCCGCGGTAACCTATATGGCATTTTGGGAATGCTGATCGCGCTGGTCGCGACGGCGGCCGGGATGCAGGTCGGCGGGCTGCCGGTTTTGGCAGCGGCGTTGATTCCCGGTTTGGTTATTGGTGCGATATTGGCCGCGCGTGTGCAGATGACGTCGATGCCGGAGTTGGTAGCGATGCTGCACAGCTTTGTTGGTTTGGCGGCGGTTTTGGTCGGTTTCGCCACTTACCTCGGACCGCACAAACCGATGTCGTCGGGCGAACACACGCTGCATCTGGTTGAAATATTCCTCGGCGTCATTATCGGATCGGTCACGTTTACGGGTTCCGTTATCGCTTTCCTCAAGCTTCGCGGCACGATCGGGGGCAAACCATTTATGATGCCCGGACGGCATATGATCAATCTGATCATGCTTCTCGCTACGATCGGACTGGGAGCAGCCTTTTTAATGTCGCCTGATTCGGTGACCGGTCAATGGCCCCTGCTGATCGCGACCGTGCTGACGGGTATTCTGGGCGTTCACTTCATAATGGCGATCGGCGGCGCGGACATGCCGGTGGTCGTGTCGATGCTCAATAGCTATTCAGGCTGGGCGGCGGCGGCGGCTGGCTTTATGCTGGGCAACGATCTGCTGATCATCACCGGTGCCCTTGTCGGCTCAAGCGGCGCGATCCTCAGCTACATCATGTGCCAAGGAATGAACCGCTCGTTCGTCAGCGTCATGCTCGGCGGATTTGGGACCGACAGTTCCAGTTCGAGTTCCGCCGCGGCTCCGGCCGGTGATGTCCATTCGATCGAATCACCCGCAGCAGCCGAATTGCTCTCAAACGCACGCAAGATCATCATCATCCCCGGCTACGGACTCGCTGTAGCTCAGGCACAGCATTCGCTAGCCGAGGTCGTCAAGATCCTCAAAGCCAAAAATGTTGAGGTCAAATTCGCCATTCACCCCGTCGCCGGCCGCCTGCCCGGCCACATGAACGTCCTGCTCGCCGAGGCTAATATTCCGTACGATATCGTCTTCGAAATGGACGAGGTCAACGAGGAATTCAGCTCGACCGACGTGGCCTGGGTCATTGGCGCCAACGACATCGTTAACCCCTCAGCCATGGACGACCCCGGCTCGCCCATCGCCGGAATGCCCGTGCTTCACGTATGGGAAGCCCGGGACACCATCGTCATGAAACGTGGCATGGCCAGCGGCTACGCCGGCGTAGATAATCCGCTGTTCTACAAAGACAACACGCTGATGCTGTTTGGCGATGCGAAGAAGGTTGTGGATGAGATATTGGGTGTGATGAGAGGCTAATTTTTCTTGACTCAATATTACATTGATGGAATACTATGGGTTGTGAGGTTGAATACACAGATGAGTTTGAAAATTGGTGGAATCAACTGAATGCGGATGAACAAGAGACCGTTGACGCGTATGTTGTAATGCTCGAAGAGTTTGGGGTCGGACTTGGACACCCATACTCTTCGGACATTCGAGGATCGCGAGCTACAAAGCTGCGCGAGTTGCGTCCTCAGCATCGAGGTCGGCCGTTTCGCGTGTTGTATGCATTCGATCCACACCGTATGGCGATTCTGCTAATTGGCGGAGATAAGACCGGAAATAATCGTTGGTACGAGCAATTCGTACCCATAGCGGAAAGAATTTATCAGCAACATTTGGAAGAGTTGGAAATAGAAGGTGGAATCGATGGCTAAACCATTTAAGAATTTGCGTGAAAAAATGTCGCCCGAGTCACGGGCACGTTCGCGGGGTCTCGCCGATGAGCTTAGGCGTGAGATGCGCCTAACCGAACTGCGCCTTGCTCTCGGAGTTAGTCAAGAGGAACTCGGTCAACTCATGCAGAAAAAGCAAGCCGCGATCTCTCGGTTTGAGCGTCGATCAGACATGCACATCTCAACGCTTAGGGAATTTATAGCCGCGCTCGGTGGCCGACTAGAGGTGGTGGCAAGTTTCCCCGAAGGCTCTTATCATTTGAATCAGTTTGAGGAAGACGTGTAAACATCGAAATGCCGACCAACCGGACGGTTTGGCGATACGATGTTAAGAATTAGGTTCCGATGCATGGATAACTGTGCTTCGAGCGTTGTCGCTAAGAAGTCACTGTATAAGAAAAGAATGAGACGTCTATTATTATCTGTTTGCGGGGGTATCTTAATTCCAATAATAATTCTTATATTGGCTATGTTGGAAGTGTCGGGAAGCACCTTGGGATTGACACTTATGAAGACCATATTGTGGCCTCTATCAGTCTGGCAACCGATTTTTCCTAACCCATGTGGATCTTGCGGCCCAAGCAAAGTGGCCGCGACTGCGACCGTCTTAACTGACTTCGTAACTTATGCTTTGATTAGCTACATAATCCAGATAATTATCAGTATCTTTCGGCGAGAATATATGCAATTTCGAGTTCCATTAACTGTCCGCAACCGCCAACGCTGGTAACTACGGCAGCTTTATCAGAGCTAGTCTTTCAACGACTTTTCCCTTCTCCAAATGCTCTTCGATTATCTCAGGCACATCCTCCGGCTGCACCTGCCCGTACATTGTCCCGTCCGGATAGACCATCACTGCAACACCGATCGAGCAGAAGCCAATGGAGCCGCATTCGGTGAGTACGCATTCGCCCATCGGGTTTCGGCCTTTTGATTCTTTGCCCTGGCGGAGGCCTTTTTCGGTCAGGATGCGCGAGAATTCAGCCATTACTTCCTGTCCACCTACAGCTGAGCAAGATTTGCCTGTGCAGACAAAGACCTGCCGTTTTATGGGGGCCTTTAACATCGGAGCGAGGCGTTCGAGTTGGTCGCGGTCCTCAATTATCTTTTTACGAGCCATTCGTTTTATTTTGCCACGCCGCCGCAATATTGGCACAGTCGGAGCGTTCTGATGTGTTAAAATCTCAACGACTTCGAGCGTTACGAACATGGCCGCAGGCATCATCATTCACATCACGGTCGGATCGGAAAAGCGGACCGAATTTTTCTCAGATGAGCGAATTCGTGTCGGTTCCGATGAGATCAGCGATCTCCAGATCCATCTTCCAAACATTAACAATGCCGGGATGTGGTTTGATCTCGAGAACGCTGACGGCGTTTACCGTATCATCGATTTTAATGCCGAAATGGGTCTGCGAATCAACGAGAAACCCATCCGCCGATACATCGCGATCAGCGACGGCGATGTGATCGATGTTAACGGTTCTGAAACTTCGTTTGCGTTCTTTTCCCTGGAATCGAGATCATCGCTGATAACGACCAATCGCGATCAGCCGCATATTTCTCGTTTTATTGAGGATGCCGCCCTTGAATCCGCGTCGTCCGCCAAACGCGACGATGCCAAGGCGTTCCTACGAGAATTCGTTCGTGAACTTTCCCGCGAGATCTCGTGGACGTCGAAGCTGATCGCTCTCGTCATAATTATCGGCTTCGTCACCGGTATTTTGTATATCGGCTCCGCGCTAAACAATGAGCTTCGCGAAAGCCGAAAGCAAGCCGAACAGCAGAGCGTGATCATCAGCAAACTTGAGGAAAAACTCGGCCAGACCAGCGAACAGATCGGCGAGCTCGATAAAACCAACAAAGACCTGATGAAGACCGTATCGCTTGCCCCGAATCTAAGGGTCGAGTACGGCAGCGGGGTATGTTTGATCGTCGGAGTGTATGACCTGGTCGAAAAAAAGAGCGGAAAAGTACTCAGATACGCGGACCCTCAGGCTTTTAGCCCCAATCCATATGAGCCGACCGAGTCGGAAGACCCCGCGCGGCCCGTTGGCCTTCCCCAAGTCGGTCTTACTACCGAAGGCAACGGTTCCACAGTGGAGTACGATTTTATTGGAACCGGTTTTCACGTGGGCGGGGGCTATATCGTTACCAACCGTCACGTCGTCCAACCGTGGGAAGAAGATGATCAGGTCAAACAAATGATGCAGGCCGCCAACGGTCGTGCCCGTGTCAGGCGGCTCGTGATATATTTTCCAAATTTCGGCCAGCCAATACCAATGCGCATTCGCCAACTCGGCAATCGCGAGGACGTCGCGGTTGGAACGATCGACCCCGCAATGCTTCCCGCGGAGATCCCGTCGCTCCCGATAGACATGGATACCGAATCCGCGGCCATAGGCAAAACCGTGGTTTCGATGGGTTACCCGAATGGGCCCGACCGGCTGCTCGCTATGGTCGATGACGACGAAGCCAAATCTATAAATCAACGATTCGGTAACTCTCGCCAGAATCTGATCAATTTTCTTGCCCAATCGCAAAAGATCGTTCCGTTGACTACTTCAGGGCTTATCACGGACCTCGATTCTCGTCGTATCGTTCACGACGCAAAAACCGCTGAGGGCGGCTCGGGTGCCCCTCTGTTCGGACAGGCGGGCCGTGTAATTGGGGTCAACTTTGGTGTCTTTACGGAGAGTTCGGCGGCAAATATGGCCGTTCCCATTCGATTTGCACTCGATCTGCTCCGAAGGGCCGGATGGAGATCTCCGGAAGAGATTCTAAAGGAAAAAGAAACCGGCGTGGTCGCCGAGGGCAATAGTAATTCCGCGCCCAGGCAATAATTTGTGTTACAGGTTATCGAATTTTTCCTTGTCGGCCCTTCCGAGTTCCGCAATTTTCAACATCAAGTGATCGGCGATCTCCTTGTGGGTGCGTAAACGGTCTCCTTTTTCGTAGAATTCAGTGAGTTCGACCTGTTCGCCGAACCAGATCCGCACCTTCTCACCGCCTGTCCAGTTCCCGAGTACCTGCTTTGTAAGGTCGTTGCCGAGCCCCGCGATAAATATCGGTATGACCTGCGGGTGCGCTGCATAAATCACCTTGCCGATACCCGGCTGCGCGGGCAGCAGGTCGTATGGGCCGCCATCGAGATTCCTTTTTCCCTCGGGGTGAAATCCGATCATGTGCCCGTGCCCCTCGCTGCAAAGTTGGATAAGCCGCCGCATCGAGTATTTATCGAATTCCCGCTTTCGAGCATCGCCTGCCTCGCGAAAGAACGGCGGATACATCGAAAACCAGCCCATGACG
>JBGTBC010000474.1:0-14490 GCA_041749555.1 Pyrinomonadaceae bacterium | reverse complement strand
TTTTATCTCGTCCATTTGAAAACTGTTGACTTCTGCCAACAGTTGTATACAATACTACAGGCGTTGCGGGTATTGCAAGAGTTTTCTTGCATGCAACACGCCGAGGCACTTTTGGTTCTTTGAAAATTGATTGTCGATCGTAGATGGTTGATGGTGGATCGTTGGCGATTGATCGTTGGGGTTTGTTCGTTGATGGCTGATCGTTGATCGTTGGTGGGGGCATCGGCCACTTGCTGCGCAGGTGTAATACAGATTCGTGAAAAATGCGTGGTACACTGGTACAGTAGTGTAACGTGTTGCATTAACAGGGGTTACGTCATACTTGCTGTACCAGCGGTGGTACAAAAACAGGGGTTTGAGAGTGGAAAGCGGAAAGTGGAGAATGGAAATTGGTAATTGGTAATTGGTGATTGGGAATTGGTAAATCGCTAACGATCCCCTGTCACTAGTCACTTGTTACTAGTCACCGGCCACTGACCACCGGCCACCGCCCCTCCAGACACACAAAAGGCCGTCATTTCAGACAGCCTTTCGATCGTAGATATGGTGCGGACGAGAAGAATCGAACTTCCACTGCCTCGCGGCAACAGGCTTCTGAGACCTGCGCGTCTACCAGTTCCGCCACGTCCGCAGTTGGGCGAACTATCGATGATACGAATTCGAATGCGAAAACTCAAGATTGATAGCCGGATTTGATATATTTGAACCGGATGAAGAGCGGGCTTGAGTTTAATCTAAAAGGAATTCGTGAACGGATAAGACAGGCCGCCCTGAGGTCCGGACGCGATCCCGCCGCCGTAAAACTTGTCGCCGTAAGCAAGACGCATCCCGCATCTACCGTGAGGGAAGCGATCGACGCGGGTGTCACCGTATTTGGCGAGAACAAGGTCCAGGAAGCCGATCCGAAGATCGCCGAGATCGGCCGGGAAGATGCAAAATGGCACCTGATCGGGCATCTTCAGTCAAACAAGGCACGCAAGGCGGTCCAGCTTTTCGATGTGATCGAGTCGCTCGATTCTGTGGATCTTGCCAAGCGGCTTGAGCGTATCTGTGTAGAGGAAGGCCGTTCGGTGCTGCCGGTATTGGTAGAGGTAGACCTGGCCCGGGAAGCAACCAAGAGTGGTATTGCGGAGGTTGAATTACCCGAATTAGTCGCGGTGCTCCAGGATTGTGTTTGCCTGCGGTTTGACGGTTTGATGGTCCTGCCGCCGTTTTTCGAGGATCCTGAGGCCGCGCGGCCATTTTTTCAACGGCTTCGGGCAATAAGAGACGGCCTGCTGGCCGATGGGGCATTCGGGACCGGAACCGGGGAACTGTCGATGGGAATGAGCCATGATTTTGAGGTGGCGATAGAAGAAGGAGCAACGATCGTGCGGGTAGGAACGGCGATCTTCGGCGACCGCACGATCCCGACAAGTTAATTCGTCCCCAAAAGTAACGTATGTTATCAGTATTTATTTATCCCTGGATCTGGCTGTTGACCTGGGCCATGTTTGGCCTGTTTCTCGGCATGCTGTTGCTGAGGCTGATATTTAATTATACGGACCCGAATCCTTTCGGCAAGATCGGCAGGTTTGGCTTCAAGGTAAGAAAGGCTACCGAAAAATGGGTATACCCGGCGGCGAGAATGTTTGCGATGTACAAGGTCGACACGAGGCTTGCTCCGCTGCTGACGATATTCATCGGGTTTGTACTAACCTATTTCTTTACACAGATAGTCAGCAATACATTTTTTGTGATCGACGGACTGACGGCGGGTGTGTTGACCGGCAGCCCGATGGTGGTGATCGGATTTGTGCTTTATGGACTGCTGAGCTTACTCGTCCTCTTTATCTTTATCCGTTTTCTTTCGTCGTGGTTCGTTTTCTCACGGACGACTTTCCTGGGGCTTGTAAACCGCATTACCGATCCGATCATGCTGCCGGTGCAGCGGCTCATTCCGCCCATCGGTATGTTTGATATATCTGCGATGCTCGTGCTCGTGGTCATCTGGTTTTTACAGTCGATCGTGCTGAATGTCTTTGTCCGCAACTAGGAGTTGACGCCCGGTAGACGCACAAGACCAATGAAGATCCTCGAAAAGAACGGCGCGATCGAAATTGAGATTCGCGTGATACCGCGTGCGTCAAAAAGTGAGGTCGTCGGCGAGCACGACGGATCGTTGAAAGTCCGGATCTCGTCACCACCCGTTGACGGAGCCGCCAATGCCGAGCTGATCAAGCTTCTTGCAAAGTTCTTCGGCGTCGCAAAAGCAGACATTGATTTGATTAGCGGACAAACGTCAAAAACCAAGCGGATCAGGATCGCCAACCTATCCAAAGCGAGATTTGAAGAGCTGCTCAATGAATATGCTCGATCTCAGTGATTTTTGCACGCTAAAAACCAGCGTGATATATTTCAGTTTCGCTAATGAAAAGTGAAAATCTGACCGGTAGCCGAAACCTAAACCGGGTCTGTATAAACTAAACCAGGGAATTTATCATAAAAAATGTCAGGACATTCCAAGTGGCACACAATCAAGCACAAGAAAGGCGCTACGGATGCCAAGCGCGGGAAGATCTTTACAAAGATGATCAAGGAGATCACCGTTGCCGCCCGCACCGGAGCGAGCGGCGATGTTGACTCTAATGCCCGCCTCCGAAAGGCGGTTACAGACGCCAAGGCTGTCAATATGCCCAACGACACCATCGATCGCGCGATAAAACGCGGCATGGGTGAGCTCGACGGCGTCAATTATGATGAGATCACATACGAAGGCTACGGCGTCGGAGGTGTCGCGGTGCTGGTCGAAACGATGACCGACAACCGCAACCGAACGGTAGCCGAGATCCGCCATATATTCTCAAAGAATGGCGGAAATATGGGTGAGTCCGGTTCCGTTGCGTGGATGTTCGACAAGAAGGGATACATCGTCGTCGATAAGGCCGCCAAAAGCGAGGATGAGCTTTTTGAGATAGCGATCGAGGCCGGTGCAGACGACATGCAGGATGAGGGCGATGTTTTTGAGATCTACACAACCCCTGACACTTTCGAGGCCGTTACCGACGCCCTAAAATCCGCCGGCATCGAACCGCAGGCCGCCGAGGTCTCAATGATCCCGCAAAACTACATCAAACTCGAAGGCGGCGATGCCAAATCTATGATGAAACTCTACGACGCCCTCGACGACAACGACGATGTCCAAAAGGTCTATGCGAATTTTGACATAGACGAGAGCGAGATGGAGTAGGCGGTTCAGAAAGTGGGAGGAATTGGGATTTTCGCTTAGAGATAACTAAACACCCAATGTTTGCTGCGGCGCTTGAGATTTCCGTACCAGTAGCAAATCGGATAGAGGATAACAAGGCCGCCGATCCACGCGGCATAAACCACCCACAGTGGAAAACCGTGGTCGGGCGGAATCGATTGGCTCATATCCATCATGTTCGCGAAGTAGTGACCAATCGCCTTTCCAGCAGTAAGGCTCAATCCGATGCCGAAGATATGTGCCGTGAACCACTGCATAATGTAAAAGAACATCGGCACCCGACCGAATGTTATACAGATCCGCTGCCAGGCGGCCTTGCCGTCGATCTTGTCAGTTAAGCCAAGTACGATCATGGCCGGCCCGAGCGTCATTAACAGAAACAAAAGCGACGCCGGATACTTTGTAGTGTTGAGAAACGATAGCAGCGTAAAAACCGGTGTGTCCTGCACCAACCACGCAGCCGGATCACCGTAGATATTCGTAAAACGGACGACAACAAAGAGCAGAGTCGCGGCCCCGCCGAGGGCAAAGAGCCATTTACGCCGCACCTCTCCTTCTTTTCCGTAAAGAGTGCCGAACGCGTATCCGGCGGCCATGACACCGATCCATGGGATCAGCGGATAGGCCACGAACGCTTTCGACGCGCTCGTGATCGAAATAACGCCCTGTTGATGCAGGATCAACCAGATGGCCTGCAAAAAATCAGGCGGTGGAGTGCCCATAAACGCTGTGTTAGGCGGTATCTGGATGCCGTCAAGCAAGTTGTGCAGCACGATCATCGCAACGGCGATCGCACCTACGAACTTGAACGGCAGGTAGATCAGGGCGGCCATCACGATCATGGATACGCCGATCACCCAGATGACTTGCGCCATTCCAAAGAATGAATAATCAAAATTGAACGAATAGCCGAACCGCACTATCGTGAATTCCAGAACGATCAACCATAATCCGCGGGTCCATAAGAAACGCGAAAGCTCGGCGTTGCTTTTGCCGTACATTCTTTGCAGGTAAATGCTCGTTCCGGCGAGAAAGACAAAAATAGGAGCGCAGAAATGCGTGATCCAACGGGTGAAGAACAAGGCTGCAGTTGTCTTTGAAAGATCGGTAGGGTCAAACTGCATTGCTCCGGCGTGAACAAAATCGCGCGTATGGTCAAGCAGCATGACGATCATCACGATGCCGCGAAGCAGATCGATGGAGTAAATTCGTTCTTTGATAGAGTCAGACTTCATCGGCTTCCCCGCCTGGCGAGCCTTGCCCATAGCTCCGCGATCCATTTATCCGGGTCCCCATCCCTTGCTGCGGTTGCGGCAGCATCAACCTTTGTCTTCCGGCCACTGAAAACAAATACCGGATCCATCAGGGTCTCTGAGGTAAAGCTGCTTCATTCCGTAAGGGGCAATAGTGGGAGGGCCAAGTTCCACGCCGTTGGCCCTGAGTGCTTCGTACGCCGCGTCAATATTTTCACATCCGAAATAGATGCAAGTGTCTTTATGCCACTTCACACGTTCGGCAGGCGGTGCGGCGGGAGCATGCTCGGGCTCGTACTGCCCATTGAACATCAGGTGAGTTCCGTCCTTTTGCACCCAGACCCAACCTGAATCATCGCCTTCGCCCGAATCGCTGACCACCTCGAAGCCCAGAATGTCACGATAGAACTGCAGCGACCGACGCATGTCGAACACCTCGATCATCGGTGTGAGGTAGGTAATTTGTATGGGCATAGGATTTTTCGAAGTTACCGGGCCGCAGCAAGTGAAAACAGCATATCGACGTAGAACTTCTCGATCTGAGCTAGCCCAGCGACCTTTGAACCAGCTTTTGGCTCGATAACCATATATTCGTTCGGGGCGTGAGCACCCGAGCCGTGCCCGAGGCCGCCAGCGACCAGCGGAAGCTTCAGCGTATCTGTAAAAACATAATACGGTGCGCTGCCGGCAAGCCGCGGTGCTACGCTTGGAGTGAGGCCGTATTTGCTATATGTGCCGATCATCGAGCGGACAAGTGGCGTATCGACTGATGTCTGAGCCGGCGGATAACCACTGATCTTCCGAATGATGACGTCCGAAAATCCATGTTTATCCAGATGCGCGCGGATCAAACGCAGAGCCTCATCAGGCGTTTGGTTCGGCACCAGCCGCGAATCAACCTTTGCGGTGGCCACGTGCGGCAAGATGGTTTTCACACCCAGGCCCGTGTAGCCGCTCCAGATGCCGTTGATGTTGAGCGTCGTATCGAAGAGATACCTCATCAGCGTATCTCGACCGGTTAATCCGTCGGCCCAACGTTCGATGCCCAAGCCCTGACGCATCATCGCTTCGCGTGGGGTCCATGACGGGATCATCCCGTTCACAAGCCTCTCCTCTTCAGGCGTTGGCTTGCGGATCGGGCCATAATAGCCGTCAACCATGATCGTGTTCCCGTCAGGCGATGTTAGCGAAGCAAGTGCCTGCGTCAGCCACCACGTCGGTGAATCCGTGATGGCTTTCAGAGAGCCGTGCACCTCAGCAGTTTTCGGGCCGCCGCGTTCATTTCCGCGGGCCTCAAGTTCGAAATAGACGATCCCTTTTACGCCGAGGGTCATTGCGACCGAGCCGTCCCCACCCTGTCCGTTGAACGGAAATAGGACGCCGCTCGCGGTCTTCAGGCGATCTCTGTATTTCTCGATCAATTCGGGGTAGTTCGGCGAACCAAGCTCCTCTTCGCCCTCGGCCAGCACCATCAGGTTTACCGGCATTCCCTCACCGCTCTTTATGATCGCCTCGATGGCGTTGAGAAAGGCGCGCTGAGGTCCCTTTTGGTTCGTAGCTCCGCGGGCCATCAACACACGGCCGAGCGGATGATCTACTATCGACCCTTCGAAAGCGTTGACCCGCCAACCCTCAGGCTCGATCGGCTGGACATCGTACATCATATAGACCGCGAGCGTCTTCGCGGCTCCGGCATCGTAATATCCCCAAACACCGGGATGTCCGCTTGTCGGTACGACCTCAGCCTCTTTGAAACCGAGAGCCCGAAGGTCGTCGCGGAGCAACGTAGCCATTTCCTGAACGCCGTCATTCTGAGCGCTGATCGAACGCTGACGAACCCAGCTTCGAAGATTTTCAATGTGCCGCGGAAGGTTGCCGTCGATGTAAGCATAGGCTTTCGCGTGGTTACCGCGATACGCAGGCACCGTTGACGCGTCAAACTTTTCGGTTGTGGTTGCTGGAAAATTCGGGCGCGGTGTCTGCTGCCCACCCTGAGCAGGGACTGTTAATGCTGTAAGAAAGAAAACGGCAACGCATCCAAGGAAACGGGCCGTACCTAAGCGGCAGGTGTGTATCATTAAATAGCCTCCGGGATTATATTCGGAGATATTCTAATCTTCTTTGCCGGATTCCGGAAGGTAATCGCCAAGGAAATTTCGCTCCATACCGTTTCCCCAGCCATGTCCGTGATCGCTCGTGATCCTTGTGACGTTACTATCACTTATAAAGTGCGGCGGGAATGAAAGCAGCTTCAGGATGGAACCGGGACGGAGATGTTCGCTTGCCCAGGTCATCGGGGAATCGCCGTTGACGTCGCGTGACTCTTTGTCCGCTCCATGTTCGATCAGATAAGAGATCATCGCTTTATCACCATAGGCCGCGGCTCGGTGAAGCGGCGTTTCACCTTTGGTGCGGACATCGCGCATAAAGGCACCTGTTTCCTTACCGGGAATCGTCCGGGCATTCACGTCTGCACCGTTTTCAATGAGCACTTTCAGAACGTAGAGATAGTAAGGCCTTCCTGCTTTGCAGAGTGCACTGTGCAGAGGAGTTTCGCCGGTGTCGGGAAGAGCATAATTCACGTTCGCTCCATGCTTGATGAGGAAATCAGCGACCTTCCAATGGCCAAAGAACGATGCGTTGCCGAGTTCCTGATCGAGATCGAGACTGCTGAGGTCACCACCCGCATTCAGAACGGCTTTCAACGCAGTTGTATCGTTGTAATAAACGAACCACTGCAGCGGCTTAACATCGCCTTCATGCAATATGGCGTTCCAATCCGTTAGCGAAAGCAGATAGAAAACGAGATCGGTCCGTCCGCGGCTGATGAGATCGAGTAGAGCTTTCTTTTTCACTATGTACCTGCGCCGAATCGCTGCATTGCTCTCTCTTTTGCCCGGGCGGCCTCCACATCCCGATCTCGAGGCAAAGCCGTTGTGATAAGCGAATTGAGCATTTCCTGAGCCGCGGCCCCGACACGCTCGACGGCAAGGTAAAATGCATCTTCGTTGGCCTTTGACGGCTTGTTCATTCCGGATAGTTTTCGCACGAACTGGAGCGACGAAGCTTGTACCTCATCGTTCGTTGCCGGCGGGTCGAAGTTGAAAAGTGTCTTGATATTTCTACACATAAAAATTCGGATCGAATAGGTCTCTAAGTTGCTCAGAAGACCTTTTGGCCTAGAATCCCAATCAACTATCTCGGCACATCCATAGCCGGATTCCGGCCGAAGAATCCATTGGGGCTCAGCTTGAAACCTGTCTTGTGAACAGGCATCACCGGCCAATCTTCGGGTCTTGGAATATGTGTAATACCCATCGAATACCACAAGACAATATCACGGTTCTCGATAGGTCGGTCGGCCTTAGTCCACAAAGGCAGCCCATCACCGCCTCGGCTTTGATTGGGATACGGGCCGGCGGCGTACAGCTCGTCGGGAGAATGAGGAGTCACCCAGAGATGATGATCGACAAACCCAGCTCGTTTTCGGACAAATGAATTGAAACCGGAAAAAGAAAGCGAATTCTCGCCGGTCAGCAGCAGATATCCGGTTGGCTGCCCCAGTGCATTCTTAACGGAAGGATTGATCACCTTCCAGCGTCGGGACGAAGCCAGGTTCAATCCCCGTTTTGCTTCATTCTCGCGCTTGAACAGAGATTCGGTCATCGAAAAAGCATTGTTGTGCGGATTATTTAGGCCGGCCTGAGCCGCCGACGTGTTTTGCTCGACGACGCTGTTTCCATTCGCTCCGTCAATGTCGAGGTCAAGCCGGAAATTGAAAAAATGCTGGTGGTGAACGGCTTCGATCCCCGGCGCGACCAAATGTCCATAGGTCGCGTTATGCTTGTGCTCGTCGGCTTTAAGGGCGGCAACACCCTTGACGGACATAACGCCTGTCAGCAGGGCCTCCATTTCAAGCGTTCCATCCTGATGAAACACCCAGTTGAATCCGTACTCGTAATTGCCGATGGTCGCAATCATTGAAAGAACCAGCTGGCGAGCCCGCCGCGATTCATTCTTGCCCGAGACGTAATCAACGTGTTTCCACAATACGCCGCCATCGCGCTCGAACAGAGCGACAAGGCGTTCACGCTCTTGAGCCTCTCCGCGCTCGTTTGCGATCAAAGCCGGCAGGACCGTCGCATTCGGCGGAACGTCATTATTATCGAGCGTCGCGGCATTTATCCCGACACCGTATTCCCCTTCATCAAATGCGTTGCGGATGAACCACCCCAAGCTCGGATCGCCGTACGGCACGACCATTTCCGAAAGCGATCCGCGATACAAGATAGGGCGTATCTTGCCCTGATCTTCATATCCCACCGTGTAAAGGACGAGTCCTTCACGCGGATGCATCGCGTATCGAAAACGCCAGTTCTGCCAGCGGACCTCCTGGCCCCGGATCTCAAAACTCGCGCCCTCGGGCTGAATGATCTGGAGCGGTTTCGGCGCAGCTCTGAGAGGTTTATTCGAATCAGGATCGAGCTGGGCGGTATCAGGCGGCAATGGGACGACCCCCGCATCAATGACCTTGAGTATCTTCTTATTTGTAAGATCTATATAGGCAGTGAGGCCTTCGATAGGGCGGCCATAGGGATTGTCCCCGGTTCCGCGGTAGTACGGGATCCCCCGTGCGAGACGAATATTCGATTCGTCGGAAAAGTCGAACCAGCCGGGAGCCCATGGGTCGATCTGTACATTCTCAGGGTCCAAGATCCCGCGTTTCCTCAACGCTTCTCGCCATTGGGGGTTGTCCGTCGCGATCTTCACGGCGAGCTCGAAATCTTCTCCCATCATCATCGGCTGCGCGCCTTTGACCTCTTTCCATGAGACGACCGTACGCTTTCTTAAGTCGACGATCGCTTCAGACGTCCGGTTTGCTGCCCGATCGTAAACAATGACAAAAGCCTCTCGGCGGAACGCGGCCCCCGACTTGTAGCTCAATACCTCAGACTTTGGCGGCTCGTTCAGCACCACGGCGTAGAATCTACTTTCTTCCGTCGCTTTCTTTTCTCCCTTCAGTGTGGCAACCGCGGCGGCGATCTCGGCCCCATCAAGAGGATCTAGCGGGTGATCGATTTCGGGTTGAGACACCACCGGCAAGACTATGGTGACTATTAGACACAGTGACGTTACAAAACTCGTGTACGACATAAACTTCACTCCTCAAGTTGTTTTCGGATCGCTTAGCGTTGAGCAACTCTCAAGATTCGAAACAAACGCGCTCGCTAGGCCTGTTCAATAGATAACTCAAAAGCCACAATATCACCGGTTGACCGGAGCTGTTGACATCCTTAATCCTTCGTTTGAAAGCCGACGATTCGGATAACGTTTTAAAGCACTTCGAAACGCCTGGGCGGCCTCGTCCTTTCTCCTGGCCTCGAGAAGCATTTCACCTACCGCTTCCCACGCGGGTTTAGGAATAGCCGGCGGGCCGTATTCGAATACGAGTTTGTCCTCAGCTTCAGCGGCAGCGAGCGCCTTTCGAATACCTCCCTCGCGGTCGCCGCCTGCGAATTGTATCGCGGCATCCAGGATCTGCTCCATTACCGCAACGGTATCGAGGTCGGATTGCGAAACGGTGTTGTATCGGGAAACATTATCCGTGTTCTCCGTTCGCACACTCTTCCCCGCAGTACGGCCCTTAAGCTGCGTCATACTTTGACGAGCTAATTCCAGGTTTTTTCGGCGCACGTGTTCCAGCCCGATGGCAAGGTCGTGCCCGGCGAAAATACCAATCATAGAGATGCCCGTACTGTCGACAGGCTCAAGCAATGACGCCGGGCCCTTTCCCTGAGTTTCGACCAACAGCGTAGCTCGGCACATCGCAAGATGCGCTCTGGCGGAGGGCGAAGCGTCCCGTTTGATGTCGTCCTCGACCACCGTCAAAAGCTTAAACGCCTCTTCGTCCCTGCCCAGTTGAGGATATGTGTGAACCAGCCAGTGCAGCGGGTGATATCCCCCGGAACCTCCGTCGCGAGCAGTTTTCATCGAGGCAATATTCGCTTCGATCGCTTCGTTCCACATTCCGAGAGCAAAAAAGATATGCGAGGGCATATGCTGGGCATGTGAGGCTCCGCGGGCTACTGTGCCATAAACGCGGGCGGCGCGAAGGCCCAGCGGGGCGTGTACCGGATCGTCATAAGCATGGATGATGTAATGTAGAGCTCCTGGATGCTTCGGATTTTTTTCGTAGATCTCCTCGGCGACAGCGGCAGCCCGCATGTAGTTTTTGGTATTTCTCGTCGTACCGGTCAATCCCAGGAGAGAAAGGGCATAGAAAGCTCGGGCCTCGAGATCATCGGGAAAACGGTTTGCGATCGCCTCCATCGCTTTTGAATACGCTGTCGCCACCTCGGTTTGCGTTCCTTCGGCATAAAGCCGCTCGACGGCGTCAAAGTACATTTTCTCGCGCTCGGTCGGAGCCTTAGAACGACGCTCCGCGGGTGTCGGTGCAAGTTTGGCGAGTGCGGCGAGAGCCGAGCGACGATCCTGTTCGCCCCATATCGGGTGGTCGTACGTCATCGCTTCGCCCCAATAGGCCATCGCGAACTCCGGTGCAAGACGAGACGCCTCTTGAAACGACCGGCGGGCCCTTCCGTACTCAAAACTGTGCAGAAGCAACATTCCCTCGATGAAATGTTTCTGAGCGTTGGCAGGCCCTGATGTCGGGAATTCGATCGTCCCCAGGTCGACTGGCCCGCTTGTGCCTCCGGATTCGGGCCCGTGATGCTGACCCGCGGCCGTCAAAACCATCAACAAGCAGGAAAGTAAACCCAGCAGAAAAATCCTCTGATGTGACCTCATATTGTTTCTCCTTCAGAACGTTGCAACAATCATAATATGAGAGCCTATTTCAAGAAAATGAATGTCGAAGTTACTGTCTTAAATACCATTCCTTGCGGATCAACCCATCCGTGATCTCATATATCACTGTTCCGTAAAACTCCACGGCCTTGCCATCTGAGGTGCCGCTGATCTTCTCTTTGTCGATGACAAATTTGCCGTCAACGATGCGGTTGACCACCCCGACTTTCAGCTTTACATTCGGATCAAGAACGCGGGCAAATTTCTTGCGGATCTCATCGTGTCCTTTCAGAATTACCTCTCCGCTGGGTAACGCATATGCGATCGAATCAGGAGCATACGCCTTCAAAATACCTTCCATATTGCGAGTGTTGTACGCGTCAACCAACGATTGAGCGACTTGTTCCGGCGATCGCGTCACAATTTGTGTCGAGGCCGAATCGGTATAAGCGAAAATAAAAAGCAGCACGAAAACGAGGGCTGCAACCATTCTCAAATTCATTTGATCTCTCCTAAATTTTCTCTTTGGCGACCCAGTCTTTCATAACTCTAGCCATCTCAGCGAACACATCTTCGTCCGAAGTCCGCATTTTCTTTAACACTTTGTAACCGTGGTTCGCAGTATGGATCTTGTGCAGAGTCGCGTTCTTTCCTAGTTTTTTCACTGTCGGCTCAAGGAGTTCGAGTGTGGCAAGCTCGTCACGGGTTCCTGAAAGAAACAACATTGGAACCTTGATTCCGGCGAGGTGCTCGGCTCGTTTAGTATCAGGCCTGCCGGCAAGGTGTAGTGGAAATGAGAAAAGCACCAGGCCCTCGACATCCTCGAGCGGCTCTTCTGACTGCGCTGTCGACGTCATCCGTCCGCCGAACGAATGTCCACCGGCAAGTACCGTCAGATCCGGGGCCATCTCGCTCGCGGTTTTCACCGCGTTACTGATCGTTTCGACACAAATAGCTTGCGAATTCCTCGCCCTGCCGAATTCGGAATAAGGAAAGTTGTACCGAAACGTGGCGATGCCCCGCTCAGCCATTGCGTCGGCGATCGATTGCATCATCCGATGGCGCATGTTCGTCGAGGCGCCGTGGCCGAGAACGAGCAGGTGCGTCGCGCCCTCTGGCAGCATCAGTATTGCGGAAACATCACCCTTGTCACCCGCAGCAAAAAATTTCAGTTCCTTTGTTCTCATGTCTCGCCAGTCCCGGATCAACACCGCTCGATGCAAGCTGAGTCTCACACCCCCGTTCTTCCTAAAGGAGAGGTGAACTAAATGAAAATGTTAGGACTAGGCCTGTTACTGCTGATCTCAACTGCGGGCTTCGGCCAAATTGCAACCAATATTCCAAACCCCGCGATCGATATGCCGGGTTATCTGCGCATCGCCGGCGAGGCCGCAAGGCACCGGGAAACTCGCCGTTTGACTGAGGACGAGTACATTCGGATGAGCCGCGATCCGGCGACCGTGATCCTCGACGCCCGAAGCACTGAGAAATATAACGAAATGCACGTAAAAGGTGCGATCAATTTGAGCTTTCCCGATATCACGATCGAGAGTCTCGCCCGCCTGTTTCCCGATAAGAATGCGCGGATCCTGATCTACTGCAATAACAATTTCGAAAATGCTCCCGTGCCGTTTCCGACAAAAATGGCCCCGGCCTCGCTGAACATCTCGACGTATATCTCGCTCTATACATACGGCTACCGCAACATTTATGAGCTTGGCCCGCTCGTTGACATAGCGAAAACACGGCTAGAAATGGTTTCGTCCAAATAACAAAATATCATTCGACTAAACAAGGTCCGTTGCGAGTCTAGGAGCGCAGAGTCGCTTCGAGGCTGATCTCGGCACCGGCGAGCACGCGAGAGACCGGGCATTTCTCTTTTGCCGATTTCGCGACTTCTTGGAATTCCTCGTCCGAAATATTCGGCACAACGGCTTCGGTGATGAGGTCGATCCGCGGAATCGAGAATCCGGCCTCTTCCTTTTCAACGTGGACGACCGCTTTTGTCTCAATGCTCGTTGCCTCAAACCCGGCGCGGCCGAGAAAGCCCGAGAATGCCATCGTGAAGCACCCGGCGTGCGCCGCGGCGATCAATTCCTCAGGGTTCGTCATCGTCGTATCGTCGCCAAACCGGGCGTTGAAAGAATACGGCCCCTCAAATGCTCCGCTCTCGAGCTTAACACTGCCCTTCCCCTCGGTAATGCTGCCACTCCATTTTGCTTCTGCTGTTCTTTTTATTGACATTCGATCCTTCTCCATTTTCTATTTTCTTGATCTCATCATTTTCTCACTAAGGGAATCCCGGAAGCAATTTCGAGGTCCGCGACGGTGTGAGGCCCGCGTCCCAAAGTCGCTTCACAGTCAATACTTGAACACGACCGCTTGGGGCCGCCAATTCTGTGGATGATTCTTGATAGTCGGCATTATCAGCACCTCCATCCAATTTGGTCGGACGCCTATCATGATGAAATCCTTTTTAAGGTCGGGCCAAAAGTATTTGGCGTACTCGTCGGTATAGATCGTCGCGGGTCCCATGAGCGTGACGTAACTTTCCTTTGCGTCATCGTTATAGTAAAGCGTGACATTCGGATTCTTCATGATCTGTTCGACCTTCCCTGTCGAGCGCCTTGTCATGATCCAAACCGTAAACCCTTTGTCCGGTCGGGCAGAATCGGACGGGCCCAATTGTGTAAGGACCGTCCTCGCCCTCGGAGGGCCGTCGCCATCGACGGTGATCAACGCAGCATACTTGTCCGACACCATCAGCTTACGGGCCGCGTCAAGTATCGACGCCTCCGTGTCGACTCGGTAGAGGTCGAGTGGATCTTTCGGCTTTTGCCCGTAAGCCAAATTAGACGTCAATAAAAGGACCGTGAAGATAATGAGGCCAAATCGCATTCTATTCTAATTCTCCTCAACGAACATCTTCTTCAACCCCTGCCAAACCTCGGAATACTCGTGCTGCAGCTGTGAGGTTTCCATGGCATATCTGGTCGGGCGGATGATGTAGCGCGATTCGAACATGAAGGCTAGCGTGCCCGAGAGTTTCTGAGGTTTAAGCTCAGCATTCGATGCTTTTTCAAACGCTTCGAGGTCGGGGCCGTGGGCGGACATTTGATTATGGAGCGAACCTCCGCCGGGCACAAAGCCCTCTTCCTTGGCGTCGTACTGACCGTAGATCAG
>JBGTBC010000473.1:0-1230 GCA_041749555.1 Pyrinomonadaceae bacterium | reverse complement strand
AGGGCCTTTCCACACTCGAGAGTCGTTTTCAGCCCCTCGCGGACGACGGCCGTCGGCATAAAAAATCCCGCACCTTCGGCCTCTTCCTCAGCGGCGAACGGTCGGGTACATCGTCTGTAGGTTGGGCTCGAGGCTTCGTGTGTTATCAGCTGCCACGCCTTAAGGGTGAACTCAAAATCGTCCGGCGCGGACCGACGCCACTTTTCGAGCGTTTCGATCTGCGGCGGCTGATAAAAGGTGTGCTGGATCTCGACTACGGGCAGAGTTTCGAAATACTCCGGCCGCTTTGCCCTGCCAAACCCGCAGGTGCCAATCCTGACGTCTTTTACCATCGAGGAGTTTCAGACCGCGGCGACATGGGGCACGACATAAAGGAGGACGGCCGCATAGTGGAAAATACTGCCGGCCAGGACAAATACATGGAATATCGCGTGATGGTGGCTAATGCTCTTCCACGGGAAAAAGACAACGCCAGCGGTATACGCAAGTCCGCCGGCGACTGCGAGTGCAACGGGCATTATCCCAAGGGTTTCAAAGAGAGGCTGGATGGCCAGCACTCCAAGCCAGCCCATGATGACGTAGGACGCGACACAGATCGCGGGAAACCGATCACGGATAAAGACCTTAACCAATATGCCAACAAATGCGAATGCCCAGATCCCGACCAGCAGCCCGAGGCCGTATGGCCCGTCGGCAATTACCAGCCCGAATGGCGTATAGCTACCGGCGATCAAAAGATATATGCAGCAATGGTCGACGATCTGCAGGTTTTTCTTTAATTCGGGAGATGTAGCACCGTGATAGACGGTCGATGCTGCATATAGCGTGACCAGCGATAGTCCGTAAACGACACAGCCCGCTATCAATATAGGATCGCCTCGCAGCCCGGCCAGAATAACGAGAGCAGCAAACCCGGCAACACTAAGTACGAGCCCAAAGCCGTGCGTTATCGTATTAGCGAATTCTTCGACTGATAAAACCTGGAGTTTGGATCTGATCACAATTTGGCCCTGCGATCATTTTAACAGAGTCGGCCAGCTATGACGTAAGATTTTTGTATTATTCGAGCCGATCAAAACTCTGAGTCCGAGGTCGAGCGGTGTCGGCGGGCAACGCCTGACTCATATGCGGCTTCTTCGACCCTAGCCGCGACTGCTTCGCCAACCCGGCGATCAAAGACCGACGGGATAATATAATCGGGATGGAGCTCATCAGGGCCGATAATTTCAG
>JBGTBC010000472.1:0-4797 GCA_041749555.1 Pyrinomonadaceae bacterium | reverse complement strand
AAACACAAGAACAGGAGTATCAAATGAAATCAAGAAACTACGCAGCGTTCATCTCGGCGATCACATTGTTTGCCCTTTTGAGCTTTCCCATCGGAACTAACGCGTCACACTCGTGGGGCAACTATCATTGGGCCAGAACGTCCAATCCGTTCACCGTTAAGGTTGTTGACAGTAACAGTTCGGGCTGGGACAGCTCCTTGAACGCGGCTCTTGCCGATTGGTCGCAGTCGACCGTCCTCGACATGGTGCGCCTCGCAGGAAGCGACGCACAAAACACCCGTAAGCGCTGCGCGATGGTCAGCGGGCAGGTTCGCTCCTGTAATGCATCCTACGGTTTTAACGGATGGTTGGGACTCGCGTCTATCAATATCACCGGGGGGGTCCACATAACGCAGGGTTCGTCAAAGATGAACGACTCATACTTTAATGGCGGCGGCTATACCGCGACGAACCGCAGTCATGTGATGTGCCAGGAACTCGGTCACACGCTCGGCCTTGGTCACACCAGCGAGGACGGCTCCGATCAAAACACGTGCATGGACTACTCGAACGATCTCGGGAACGCTAGTCCGAACGCTCATGACTATACGCAGTTGTCGACGATCTACTCGCATCTGGACAGCACGACGACCCTCGGATTGTCTGCATTTGCGGCAAACGAATTTGGCGACGACCCCGATGCTCCCCACAACTGGGGACGCCTCATCAGCCAATCCGTGAACGGCAGAAGCGCGTATTACGAGCTCGACCGCGGCAACGGCAACAAAACCCTGAGGCACGTTTTCTGGACGCAGGAAGCAGCCGATCGCTGTCACGGATGCGATCACCGCTACGACCACTGATGAGTGGTTTATTTTTGGTACTAACGAACGGCCGAGGCGAATGCGTCGGCCGTTTCTCGTTTATCGGACGTTCTCTCCCAGGATTGAGCCTTGTTCGCACCTCTGCGATACAATTAGTTGAAAGTTCCTTGTGGATTGGCCACATTCATTTGCGATTCCTTCGCAAGTTTGTAGCAAAGCGTGCGATTTGACCCGCCCAAAAGAATCCAAAGGAAACTGGAAACGGATAGGAATGAAAACAGGTATTTGGTCATTCGGAGTCTATTAGAAACGACCCATTCATGAAGATCTCGGCGGCCACAATTTTACTCGTTGACGACGATGATTCACTTCGACGAGTGCTGGAATTTCAGCTCGCCGAGGCCGGGTACGAAGTCACCTCCTCGAGCAACGGGCATGAGGTACTAGCGGCTATTTCCAGTGAGGAATTCGATCCGCGACCGCGTCGAATCAGCCCTTTCTGACTTCACCGGCACCGCCGCCCCAAACGATGACATCACCCTCGACATAGTCAAAAAGAACGAAGCCGGCCTCCCGGTCCTTGCCGACTGGAATCTTCAACGGCACGGCCCCGTCAAAACACCCCACCGACGCCTGCAAGTGTCACAAGCAAGAGTCGCGAACGATCGACCATCTCTGTATTTGCAACGCTTTACGGTTCCGCGAAGCCGAATAAGCGATGAGAACGGATCATTTACAACTGAACCCCAGATAACTTATTTATCCGCAACGATTAGAAGATGTTAATAACAGAGGGGATCCCTTTATTAGATATATCCGTTGAATTTAAGCCCTATTCGTGATTTAATGATTTTAGCATTAGGAGTTGCCCTTTATAGGGCACGGCAACCGGGTCAGAGACACCACGGTGCTTAGGGATGAGAATCCCGATGTGCAGTTTTCATACTGAATAAAGTCTCTGCAAACACTACCCGTTTTTTAAGCCGCCGACGCTCTTTTGTCGGCGGCTTTTTCAATGGCCTTCCTGGTGCTCATAGAACAAAAAAGGAGACCTATGAGCAGCAAATTTATATTTACATCAGAATCAGTGTCCGAGGGGCACCCTGACAAGGTCAGCGATCTTATCGCCGACTCCATCCTAGACGCATACCTCGAGCAGGACCCAGGCTCCCGCGTGGCATGCGAGGTCCTTTGCAAAGGAGACACAGTCGTCTTGGCCGGAGAGATTACGTCCCGGGGCACCGTAGATCACGAGAAGATCGCTAGTCAGACTGTGCGGGACATCGGTTACACGGACCCGCAGGACAGTTTTAATGCGGACAACGTCAATATCATTGAGCTGGTTACCAATCAGTCCCCAGAGATCGCCCAGGGCGTCGACGAGGGCAGTGGCCTGTTCAGCGAGCATGGTGCTGGGGACCAGGGAATAATGTTCGGCTATGCGTCTAATGAGACGCCTGAGCTGATGCCTTTACCCATACTCCTAGCGCACCGGCTCGCAGAGGGCCTTGCGGCCGACAGAAAGTCCGGCAGGATCCAAGGGCTTCGGCCGGATGCAAAGACGCAGGTTTCAGTCGTTTATGAACAGAACCGGCCCGTCGGTGTCTCCGACGTTCTGGTATCGACCCAGCACGGGCCTGAGTTCTCTCGTGAAGACATACGTCGCTATGTCGAGGACGATCTTGCACCTCGGATCCTGGGCGGCTGGCTGACCCCAGGTATTCGGTTTGAGGTCAACCCTACCGGCAGTTTTATCCACGGCGGGCCGGGCGCCGACTGCGGCGTAACCGGGCGAAAGATTATTGTAGACACATACGGCGGAATGGGACGCCATGGCGGCGGAGCCTTTTCGGGAAAGGACCCCTCAAAGGTCGACCGCAGCGGGGCTTACTTCTGTCGGTTCGTCGCCCGACAGATTGTAGGTGCCGGCCTCGCAGAACGAGCGGAGGTTCAGGTGTCCTACGCAATCGGCAAGGCCCAGCCCGTTTCTGTGAAGGTCGATACATTTGGAACGGGCGATGAAAAAGAGGCGGAGGAGTTTGTCAGAAGCTTTGATTTTCGTCCGGCTGCAATTATCGAACGGCTGAACCTCCTGCGGCCGGTCTATGCCTCGACTACCAACTACGGCCACTTCGGGCGGCCCGGGTTTTCATGGGAGGGAGATGGCGATGGTAAATAAGAAGAAGAACTACAACATGAAATTCAGGCCTAAGTCCTATTTCAGTAATCTGGACTGGAAGGCGGAGGTGCTGTCGGGTATTAAGGGCGAGCTCCGCCGCCGTGTCGTGTCCGATTTCCTCACTAGTGCAGGGATTACCACGTACGAGGATCTCGTCCGATCAATGATCGAGGGTAAGATCGATCCCGCGGCTATTCGCGATCAGTCGCCCGACGAAAAAGCTGCCCTAGGTAAGGTGCATCCGGCCCTTATGGGCGGCGAATACCTTCCGGACCTAGAGCCCACGTCGGTTGAAATAGCACGTGCATCGCTTCAGTCCGTCACCTGGGATGTCATCAGTGTCCGGGCCTGTCTGGGATCGGATGGGCTGATCCACTATTCTATCGTCGACGAGTATGATTCGGAGTTCGATTTTGCACCCAGATCCAGCAAGCTGCCTTTAACATTCGCCGAGATCGTCCGGTTGATCGACGGGGCGGTTAATCTCTCGTGGGACGAGACTCCGAACAGCTTGAACCGATACCCTCGGTACATAAATATCGAAGCCTACGACAATCCGCTTGCTGCGGGTGAGGCCCTCATTGATTTCGTGCAGATCTCGTCCGAATTTTATCCGCAGCTGCGGGCCTACTTCGAGGAGGACACGCTGGAGTGGGTGGAAGAGATTAAAGGATGGACGCCGATGACGAGGCGATCGATCCCAAGGTCAGAAGCCTCACAGTTCCTACTCAACAGAAGCTGGTTTAGGACAGACGTCACCGAGGCATGGACCGCCTTCCAGCTGGGCTCCAGGTACGACTTCCTGCACGATGTCGTTGAGACATCCGATGCATTCCGGCTTTCACACGTCTCGGCGACAGGGAGAACGCTCCCTGCCGGCCGGGTAATCCCAGAAACGTATGATGAGTTCGATCTTGAATATGATGTCGAGACTCGGCTGATCGAACTCATATCGATCCACACAGGGGCACCTGAGCAAAAGACGCTCAGGGAATCTCTCGAGTGGTTTTATCGAGTGAGAAGGGGCTCGGCCATATAATCAGATGTGACGCGGGGCGGGGCTCAGGAAGACGATACCGTCCCCGAGCCCCGGTCAGCCTACATTGCACAGGGACCAGTTGCCGCCAAAGCGCGCGTATTGAAAAGTAGTGATCCCCCTGCCCCCACCCTGGAGGCTACGCTTACTGTACGGGATGATCTCGATTGCACCTGCTCCCTGGGTAGAAGTTCGTTCTGATCCCCCTTTAAGGTCACCGTTCGCCGGACTTTTCGTCTGAACGCATTCACTAGAAAGGTTCTCCGTCAGTTTCCGGCAGATCGGATGAAGGTTCTCCGTCAGTTTTCGGCAGATCGGATGGCCAATTTTCTTTGATACCTTCGAAAGCGCATTCCATCTGGGTTTTGATCCCGAGCAGGAACTCTGTCTGATTCTGGAGCTCCTCGTACTCGCGAAGCATCGCCTCGTATTGTTTTACTGTTGGTAAATCCATGTTTTCTCCTTTTAGTGTTTAAGTGGCTATGTTTACTTGATTTACGTTGTTGATGGTAACAGGCGAATACCTTCGCAGGTCCCTCAACTGCCGAAGTGTCCGCATGTACATCCTATGGAAGCGGTCCGCCATTTCTGCTGCATGTTGAATAGCTTCTGCCTCGGTCAACTCGGGAGCCAACCAATCGCCCTCGAGGTACGAATTAGCCCTGGCCTCGCGCTTGCGATCCGCGAGCCACCGGGCATACTCTGGATGGATCCGCCGCTCCGTGGTTTTAGATCTCTTGACCGTCTGTTCTAGCCAATATTGGTACTGGAAAAACGTC
>JBGTBC010000471.1:0-6199 GCA_041749555.1 Pyrinomonadaceae bacterium | reverse complement strand
GGAAAAACTGCGGGTGGATCTGGTAGCGCTTCTCGTAATGGCTCTTCTGCTTCTGAGCGGTATCATATCGCCATCTCAAGGGCTTTCAGGTTTTAGCAATGCAGCGACCATTACGGTGGGTGCGATGTTTGTGTTGAGTGCCGGGCTCTTCAAGACCGGAGCGGTCTCCTTTCTTGGCGATTTTGTCAGCCGTGTTTTCAAGAGTGGCTTCTGGATCGGTATTTTCGCCGTGATGGTCGTGGTTGCTGTCCTTTCGGCCTTTATAAACAACACTCCGGTGATCGCGATTTTCCTGCCTATTTTGCTGGGTGTGGCCCGCGAAACGGGAATAAGTGCCTCGAAAATATTGATGCCGGTTTCCTTTGCTTCGATGTTTGGCGGAGTCTGCACCCTCATCGGAACATCAACCAATATCCTTGTCAGTTCCATCGCTGAAAAAAACGGATTACGACCGTTTACAATGTTCGAATTCGCTCCCCTCGGATTACTGATGTTTCTTTTCGGCACTATTTATCTAATGGCCGTTGGGATTCGTCTGATCCCTATCAGGCGTGGCGGCGGCGACTTAGTAGAAGAGTTTGCACTAAATGAATATCTAACTGAGATCGTCTTGGAGCCGGATTCGACCTCCGTGGGGGAGATGATCAAGGATGCGCCGCTTGTGCACGATCTAGACCTCACGATATTAACGATCCACCGAGGTGAGGAACGAATCAGCCTGCCTTCGGCTACTGAAAGGCTCCAAGCCGGGGATATCTTGCTTGTACGGAGTGATATTGAAAAGATCCGGGCCCTGCAGGAAAGGGAAGGGGTGCAATTCAAGCCACATGCGAAATGGGTCGATGTGAATCTGATGTCGGACGACTATCGGCTGATCGAGGCCGTGATCGATCCGAACAGTGATCTAGTCGGCAGCACGCTTCAAAGATCACTGTTTCGAGAGAAATACGGTGGAACTGTACTTGCGATCCGACATGCGGGCCGGTTGCTTCGAGAGAAACTCTCAGATACCGTTCTCAGAGCAGGCGACCTATTACTTGTCGAGGTCAAATCTAGCCGGGTCGGCAATTTCAAGCGAAGTGGCGATTTCATTATTACTTCGGAGATGGAAACAACTGAGTTCCGTCGTAATAAGGCCGTATTCGCTGTCGCGATAGTCGTAGGCGTTGTTATTTCGGCGACCCTGAATCTGGCCCCCATAGTTGTGACCGCTTTGGTAGGGGCGATCGCGATGATACTTCTTGGCTGCATATCCCTAGAGGAGGCCTATGAGGCTATCGAATGGAAAATAATATTCCTTCTTGCAGGTGTCTTGTCACTCGGTGTCGCACTCGATCAGTCGGGGGCCGCAGGCTTGCTATCGTCCAATATGATCAAGTATGTCGGCGTTCTCGGCCCAATAGCACTCGTGTCGGCATTTTACCTTGTCACTTCGATACTTACCGAAACGATGTCAAATAATGCGACCGCGGCATTACTCGCACCGATCGCGATCGCAACAGCGCGTACGATGGACGTGGACGCTACTCCATTTCTAATGGCGATAACTTTTGCCGCCTCAGCAAGTTTTATGACGCCCGTGGGTTATCAGACAAACACAATGATCTACGGGCCAGGACAATATAAATTCATAGATTTTGTTAAGGTGGGGTCCCCTCTGAATATTATGTTCTGGATACTGGCGACGATAATGATCCCGATCTTTTGGTCATTTTGATCACCAATTTTAATAACTACTTTCGAACTTGTTTCAATTGTTTTCGCGGAGCCATAATGCTATTTTATTGGTTCGCGATAAATACATAAGTTTTAGAAAATTCATCAGTTTTGGAGACAGATAAATGAAGATCGGATTACCAAAAGAGATCAAAGATAACGAGTATCGAGTGGGTCTAACGCCAGCTGGAGTTCAGGCTTTAAGTCATGCGGGGCATGAAGTTTTTGTCCAAAAGACCGCCGGTGACGGCTCTGGCTTCACCGACGAACAATATGTAAAGGCGGGCGGCCGGATGCTCGATACGGCTGACGAGATTTGGGAGACCGGTGACATGATCGTTAAGGTCAAAGAACCTGTGGCCCCCGAATATCCGCGAATGCGTGAAAATCAGCTGCTTTTTACATATCTGCACCTTGCACCCGAGTTTGAGCTGACCAGACAGATGCTTGAGCGAAAAGTCACGGGTGTCGCCTACGAGACCATTATAGACAAGCAAGGCAGGTTGCCGCTTTTGACGCCTATGTCTGAAGTTGCGGGGCGAATGTCCGTCCAGGTAGGGGCGACCTATCTTGAAAAAATGAACGGCGGCCGCGGCATTTTACTCGGCGGGGTGCCGGGGGTGCCTGCCGCAAATGTTGTCATAATCGGCGGCGGAATTGTGGGCACTGAGGCGGCAAAAATGGCCGTTGGCTTGGGGGCCAAGGTCACCATCATTGACCGGAATCTCGACCGTCTACGTCAACTCGATGATATTTTCCTGTCAAAGGTCCAGACACTGGCCTCATCGCGATACGCGATAGAGGAAGCCATCTCTCATGCCGATCTTGTCATCGGAGCCGTCCTCGTTGTCGGAGCCGCCGCCCCGAAACTTGTGACCCGCGATATGCTTCACCTCATACCGCATGGAGCCGTGCTCGTCGATGTGGCTGTCGATCAGGGCGGATGTTTTGAGACGACCCACGCAACGACCCACTCTAACCCGACCTATTACGAAGAAGGCGTTCTGCATTACTGCGTCGCCAATATGCCGGGTGCGGTCCCGAGAACTTCAACGTTCGCGTTAACGAATGCAACGATGCCTTACGCGGTTGACCTGGCGAACAAGGGTTTTGAAAAAGCTATAGCGGACGATCCGGGTCTGGCGGAGGGCGTCAACACTTTCTCTGGCAAGCTGACATACGAAGCTGTCGCAACGTCACAGAATCTCGAATATACGCCACTTGGTAGTCTTCTTGATCTAAGATCGGCGTCAGCGGGATAGCCTGGATCGATATAATAGTGGGCCTTTGTATAAAGATCGCCCGCTACATCCAAAGGGGAGCGCAAAACAGAAGTTCGCTCCCCATTTTTTTTGGCTTATGTTCCGGACGTTGTTTCGAAATAGAGCTTTGATGCTTAGAAATCGTGTTATAATTTGCTTCAAAAAGTAGATTAACTAGTCGAATTTACCGTGAGATTCAGGCCCTTTCCAAATTAGCCAATGCAGCCCGAACGCATTGAAAAAGTCAAGGTAATCTTAGCTGCCGTGCTAGCAAGGCCGCAGGAGAATCGAGAGGACTACCTGAACAGTGCATGCAGCGGCGATCCCGATTTGCGCCGGGAGGTGGAACACTATCTCAGCAGGGGCGACAAAACTGACCAGTTTTTAGGCGAAGCCAAAACTGTTCAGTTTATGGGCGTATCCGACGAAAATCTATCTTCTCTGACGACAGTTGAAATACCAGGCGACAGGCTGATCGGAAAAGAATTCGGCCGGTACGTCGTGCAAAGCCGGCTCGCCGAAGGCGGTATGGGCATTGTGTACCTAGCCCTCGACACGCAGTTGGGCCGGGATGTCGCACTGAAGGTTCTGCCGCAGTATTTCTCGATGGATCTCGAAAGAGTCATTCGGTTTCGCCGTGAAGCTCGAGCCACTTCTTTACTTAATCATCCGAACATTGTGACTGTTTTCGAAGTAGGCCAACTTGATGGCTGCGAATTTATTGTCACGGAATTTGTAGAAGGCCGTACACTTCGCGACCTTATCCGTCAGGGCCCCATACCGTTGGTCGAGATGCTCAAGATCGCCTCGCAGGTTGCCGGTGCCCTCGAGGCGGCCCACAAGGCGGGTATCATTCACCGCGATATTAAACCGGAGAATGTGATGCTGCGGCCAGACGGTTATGTAAAAGTACTCGACTTTGGCCTGGCAAAATTGACCGATACAGCCCGGAGGACGCCTTCGGGAAATGTGGCATTTGAACCGGCAGACACCAATCACACAGTTCCCGGAGTGATAATGGGAACCGTTGCCTATATGTCGCCTGAGCAGGCGGAGGGGCTGCCGACTGACGCAAGGACCGATATTTGGGCTTTAGGGGTACTCCTTTTTGAAATGGCGTCGGGAAAAGTACCGTTCAGTGGCCCAACGGCCAGCCACACCATCGTCGCGATCCTTGAACATGATCCCGATGATCTCGAACATCTTTTGCCGGAACTCAGACCGATCGTTGAGACCGCGCTTCAGAAGGATCGTGCTTTACGGTTTCAGTCCGCGCAGGAAATGTTAGTCGCATTAGATGATGTGAAGCGCCGGCTAGGATACGTCAGCGACAAGAATATTTCCGGCACCGCTACCACAAAACATCAAATATTAACGGCCCCACGCAAACCCTATAGAAAACTTTCGTGGCTCGTACCTGCGGCGGGGGCAGTAATTCTGATCGGTTCAGTAGGGATATTTGCCTTTTTTTTCTGGTTTATGAGTCGCTCTGTTCAAATCGATGGGCAAAACGGGCCGGCGGCAAATTTTGCTGCGCCGTCACCTGAAAGTACTGTCGGGGCGACAGCCGTAAGCGACGACCCTGGCAGCTCGCTCGACCGATCCACTGTAAATGTGGAGCCGACCCCGGAAATCGAACAGGTTGTTTCGGATATAAAAGCGGGGAAGCCATCTGAAACTCGAAAACCCGCCGCCGATCAGCCCATTCGGACAACTAAACCGGTAGCAGTCAAAAAGCCGGCCGTAAAGCAGCAGAAGCCGGCTCAGGATCCGAACTGTGTATTTACTAATTCCTGTAGTTAGCAGCAGAAGCGCTAATTTGTTTGTTAAGGTTCCAAGATTATTTGTATTGAAATTGCCGTATCCTCAAAAAGTATTCATCCTGATCACAGCTGCCTTTATGATGGCCGGAGGCATGTTGTTTTCCGATGTCAGCTCGCCCACGGTTGGTGCCCAGGCGCCCTTGACCTATCCGGAACTCGTCACTGCTTTGAAGATCAAGCTTCCGAACCGCTCATTCCAAACTAAAGTTGAATTGATCGAGTGGCTCGGGATCCAGATAATCAAACGTCGAATGGACAAGCCGCTTACTGCCGGTCGCGAGCAGGAGCTTAGGCAGGCCGGGGCAACCGCAGCCTTAATCTCTATAGTTCGGGCAAACTCACCACCATTGGCAGTTCAGACGCCGATCCCTGTTAGTTCCCCGCCGCCGGTCAATCTGGGCGAACTTCTCAGCAGGGCTGTAGATCTGGTCAAACCGGAGTATACCGCCGAAGCCCGAGAGGCGGGAATAACCGGAGAGGTGAAACTCGCTCTGGAACTGGATGAAGATGGACGGGTAACATCGGTGAAGCCGCTTTCGACCTTGTCGCATGGCTTGGGCGAGCGTGCGATCGAGGCGGCCCGCAGATCCACTTTCAAGCCGGCAACCCGCAACTTTAAGCCGGCGCGCGGCATGGGCATTATCACCTACAATTTCAAGATCAATGTGTTGAACATGGCGGAAATGCTCTCAGAAGCAAACGCTCTAAGGCAAAAGCGGGATTGCGACCGCGCTATTGCTGAATATTCTCGGGTGATTAACGTCGATGGGAAGAATGCAAAGGCTATTGTCGGCCGGGGAATATGCCACTTGATCAAGCGTGATTACGACCGTGCAAAAACGGATATCGAAACCGCGGCGATGGTCGACTCAACTGATGCGGAAGTACAATTTCATTTGGCGGTGCTCTACGACTTCATGGGAAACCACGCTTTGGCCGCCTCAGCTTACGCAAAGGCTTTGAGTATTCGTCCTGATCTCGATAAACAGCCTCTCTTTAAATGCCTTTACATAGATCGTCGCGAAGTTAAGGCAGATGAGGCCCGGTCCGCAGCAGACGATATTGTCAACAACTGCAACCAGGCAATTCGCGAAGCTGACGTTGATCTCGCCAGTTTGGTCTACTACAAGCGCGGCATCGGGTATCGATTGAAGGCGGACTACAAAAACGCGATCGCTGACTTTGAGAACGTTCGCAAGCTAAATCCGACGTTTTCTGCCGTGAACGGCCAAATCCAGATCGTCTATAACAGCCGCGGGCTTGAAGCTTTCAACAAGAAAGATTACAAGAAGTCCTTCGACGATATTTCCCTAGCCATACAGGCCGAACCAAATAACTCGACGCCGTATGTTAATCGCTGCGCGGTCCGCGCGTATGGTTTGAAGCAGTACGAGGAGG
>JBGTBC010000470.1:0-3173 GCA_041749555.1 Pyrinomonadaceae bacterium | reverse complement strand
ACCCCGACAATTACCAAGAAATGAAACTTATCGCCGCCAGTTGTTTGGCATTAATTCTCGGGCTCGCAGCAACCGCCCAGTCCCCATCGAAGATCCTCAAACAAGCCGAAAGAGCGATGGGCGGATCTAAAGCACTGAAATCAGTCCGCTCCGTAAGGCGTTCAGGCCGAATCATCCGCATCAGTGACGGGGCCGAGGGGGCGTATCTTTTTCAGTCCTCGCAGCCTAACCTGCTCAACATTAGTTACGATCTTGGCGGATTTGAAACGGAAACAGGGTTTAACGGGCGTTCCGGCTGGACGCGAAATTCGCGTGACGGGCTGCAAACGCTGACCGGGAGTGCCAGCGTCGGCCTGCAAGCAGCGGCCACCTTTCGCAATAACCTATGGCTCAGGTACAAAGATGAGAAAGCGAAGCTAACATCCGGCGGGCGAGCGGTCGTCGATGGCAAAAATGCTAATGTTCTGATCCTCTCGACACAAAAAGGGATTGTCATAAAGCTTTTCTTTGACGCTGAAGCCGGGATGCTTATTCGTGACGAAGTGCCGATGGGCGAATTGATGGCCGTGACTGAATACGAGGAATATCGAGTGATTTCCGGCGTCCCGCAGGCGTTTTTTGAACGCGTTACGCTGGGTAATGATATTTTCGAGATTCGGCACGACGATATCAGGATAAACACTCCGATCGGTGTTTCGGAATTCAATTTCCCTGTTTTATCGAACGAACCGCTGCCATCGATCGAATCGCTGCTGCAGGAAGTACAAGCGAATGAAGACGAAGTTGAAGCCATAATCGATAACTATTCTTACGTGCAAAAGAGCATTAAGCGTGAGCTTGGTAAGGATGGGGTGCTCCGCGAAATGGATTCCGAAACGGTCCAACTTTCTTTCTACAAGGGTCGGCGAATAAGCCGATTGATAGAAAAAAATGGTCGCCCACTCAATAATCGTGAACAGGCTGACGCCGACAAGGACGCAGCCAAACGTGTCGAAGAAATTGAAAAAGAGATCGCCAAAGAGGATGCGAAGATGCTCAAACAGAATCGGGCCGGAACTCCGTCCAGCGATTCGCGACGAGTATCAATAGCCGAGGTTCTGCGTGCATCAAAACTGCTGAACCCGAGGCGCGAGCGTTTTCGGGGCCGCGATGTGATCGTTTTCGACTTCGAGCCGAATCCGGACTTCGACATGCGAAATGCAAAGAGCATGCTCAAATTCTTTGGGAAAACGGCCGGTGTGATGTGGATCGATGAAAAGGACAGACAGGTAGCCCGTCTCGAGGCTGTCCTGTTTGAAAGTTATAAAGTTGGCGGCGGTGTCCTTGCCAAACTGCAGAAAGGGGCGTCGTTCACACTTGAAAAAGAAAGGGTGAATGACGAGGTTTGGCTGCCTTCTCAGGCGGATATCAATTTGTCAGTTCGCGTATTGCTTGTTAAAGGCATCAGCGTTAATCAGCTTATAAGATCGTACGATTACCGGATGTTCGAAACCGAGGTTACCGACTCAAAGGTCAATGACATCTCAAAGCCTTAAGGATCAATTACTATATCGACGCTCTTGCCATCGCGTTTGACACGAAGTTTCCTGCCCGTTGCCGGTTTTGCGACCGAACCTAGGTCGGTCATATCCTGGTCGTCGACAGATTCGATTATATCGCCAGCTTTTACGCCCGCTCGTGATGCGGCGGTGTTGGGCGATACGGATTCAGCTTTCCAGCCGGTTTCGCCGAATAAAGCATTGACACCTATACGGGTAAGGATCTCGCCGGCGGGCGTACCCTTTACCACAGTCTCAGGCTTGCTGGCCGGATCTGCTCCTGGTGAAAGGTTCCGCGCATCCGAGGCAGCTTCCACATATGATCCGCTGACGTTGCTGTCAGAGGCCGTCTTACGACTCACCGGCCGTTTTATAGCAGACGTTTTTACCGCAGTTTCGCGCCTTCGAAGTGAGTCCGATGACGTCTTCGGTTCGTCAGAAACTTTGTCTAAAACCAACGGCGGCTGGGCTTGAGCAACAATAGGCTGTTCCTGAATAGGAACAGACACGGGCCTGGCGGTCTCGACGGAAGCCTGCGGAGCAGCGGGCCCATTAGTGAAATAAGAAGAAGTCAGAGCAAAATAACCGCCGACAAACACGGCAAGTCCGAGTGGTACGGCCGCTTTTACCGCCGTTGGCAACCAGATAGCGGAGCTTTGGGCAGGTCTGCCGTCGGCGATCCGGGCCTTTACCCGAAATCCAAAATCGCCCGGCGCCTCGACACGAGGCAGCGAAAATAACAACTGACTGATCTTTTCTTCGCCTAGATCAGTGAAATCTGGTTCTTTAATGTTTGGGTCTTGATTTCCCATTATTTTATATATAATGCTGCAATTTTTCTTTCAGCAACCCTCGTCCGCGGCTGATCCGCGATTTGGTTGTACCCAAGCCGAGTTCCATTATCTCGGCTATCTCATCGTACGACTTGCCCTCAACATCTCTCAGGACAACCGGTACACGATATTTTTCCGGCAAAGCCGCTATCGCCTTCGCGATCACCTCGCTGCGCTCATCCTCGACCATGACATCATCCTGCAGAGTTCGGTGGTCCGTAGGCTGATATTCCACCGTGCTGTCATCCTCTGACTGGAAAAGCCCTGTTAGGGATAATAGCCTCCGACGTTTTCTTCGCCGGATCTCGCTAATGGCGAGGTTCGTGGCGATCCGATAGATATAGGTCGAGAATGCAAACTGCGTGTGATATCTATCGAGAGCGAAGTAGACCCGGACAAAAGTTTCCTGCGCTAGGTCGACAGCTTCTTCGTAATCATTCAAAAATCTATACAGGTAATTCGTTATCGAATTCCTGTAACGGTTGACGATCTCTTCAAATGCGGCCTCGTCACCGTTTCGTGTGGCTTCGATGAGGGCATGATCGGACAATTTCTCTTCAGGCATGGAGGGTTGAAATACCTCCACCTTGATTGAATCGATCTTGTCGAAAGCCATACATTCATACTATTTACACAAAACTTTGGTCAAAAAGAAAGTCGCCTCATGTCTTCAAACACGCCAGGCCGGCGAGATTGTTCCAAAATCTCGCCGGCAATAGAGAATCTCACAGATCGGCAGAACGAACTGTCATTATAAGGAAAACAGTTCCATCTGCTCCGGGCAGGTTTAGCGTGCCGATCA
>JBGTBC010000469.1:0-34743 GCA_041749555.1 Pyrinomonadaceae bacterium | reverse complement strand
TCCGGCACGATCGTCGCTATAAATAAAGAGTCCGAAGCACCTATCTTCGACATCGCCGACTATGGCATAGTCGGCGATCTCTTTGAGGTTGTCCCGGTTATGGTCGAGGCGATCAAGAAGGCGAAGGGGTGAGGAATGGACAGTGGGCAGTAGCCCCATAGCTGCCTCTACGAGCGTGCGTAGCATGCGGCGTGGATGTTACAGCTCGTCTCAACGTTCCGCATTCGCTTTACATGGGGCTAAAGGTATCCTCGCGTGCGATGCATGCTTAAGGACAAACCACCCCGTCAGCCCGACAAAAAACGTCGGTCTGCCACCCCTCGTTCTGGCCAACAGAACTAGCCAGTGCTAAAGCCGAGCCAAGGAGGGGAGCCTGGAGATTAGGTCCGTGGCAGGACTTATTTGGTCCAGACGATCCGCTGTTAGATTTCAAAGATCCAGGTGTGAGACACATGTCTCTACGTTTTATTGCCGGGGGCCGGGGGGACATCTTTCGGTTTTGGAGTGTCCCAGGTTCTCCGCGCGGAATGGCGGGGAGAGGCCCGACGCGGCAGAGCGTGACAGGTGATTTGTAACGGGTGACAGGTAAAGGCAGGACATCGCGCCGACACGATGCGTTGTCGACCCACTTATGGGATGAGACTGCGGCGCGGCCCCGGATACAATCGGAAAGCGTTCGCTGAAGGTGAGACGAATGGGACCGAGGCAAATGACAGCCCGGGTCGACTCGGCCGGGATCCTCTCCATTTTGGAACTTGGATTGGGGATTTGGGATTCGTCGGAACAAACCACCCCGTCAGCCCAAAGCGGCTGCCACCCCTCCTTATCCATGGAGGGGAGTTTGACCTTGGAGATCAAATCATCCTGCTCCGCTGGGCACTGATCCTCGTTCTCGAACTCCCATTCAGGCCGGTTCATTATGATCGGCCCCAGGAACTCCTGGGTGGGGAAGTTGTCTTTGATCCTCAGCAGGATCCTGGCCCTGTCCGTCGGAGTCAGGGTGACCACCTCGCCGGGCGGGATCTCGTCGGCGTAGCGGCCCACGCGGATGCCGTCGAGCCCCAGCTCGACCGTGTAGTTGATGATCAGCCCAAACGGCTCGCCCTTTTTGTATGCTTCGTCATCAAGCTGGTCAATGATCTCAAAGATCGCCCGCCGCATACGATCATCGGAAAACGCCAACTCGAACGCATCGCATGTAACCGCGGCATCTTCAACACTGATACCAAGCTCTCTCGCTATCCTAATTACCTTCTGAACGTCAGCTTCTTTTGTAGGAAAATGTGCCATATGTGAAACAATAACCCATCTATCAGAAAAACGCAACAACTATTTTCATAAATATAACGAAAATGTTAAAAACGTCAGAGTCGCTGCAGATATGAGCGTACGATCCGACTGGCGGGCCGTCGAAGCAACTCTAATTATGCCTTGGCCATCATTTAAGCATGATCGTAAAATTCTCTCGACTTCGAACTCTGCTTTTTACGTTTATGGTAGGGTACGCTGCGGTCCAACTGTCGACATTATTCGAGGGAATTCCGGTCAAAGTCCCGATAGTTAGGTCGGAGACTCCAATCATCATCAGGCTATGTCCTAATTGGCTGACCGACAAAGGTTATGTGGAAAATGGGTGGTTATATTTCAGCAAAGAAAAGGTGATGAAATGTAACCCCGGTGATAGCGGCGCGTCAGGAGGTCTCGAGTGAAACGAATCGAAAATTGCAAGTTTGCAGGACTGACCCCGTTTTACCGTTAGAACCGCTTGTAGCCCAGCGGGTTGGTTTACTGCCTTAGTTTGTTTTCTCGGTTCTGCTTTGCGGCGATTATCTTCGACTCGATATATTTCTTCGCCCTCGGGTCTAATTTTAAGGCGATCTCATAGTCCTCCAGCGCCTTGTCGAAGGATTCCAGCAGGACATAATTATCCCCTCTATTAACTCGGATCCGGGCTTCATCGAGATGGCCCCGAGAGTAGCGACTTTGCTTGTCTAGACCGTCAAGCGCCTTGGTCAGGTCGGAAATAGCGTCAACATATCGCACGCTGCCTTTGTAAGCTAGCGCCCTCATTTCAAGGTAGAAACGTGGATCCGATGAAACCTCGATTGCCTTGGTCAGATCGGCTATTTGTGTTACGCGATCCCCTATCCTTTTGAAATACTCCGATCGAGCCAAGTACGCGGAGGCGACGGGGTGTTTTTTCCAAATCCGCCGTACCGGGTGTGTCTCCGCTGATAAATTATTCTCCAACCTCTCTATCGCCAATTGAAAGAGCCCGAGGGAACCGGTTTCGCGGGCGATACTGTGCAACATGCTCGAAAGGTGATTTAAATAGTTTAAGTTGATCGGTTCAGCGTCAATAGCGTGGGTTATGTCGGCAATAGCCTTGACATAATCCTTCTTGATACTTCGGGCTACAGATCTAAGGTGGTACGCTGCGACGCTTGTAGGATGCTCGGCAATGAAGGCATCAGCCAAGGCAATGACCCGTTCAGCGGCTTGCTCTGTTCTATCCTGGAGCATCAAGTCCGCTCCGGTCGTAAAAACCTTTACATCGTATGGAGCGAGGGAAACTGCGGTATTTGCGTCCCGCCAAGAAGATTCGCCCATCCCAGCCTCTTTGAAATGCCGAGACCGTTCTAATAGAAGGTGGGCCTTTCGCAGCCATCCGGCCTTCGCTATTTTTTCATTGAGATATGGGTCGGGTTTAGGAGCCCGAGAAAATCGCTTATTCTCAGGAAAATTAGACGGTAAAGAAATGGGTTGGAACGTGCTACCGTCGGTCTGAGACAGAACCACGGGGGCGAAAAGAGCAACCGCGATGATCGTGAGAAAATATCTCATTAGAACTGATGTTTTCAAGTCGTTCCCACCCGCGATCATCAATGCCACGAATGCACGAATAAGAGTTTCTTGCCTCTTCATTAGAGCATTCGTGGCTTATATCTGTTGCTTAACGACAGGATTCCTCGATCGCTTGATCGAAGATCTCCAGCGCGACATCGACATTTTCTTTTGCCAGAATTAGCGGTGGTGACCAGCGGATCGAATTCGCTCCGCAGCCGAGGATGATAAGGCCGCGTTTGAAGCAGGCCATTTCGACGCGGTCGCGGAGATCAGGATCAGGCGTGAGCGAGTCCTTGTCGGTGACAAATTCTACGCCGAGCATCATGCCGAGGCCGCGGACGTCGCCGATGCAATCGTATTTGTCCATCAGCTGCCGCAGTCCGTTTTCGAGATAGGCTCCGACCTCACGGGAATTATCGATGAGGCCACCCTCGAGCAGCTCGATCGTCTTGAGGGCGGCGGTCAACGCGACCGGGTTTCCGCCGAAGGTCGATGCGTGGGCACCCTTGTGCCAGTCCATGATGTCGGCCTTGGCCGTGCACGCCCCTATGGGCATTCCTGAGCCGAGGCCCTTTGCCATGCAGACGATGTCGGCCTTGACGCCTTCATGATGGTCGAGTGCGAACATCTTTCCGGTGCGGCCCATGCCTGACTGGACCTCGTCAATGATCAGCATGATCCCGTGCTCGTCACAGATCCTTCTTAGTTCCTTGACGAACGCAGTCGGGGCGGGAACGTAGCCACCCTCGCCCTGGACGACCTCAAGGACTATGCCGGCGACCTCTTCCGGCGGCGTCGTCGTCTGGAACAGCTTTTTCTCGATCCAGTTAATAACGTCACGGGTAACCGTGGCTTCGTCGGTCGGCTTATCCGTGACGAAGTGGCGAAATTTGTTTGGATACGGAATGTGGACCACATCCAGGGCTTGCCGCATAAACCCGAGCCGCTGAGCTTTCTTAGACGATGTCAGGCTGAGAGCTCCGAGTGTGCGGCCGTGAAAGGAACCGTAGAATGAAATGAATTTCTGCCGGCGGGTGTGGTACATCGCGAGTTTAAGAGCGGTCTCGATGGCCTCGGCACCGCTGTTGGCAAAATGGGTCTTTGTAGGGCCGTCGATGGGCACGATCTCGTCCAGTTTCTTGCCAAGCTCGGGCATATGGCGATAGAAAAAATCGGTGCCGCAGAGATGGATCAGCTCGCCGGCCTGTTTCTGAATGGCGGCGACTACTTCGGGATGACAATGGCCGGTCGAACAGACCGCCACGCCGGCGTTACAGTCAAGGAAGACGTTGCCGTCGGGGTCGGTGATCCATACGCCTTTCGCATGATCGGCGACGAGTTTGTAGTCGGGACGCGGATAGCTCGGGGTTACATATTGGGCATCAGCCTCGATGATCTCACGGGACTTCGGGCCTGGCAGTTCGGTTTTAATAACGGGACGTTGTAGTTCTGATGATGGTGTCATGGTGATTTCTCCTTTTTCGAGTGTTAAGCAAGCGGTCTTGGACCGCGGAGGATGAATATTCGACGGTCGAAGACCGTCAGCTTAACGAGCAAAGGAGAACTAGTCACCGCCGAAGAGTTCGGCGCGTTGGCGAGCGGGACGGAGTTTTGCTATGCACCGTGGGGTCATAAGATGTAGGAATTGTACCACAAGGTCTTAGAAGGGGCGAGACGCCTGGTCATATACCCCTGTCTGAATTAGCATATAGGCAAATCACGGCGATGCAGTTCGTCACTAGGAAAGATCGATCACATTAAACAGACCATGAAACTAATTCTTTCACTGATCATTTTGATGCTCTTCGGTTCAATCGCGGCAGTCGCTCAGACTCCCGAACGGCTGTCGAGTGACGGCGATGGATACAGCTTCGCGGCCGTGAAGGGGTGGTCGAATGCCGCGAGTGGTGATGGGTTCGCGATCGTGAATCCGGCGAGGACGATCGTAATCGCAGTAAGGGCCCATGGATATAAAGACTTCGCCGCCTTCGCAGCAGATGCGAATCTCGAACGCGATGGGCTTGAACTGGTTGGGAAGCCGCAAGAGGTTCGAGGCGGGCAGATATTTAGGACGGTAAAGCGATCTTCGCAAGGGATGGCGGTGATCGATACCGCAGTCGTATTCTCGGCGAGCGGCGTCGGCGTTATGGTCGTTTCGATTACGGATGAGGCGAACGCAGGGACCGGATTTAACACGGCTGTGGCTATCGCAAACAGCATTCAGTTCTTCCAACCTAAAGTGTCTGCTACGGCTGAAAAAGTGAGATCCGTGCTAGCTGGGAAGCGATTACTCTATCTATTCACAGGGAGCGGATATTCCGAGCGGAAGGACATCGTGCTCTGTTCGAATGGCGTGTTTTATCAGGCCACGGACATGGGCGGCTTCACGCCGGGCAACGTCGACGGGCCGAGCTTTGCGGCGACGGGCGGGAAGCGCGGGCGATGGTCGGTGAGTGCGAATGGTACTACATTGGTGATGGCTTTCGATACGGCGGGGACCGTTCAGTATGCGTTGTCCGCCCGGCAGGCGAGCAACGAGATCGGGATGAACGGCCAGCGATGGTTCGTTCAGAACCAGACCGTCTGTGGTTAGCGTTTTTTTGCCCGCCTTTTTCCAATCGAGCGTGATCGAGCCACCGATCAGGAGTCTTGACCACTCGTTTGCGAACTCTTCAAACTTTTTGATTGCTCGGTCAGGTCGGCGCTTGGGGTCTGGCCGGGCCGATGCTTTTCAATTTCCAGTCGGTCCTTTTTCATTTGGTAAACGTGTGACCAAATAGATGCGAGCTCTCCGAGAGCTTTGCCTCGGCGTGGCCGCATGAAATAATTGAACGTATGCAGGCTAAGAAGTTTACGAACAAACTGGCGAATGAGACATCGCCTTATTTATTGCAGCATGCGCATAACCCGGTTGACTGGTATCCGTGGGGTGAGGAAGCCTTTGAGCGGGCTAAGGCTGAGGACAAGCCGGTGCTTGTCAGTATCGGGTATTCGGCGTGCCACTGGTGTCATGTTATGGAGCACGAGTCATTCGAGGACGAGAAGATCGCGGCGATGATGAATGAGCTTTTTATCAATATCAAGGTTGACATGGAGGAGCGGCCCGACGTCGACCAGATCTATATGAATTTCGTTCAGCTAACAACCGGACGAGGGGGTTGGCCGATGAATGTTTTTCTTACGCCAAATAAGCAGCCCTTTTACGGCGGAACATATTTTCCGCCAACCTCGCGGTACAACATGCCCTCGTGGCCGCAGATCCTAATGAGCATATCCGACGCGTACGCGAATAAACGCGACGAACTGGAAAATTCGGCAAACGAGATCGTCAGGGAATTGCAGAGATTGACTGCGTCGGAAATATCAATCGAGGGGCTTTCGAACGAAATTCTTGATTCAGCTTTTAATAACTACACCCGCACATTCGATGCTGTGAACGGAGGGTTTGGCGGGGCTCCGAAATTTCCGCCCGCGATGTCGCTGGAATTCTTACTCCGATACCATTACCGGACAGGCAACGACATGGCGCTGCAGATCGTTCGTCAAACATGTGACAAGATGGCCCGCGGCGGCATCTACGATCAGATCGGCGGCGGTTTTCACCGATACGCTGTTGATGCGATCTGGCTCGTACCTCACTTCGAAAAGATGCTCTACGATAACGCCCAACTTGTTCGCGTGTACCTGCACCTTTTTCAGGTCACGGGCGAGGACCTCTACATGCGGATCGCGGTGGAGACCCTTGATTATGTCCTGCGTGAGATGACGGATGGTTCGGGCGGGTTCTATTCGAGTCAGGATGCGGACAGCGAAGGTGTCGAGGGCAAGTTTTTTGTGTGGACGCCGGGGGAGATCGTCGAGGTGCTCGGCGAGAAGGATGCCGCGATCTTCAACGCATATTTTGATGTCACGCTGCACGGAAATTTTGAGGAAAAGAACATTCTCAATCTTAAACGCGAATCCTCGGCAATTGCCGCGGAACTCGGAATTGCTGTAGAAGAGCTGATCGAGGTTGTTGAGCGTGGACGTAAGAAGCTATACAAGGTTCGAGAGGGACGTATAAAGCCTGGCCGTGACGAAAAGGTCCTGACAGCATGGAATGGACTAATGCTGGCGGCATTTGCCGACGCGGCCGGCGTGCTCGGCAGCGGCCGATATCTTGAGGCCGCAAAGAAAAATGCAGATTTCATCCTGGCTCACCTGCAGGCGAATGGGACGCTGCTGCGTACGTGGAAGGACGGCAAAGCCAAGCTCAACGGATATATCGAAGACTACGCCAATCTTGCGGACGGGCTGCTAAAGCTATTTGAGGTGTCGGGCGAGAACAGGTACTTCAAAGAGGCCCAGCGATTGGCAGATACGATGATCGCCGAATTTTGGGATGAAGAGAACGGAGGATTCTATTTTACGTCCAACGACCATGAAGCGCTGATCGTCCGCAACAAGGACTTCAATGACAACGCTACGCCCTCCGGGAATTCGGTGGGGGCGGACGTATTGCTTAGGCTCACACGTATCTCGGGTGACGAAAGGTACGAGCGTTTCTCTGTCACGATCCTGAAACATGCGGCAACTAAGATCAGGCAGTATCCACAAGGTTTCGGCCGGGCGTTGGCTGCTATTGAATTTTATCTCGCCGACAAGAAAGAGGTCGTCGTGATCGGTCCTAAGGGAAATGATCTCGAGCGAGAGGTGCTCAGTAGGTATTTGCCAAATGTCGTGACAATTTTATCTGATGACCCGGAGACGGGGAGATCGGAATTGAGCTTATTGGCCGGACGTGGAATGATCGATGGGAAAGCAGCAGCATACGTTTGTGAGAACTATGTCTGTGCCCAACCTGTGACTAGTGTAAATGAATTTAGCGGGCTGCTTTAACGCTAGGATGCCAAAATTTTCAATAAAAAAGCCCGGCTTGCAGAGAGCCGGGCTTTCTCGAAACAGATACGATCAGGATGACCTGATCTTATTTGTTTGCATTTGCGTTTGTGGCCGGTGCGTTGGTGGCCGGCTTCATTGCATTGGCGACATTCGACATCGCATTTGCAGCCGTGTTAGCCGCTGATGCTGCCGAGTTAGCCGCCGTTGCAGCCTGGTTAGCTGCGGCGTTCATAGCGTTTGCTGCTGCATTCATCGCGTTTGCTACATTCCTGTTGGCATTGGCAGCTGTGTTATTGGTTGCGGTGTCACCGCAAGCCATACCTAACGCACCCATAACAAGGACTGCTGAAAGTGCAATTACTTTTTTCATAACTAGTTTGATTCTCCTGTCTTCTTCAAAAAATTAGATCTAATTTATTCCGTACCGAAGACCATGCAGTGCACAGCCTTGTCCCATTTCTTTCTTATTTAGGAACATTGCACAATATAAATATGATTTGCAATTAAGTCAATACCAATAATCGCTTTATCGTGTTTCAATTCGTAGATACGCTGTCCCGTGCAAATAAAAAGAACGCCCCATTTTGAAACGAGGCGTTCTGATCTAAAGCCAAATGTCCGTATTACGGAGTTTTGGCGGTGCTCGGCGAAGCCGTGTTAGCTGGCTTGTTAGCATTGGCTGTGTTTCCCGTTGTGGTCGACGTGTTCGACGCATTGGTATTCGTCGTTGCTGCCGGGGTGGTCACCGGTGCCGGTGTCTTTGCGTTAATGGCTGTCATGCTGTTTGCGTTGTTAGCCGGACGGTTAGCTGTGTTGTTGGTTGCCGCTTCGCCGCAAGCCATGCCCAAAGCGCTTAATCCAAGAACTGTCGAAAGTACAATTACCTTTTTCATTATTATTCAAACTCCTAATCTTTCTCAAAGATTTTTTTGCCTATCTAATTTAAAATCGGCTGATCGAACACAGCCGGGTATGCCTCGAACTCTTTCTATTCGAAGCAAACGTCAATATAGTAATCTGCGCAGTAATAGTCAACCCTGCAAAGGATAATAAAGCGATAAATGAGAAATATATTTTTGCCGCCAAAATGGCAAAAATACTAAGGTCAGCCCATCGGCAGCCTAGCCGTCGCCCGAGAATTTGTTTGACTTGTATATTGACATCACGCTATCTTGAGAATTGTGAAGAATCCTCCCTCTTTGCCATTGCTTCCCAGTCCGATCGTAAATTAATGAGACATTCGTTGTCCGGCACACTGGCCAGCACTGAACTCGATCTTCGCGAGTTAAGCGAACTGAACGAGTTGATTGCCGGCTCACTAAAAATTAAGGACGTCTTTAGATCCGTTTCCAGCCGCGTCTGCGAACTTGTTGGCTGCAGAGGCACCGCGCTTTGGCTTCTGGACGAATCCCGAACGCGTCTGCGCACCGCGGCCGTCTGGGCGATCGAGACCGCTACTCCCCCGGAAAAGTCGCTTGCGTTGACCGAGGAACTGTCAGACCGGTGTTTTTCCGCAAAGCGAGTTTTGGTGATCAACAACGCATCGCCGGAGAAGGAAGATCTTTGGTTCAGATCCGGAGTGTTGAATGGTGCGTTGGCCGCAATACCATTATTTCGTGGTGCCGAGGTGATCGGGGTACTTCAGTTGTTTTTTCCCGTCGGTGCGCGAGCGGTCGACTCTAAGATCCCTTTATTTGAGGCCATAGGGGCCCGAGTGTCGCCAGTCGTCGTAAGCTCGATGATCTTTGAAAGAAACCAGGCAAGTGCCTTAATGGACGTGATCACGGAACTGCCAAATGAACGTGCATTTCATGTAATCTTGGAAGAAAATATCGCAGATGCCCAACGGCATCCGAAAGGCCGCCCGTTTTCGATCCTCGCTATTGATATCAAACGTTTTTCCGGGATCAACAACTCAGCCGGACATTCAGCGGGCGACGCAGCCCTTCGAGAAGTCGGCCAAATCGTTCGGGCAAATCTGCGGGGAATGGATTTTTTTGCTCGATTGCATGATGATGAATTCCTCGCCGTTTTGCCAACGGCCTCTGAGGACGTAACCCACGAGATCATTTCAAGGATCGAGAACGCGATCGCAGAATCCAGGCTGGAGTTTGGAGGTGAGGAATCTTTAGAACTCGGACTGAACATCGGATGGGCCGTTTTCGGTCAAGACGGTGAAACTGCCGGCTCGCTATTGTCCCATGCGAGGCTCAGGAAGAATTATTCCAAAGAGCTACCGGGATCGCGCAAAGTGATTCTGTTTCCACATATGACGACAGGTTGATCAGAAGGTTTCGTCGATACCTAAACCGCGGTATCGACTGATCACTCATTAGCCTGTATATTGTCTCAATGGCAAAGCTCACTTTCTACGGCGGTGTCGGCACGGTAACCGGTTCCAAATACTTGCTCGAACACAATGACAAAAAGGTCCTTGTAGAATGCGGTTTGTTCCAGGGGCTTAAGGAATTAAGAGAACTCAATTGGCAGGAACCGGCTTTTGTGCCGGCCGATCTCGACGCGATCATAATCACGCATGCTCACATCGACCACACAGGCTACCTGCCCCGCGTCGTAAAACTGGGATTTAATGGCCCCGTGGTTACTTCGGGTGCAACAGGCGATCTACTGAAAATTCTGCTTCCTGATTCGGGGCGGCTTCAGCAAGAGGAGGCCGATTATCGAAATAGGCACAATCTAACTACCCACACGCCAGCCTTGCCCCTTTACGATGAGCGTGATGCCCGGGACGCATTGGATCTGCTTCGTCCGGTCGCAAACGATGGTAAACCGGTCCAGATATGCCCGGGTGTAAAAGCAAGTTTCATGGTAGCGGGACACATAATGGGTGCCAGCCTTGTGCTGGTCGAGTTGGAGAACGCCGGACCGGGTGGCTCGTCGATCAGGTTTCTATTTTCGGGTGACCTCGGACATTACGATCAGCCCATAGTAAAAGACCCGGCCCATCCGCCCGATTGCGACTATCTGATGTGTGAGTCGACGTATGGCGATCGGTTGCATGGAGATGTCGATTCGGCTTCTCAGATCGCACGTATCATAAATGAAGCCGCTGAGCGAAAGGGCCCAGTTCTGATACCCGCGTTTGCGGTGGGACGTACGCAGGAAGTTTTGTATATGATCCGAGAGTTGGAGGACCAAAAGCGAATTCCCGTGCTGCCGGTAATTGTCGATTCGCCAATGGCTGCCCAGGCGACACAGGTGTATAACCGCTGGAATGAAGAGCACGACCACGAATATGCGTCGATATTAGCTCATAAGAAGCACCCGCTTAAGACTGCGTCAATGACAACGGCGGCTACACGTGAGGAATCAAAAAATGTGAACGATCTTCGAGGGGCGAGGATCATAATCTCGGCGTCAGGTATGTTGACCGGTGGCCGTGTTCTGCATCACGCTATGAGATTGCTGCCGGATGAGAACGCTACCTTAGTGTTTGTCGGATTCCAGGCCGCGGGAACGACCGGACGGCGAATACAGGATGGAGAGCGGGAAGTAAAGATAATGAAAAACTGGGTTCCCGTCCGATGTAAGATCGAAAAAGTAGAAGGGTTCTCAGCTCATGCTGACTGGAAAGCGGTCTTGAAATGGCTTAGCGGGCTGACCAAAGCCCCAACAACCGTTTTCACTACTCACGGAGAACCTAAGGCTGCAGAAGCTATGGCAGGGCACATTCGCGAACGATTCGGATGGAACGTCGTGGTACCTCAGTACGGCCAGAGCGTTGAACTCTAGACCTCATGAACCAATAGATTATGAAGAAGCTCGTGAATTGTCTTGCGTTTTCGCTCCTGTCGTTAGTTGTAGCGACCGGAGCCTCTGGTCAGGATGCCAAGCCTTCGCTGAACTCGGTCGCGTTTATAGCCGGTTGTTGGGAAATGAAGATCCCCGGCCGCAAGATCGTCATTTCGGAACAGTGGATGTCTCCGTTGGGCGACGCGATGCTGGGAATGAAACGGACACTGACCGACGGCAAAATGTCAGGTTTCGAATTTCTCAGAATAATTCAGAAGGGCGACAACCTTTATTACATTGCGATGCCATCAGAGAACGAAACGCCCACCTCGTTTGAACTTAAGTCAGCCTCGAAAAATAACGTTGTCTTCGAAAATCTAGGGCATGATTTCCCACAAACGATCACCTATACGACCAATGGCCCCAAATCGATGACCGCGATAGTTGAGGGGCTCGGATCGGAACGGCCAAAACGGCGAAGGATCGAGTTCCCGATGGTCCGGGTAAAATGCGCTTAACCTCGAGGACCGGATGAAGTATTGCGAAAAATTGCCATCGCCGCGTCTCGCTGAACATATCAAGTGCTTTTGGTCGCTTGAGTATGGCCGCAATGAAGATGGCGGTTCGCCGGAACCGGTTGTTCCCGACGGATGCGTAGAGATCGTTTTTAATCTGGCGGATCGATTCCGGAGATATCATTCGAATGGCGAATTTGAAACTCAGCCGTCGAGCCTTGTCGCTGGGCAAATCGAGAGAACAATTCTGATCCAACCGACGGGAGAGGTCAGGCTTTTTGGGATTCGATTTAAGCCGACGGGAGCAATTCCTTTTTTCGATCTGGAAATGAATTCCCTGGCAAACCGTATCGAGGCTCTCGAATCGCTGTGGGGAACCTCAGTCCATGAGATCGAGGAGCGAATGTGGCATTCAACAAAGTTTGATACTCAGATCGCCGTTGCCGAGGAGGCCTTGCTTCAGCGGATGCGAAAGCGGGTAAGCATTGATCCCGTTATCAATGGAACAGTCGCTTCGATCTCGGCTCTGAATGGATCCAGAACAGTTCGTGACCTGGCCCGGGAAGTCGGCGTGAGCGAACGGGGACTCGAACGAAAATTCAACCGGTACGTTGGTCTTTCGCCGAAAGCCTTTTCACGAATTGTCCGTTTTCAGGCCGTTCTCCGAGCTATTGAGTCAGATGACAAGCCAGACATTCTCGACACCGCTCATCATTTTGGATATTACGACCAGTCGCACTTGATCAGAGATTTTCGACAGTATTCAGGTATGAGCCCATCGAGATATCTAGAAAAAACTCACGGTATCACCGAATTGTTTATCGCCTCTGAGTAGTTGTCGGATTTTTCCAATACTCCGATTTTCTTCATCGGTAGACTATTGGCCGATGACGTAAATGTCGTCCGGATCGATCTCAAGACACAGGAAACATCAAAAATGAAGAAATTATTTATCGTTTTCAACGTTACACTCTCACTTTGCATTTTCACTTTCGGCGTCACTGCGCAGGAAGCAAAGCCCACAATGGAGTCGGTAGCGTTTATCGCTGGTTGCTGGGAGATCAACAAACCCGAAAGACAATCGCTCACAAATGAGCAATGGATGTCGCCCGTCGGCGGGGCGATGATTGGGATGGCGCGGAGTGTACGGAACGGCAAGATGGGCAGCTACGAGTATCTCCGGATCGCGCAGGACGAGACCGGCATTCATTACATTGCCAAACCCTCACAGAGCAAATCCGAAACTTCCTTTAAGCTGGTAAAGTGGGCGGCGAATGAGGCTGTTTTCGAAAACCCTGCTCACGATTTCCCGCAGCGCATTATCTATAAGCTGGCAGGGACGGATACGCTTACCGCTCGCATTGAAGGAACGATGAATGGCAAGCCGACCGGTATGGATTTCCCTTACGTTCGCGGAAAGTGCCATTAGATTCAAGTAAACGCTATTCGTAACGAAGGCATTCGATCGGATCGAGTCTTGCTGCTTTTCGGGCGGGGAGGACACCGAAAACAAGCCCTATTCCTACTGAGACGCCGAGCGAGACAACGATCATCCAAGGCTGTATTTGGGCTGGGATCGACGGTATCAGGAAAATGATCAGGTTGCTGATGCCGAGCGCGATCACGACGCCGACCACCCCACCAAAAAGGGTCATCGCCATAGCTTCCGCCAGGAACTGTAACACGATCGCTCCGCGAGTCGCTCCGATGGCCTTGCGAATACCGATCTCCTTTGTGCGTTCGGTGACCGAGACAAGCATGATGTTCATCACGCCGATGCCCCCTACCAGCAGTCCAAGCATAGAGATAACGATCGCGGCTATGCCCACGCCGCCAATGACGCCGTCGAATTGAGCGATGAAATTTTCGGCGGTCTTGACGTCGAAGTCGTTAGGTTCGCCATACTTGACCTCACGACGCAGACGCAAAATACCTTCGATCTCGAGCACCGCGTCGTTTACCTGCCCTGGTTTCGCCTGAACTATGTGCAGTATCGAGTCGCGGGTCGGTGCCTCTTTGCGGGCGGTCCGGAAAGGCATAAAAACCTTTCTGTCCTCTTCGTTCTCACCAAAAAAACCGGCCTTTCTCTTTTCAATGACACCGACGATCTCCCAGGTGGGGCCATTCATCCTGACCACCTTGCCAATTGCCTCTTCACCGTCACCGTCGAACAAAGCGTCAACTGTATTTACACCGACCACCAGCACTTTGCGGCGTTGATAATCGTCGGCCTCGGTCAGGAAGCGCCCATGTTTGAGGACTAGGTTTGCGATGTTCGCGTAATTCGTCGACACGCCGTCGGTCAGTGCCCAGCGGTAGTTTTTACCCTCATAAACGAGATTGTCATCAAAGCCACTGCCCCACGATCCGATGCTTGGAGCGACGAGTGAAACATCCTCGATCGTGTCGGACTGGGTAAGAAGGGCCATCGCGTCAGCTTCTGTAAGCGGCTTGCGGTTGCGTTCGTCGCGGTTCCGAGGGCCAAAGCCGGTCGAAAGATGGAAGACGTAGATGTTGTTCGTTCCGTACTCTTCAACGATCGAAACGATGCTTTGCCGCATTCCAGTGAGTATCGTCGAAACCACGATCGCTGTGACCACCCCGACCACAATGCCGATGACCGTAAGCGCAGAGCGAAACTTGTGAGACGTGATACTGTCGAACGCCATCTTCAGCACTTCGATCGGTAATGATGTTGAGATCTTCATTAATTTAATTCCTCGGTATAGAAGCTCCCAAAGGGAAGTACGGTCTTTAGCTCTTGGTCAACGCTACGATCGGGTCCAGCCTTGATGCCTTCCAGGCTGGGTAAAGCCCGGCTACGATGCCAATGAGGCTTGAAACGCCGATCGACATAACAACATAGAACGGCGTGATCGTCATGACCATGCCTAGCAGGTAGCCCACGAGCTGAGTGGCCCCAAGTGCCAATAGCAATCCGATAACGCCTCCGACGACGCATAGCGAGGCCGATTCTATCAGGAACTGGAGAAGGATCTGCTTCTGCGTCGCTCCGAGTGCCTTTCTCAGGCCGACCTCGAAGGTTCTTTCGGTCACCGACACCAGCATAATGTTCATTACGACGATGCCGCCGACCACCAGGATGATCATCGTTATCGGAATTACCACCGCGGCAATGGCTCCGGTGAACTGGTCCATCTGGCTGCCAAATTCATCCGAATTTACCAGCGAGAACGTATCTTCTTCGCTTCCTATCAACTGGCGCCTGTTCCGCAGCAAGAGACGCACTTCCTCGATCGCCGGTTTGAAATCCTCTTCGTCTAATGTTGTCCCGCGGATCTGCAAGCCTCCCGACCGGTTAAAGGTCTGCTGATGCAAGGTGATGGGTATGTAAACATGTCGGTCCTGCGAATCGCCCATAAACGTCCCGCGAGCTTCTTCGACACCGATAACTTTCAAAGGAACCCCTCGGATCTTGATCTCTTTACCGACCGCGGACGCGTGTGGAAAAAATCGTTCTTTTACGTCATTGCCGATCACGGCCACACGAGAACTCTGCTTTACCTCCTCACGGCTCATAAAGCGGCCATCGGAAAGGGTCTTGTTCTCGATCTCGTACATATTATCGGTCACGCCAATGGTGCGGACTGAGGGCATTTCCACTCCGTCCTGATCAAGGTCGGACCCGGCGAATATGCTGGCGCCCACGAAGGAACACAATCGGCAATTTTCCTGAATGTGGAGATATTCGTCCCACGTGACGTCCTTGTTGCGGCGGCTCCTACGCTCCCATTCGGCTTCATCCAAATTGCCGATATTCGCCATCCGCGTGATCATGAAGTTGTTAGCCCCGATCACCTTTGTGACGGTGGAAACAACGTATGTTTTGAGCCCGTCGATGGATGCCCCGACGACGACCACTGCAGCCACGCCTATAATGATTCCGATAAGCGTTAAGAAGGCGCGCAGCTTATGCTCAAGGATCGATTTGAGAGCGATCCAGAATGCGTCGGAATAGAAAGAATACAATTGCCGCATATTGATCGAGCCGAAAAGCGAGGTTAACAGCAGTGAAGTAAACGAGGATCACCCACGCAATGTTTCGACTTTTTCAATTTTATAGACGTTTCGGAGATTGCATTTGTAAACGAAGCGTGTCATATTTCCGGCACTGAGACTCTTGACCCCACCAATGCGTCGGGCAGCCGATGCTGTACTAGTACAGCTCATACAATTACCAATTAGAGGAGAAAAAATTATGAAAACCAGAATCGTATCGATGATGCTTATAGCCGCGGTGGGCCTGATCTCGGCTTGTAACGGTGTGTCTGAGAACAAACCAGCCGCGAATGCGAATGCGTCCAATGCAAATGTTGCGAATACGGCCACCGCGCCTAAAACAGCCGCACCTACGAAAGAAGCCTTGATCGCTATCGAAAGGAAGGCTTGGGAAGACTGGGCGGCGAAAAAGGCTGATGGCCTCGAGGGCTATATGGCCTCGAAATTTGTCAGCATCGGCAACAGCGGAGCGAATGACCGTGCGGCTACGATGAAGAGTTGGACTGGACACAATTGTGAAATGAAGAGCCTCGCTTTCTCAGATGAGAAGATGACTGAGCTTGGCGACGGTGTTGCTTTACTCACCTTTAAGGCGACTGCTCCGATCACCTGCGACGGAAAAGCCGGGCCGGATCCCGTGAATGTCTCGGTCCTCTATGCCAACGAAGGCGGAGCATGGAAGGCGATGTATTATCAGGAAGTACCGGCAGCGGATGCAAAGGGCGAATACGCGCCGCCCACGACTCCCTTTGACAAGGAAAAGGAACTTGCCAGCCTTTCTGCTGCGCCGGAAGATATTGTAACTGTCGAAAAGAAACTTTGGGACACTTGGAAGGCACAGGACAGGAAGGCTTTCGAGGAACATGTTTCTGCAAAATTTGTTGGAAATGGCCGTGCAGGATTCTCTGACCGGGAAGCTTATCTGAAAGGGGCATTTGATCCGCCTTGTAAGGTTGAATCCGCTACTGCGGGACCAATGAAGGCGATGGAGATCAACAAGGATCTGACGATGATCATTTATCGAGCATCGCAAAAGGGAACATGTGGCGCGGACAAACTTCCCGAGAATGTAATGTCTGTTGCGATCTACGCTCGTGAGAATGGTAAACCTATGGCGATGTACTACATGGAAAATCCCGTGAGATAGGTTTTCTGCATTCTATTTTCTTAGGCGTCGCAGGCAATTGTCCCGACGCCTTTTTCGTTTATTTAGGTGCATCTGGAACCATTCAGGTTTGTGGAGCTATTCACTTGCCGTGTTATACTTTTCGATTGTTGGTTTGAGTACCTACTGAGGAAAAAGGAGACTCGTTTTGGCAGTCCTAGTAGATAAAAATACGCGCCTGATCGTCCAGGGCATCACCGGTAAAGAGGGCACTTTTCACATGCTGCAGATGCGGGATTACGGCACTAATGTTGTAGGCGGCGTGACACCGGGAAAAGGCGGCACGACGCATGAAGGTGTGCCTGTCTTCAACACCGTTTCTGATGCGGTGAAAGGGACCGGGGCGAATGCCTCGGTGATCTATGTGCCGCCGGCTTTTGCAGCGGATGCCATTATGGAAGCTGCCGACGCCGGTTTGCCTTTGGTTGTGTGCATTACCGAGGGCATCCCGGTGGCGGATATGGTTAAGGTCAACGAATACCTCAGGTCGCGTTCGACGCGTATGATCGGGCCGAATTGCCCTGGGATCATCTCGCCAGGCAAATGCAAGATAGGCATTATGCCCGGCCATATACATAAAGAAGGTAATATCGGTGTAGTTTCGCGTTCCGGTACGCTTACATACGAAGCCGTCGGACAACTCACTGCACTGGGCCTTGGCCAATCGACCGCGATCGGGATCGGCGGCGATCCGATAATCGGGACGAATCATACTGATGCCCTGCGGCTATTCCAGGCCGACGACGAAACCGAAGCGATCGTGATGATCGGAGAGATCGGCGGCACGGCTGAGGAAGACGCCGCTGCTTACGCGAAAGAGAATGTTACAAAACCGATCGTTGCCTTCATCGCCGGCCAGACCGCACCACCCGGACGCCGCATGGGCCACGCCGGAGCCATAATTTCAGGCGGCAAAGGTACAGCAGCCGAAAAAATGAAAGCATTGACCGAGGCGGGAATTCGTGTGGTCGAGTCGCCAGCGGATATCGGAAGGGCTATCGTCGAAGTCTTGGCACAAAGCTCAGCCGCATAAATTGTCAAGGAGACATTTGTATGTCAGGCCAGTATCCAACACTTTTACACCGTTGGTTTGACGAGGTTTGGAATCAGAAGAGGACGGACACGATCGAAGAAATGATGTCCGCGGATACACTTCATCACGGTCTGACCGGACCGGACGGACCTCCCGTTTCGGGGCTTGAAAGCTTTCGAGAGTTTCACGCAACATTTTTGACCGCGTTCCCCGACCTTGACGTTACGGTTCACGATGTTGTTTCCGAAGGAGACAAGATGGCTTGCCGATACACGGTAACGGGAACGCAGCGCGGTCCGCTAAGCGAACTCGATCCCAGCCGAGTGAAGGTCGAATTTACCGGCGGGGGAATTTGCAGGCTTGAAGACGGCAAATTCGTCGAGGTTTGGAATCAGATCGATTTTTCGAAGATGCTTTACGATATCCAGACACGTGAGCCGGAACCGGAGTAAGGGACGGCGAAAAAAAAAGGATAGCTTAACAAGGGAATTAATAATTAATGAGCAATTTAACATTTGGAATAATTAAGCCCGACGCGGTTCGGGCGGGGAAGCAGGGACAGATCATTTCGCGCATATTGGGTGCGGGATTCAGGATCCGCGGTATGAAATTGATACATCAGAGCCTGAAAGATGCCGAGGGATTTTATGCGGTCCATGCCGAGCGTCCATTTTATGGCGAGTTAACGGAATTTATGTCGAGTGGCCCGTGCGTTGTTTTGGCTATGGAGAAAGAAAATGCCGTTCCGGCGTGGCGGGAGCTTATGGGTGCTACAAATCCTGCCGAAGCAGCAGACGGGACGATCCGTAAGGATTTCGCTTCGTCGATTGGCGAGAATGCAGTCCACGGCTCGGATTCAGACGAGAACGCGGCGATCGAGATCTCCTATTTCTTTAGCAAACTTGAATTAGTGTAGGCGGAAAGGTATAAAATCAGGAGGCGTCAGGTTTTGGTTCTTGGGTATTAGGTAAAGCTAATATCTGGCGGCCTCCTGTAAATAATTTCTCATCAGAAGGAACAAAACACATGAAAAAATGCCCGACTTGCGAAAAGACATTTGAAGACTCGATGAGGTTTTGTCAGGTCGACGGGACACCGCTTGTCGATGACGCGCCATTCGATCCATTTGCAACAATTGTCGGAGTTACAGCTCCTGCGCCGGAACCGGAAGTCGAAACGTCTGAGCCTTTTGTTCCTCAGCCCGAAGAAGCGGAGGCCATCACAGAACCGGAAGACTTGCTGGACCTGCAGGATACGGACCCGCTCAAGACGATGTATGCCTCGGATTCCGAAATGAAGGCCGCCCTTCAGCCCGACGACATTACCCCTGAGCCCGGCATTTTCGAAGATCCGTCGATCGAGGACACTTCTTTGGAAGAATCCGACCCGTCTGCTTCCAAAACCGCAGCCACGGAATCTGAACCTCCGCCGTCTGCCCCGGAACCCGAGCTTCCAAGTTTCGACATTCCTGATGTGCCGTCACCCAGCTTCGGCGACATCTCTCCTCCGCCATCGCCCTTTTCGTCAGGCAGCGCACCTGACACACCTTTGGAAGCAACGTCTTTCGAAGAGCCATTGATTGAATCCAAAACGTTTAACGAGGCCGAGACTATCATCCAGGGCGGATTTGCGAATCCATTTGAAACCCCTTCCGCGGCCCCGGTAGAAGAATGGACACCGCCACCGTCTCCGGTTGAGGAATGGGCACCATCCCCTGCCCCGGTTGAGGAATGGACTCCGCCACCGGCACCCGAGGCAAGCTGGGAAAATCAACAGATCGGTTCGAACACGCCGTTTCAGCCGCCTGCGGTAGAAGGGGCATCAGGCCAGAACAAGACGCTGCCGATCGTTTCGCTTGTGCTGGGCATACTATCTCTTTGCTGTTATGTTTCGCCGGTGACCGGGCTCGCCGCCGTTGTCACTGGGTTCATCGGAATGAAGAACGCAAATAACTCGCCCGACGTCTACGGCGGAAAAGGACTGGCGATAGCCGGAATGATCTTAGGCGGACTGCTGCTCATTTTGGGACTGGCTTACTGGATATTCCTTTTGTTCTTTGGCGGTATGGCAATGATAATGGACGCGGCCCGATAGGTCGAATTTTTTATGTCCGTAATTTCAGAAGTAATTAATTCAACAGTGGCGATCCTTAAGGGAATGAAGCGCACCTTGTCGGAGATCCCTCGCGAAAAGTGGACCGTGCAGTACCCGGACGAACCGGTCACGGTTCAACCCCGCTATCGAGGCCAACATTTGCTTCACGTCGACGAAGCCGGGAAAGAGAAGTGTGTGGCCTGTTACCTTTGCGCGGCTGCATGCCCGTCTGACTGCATTTACATCGAGGCCGAAGACGACCCGCGTCCGTACGCGGAGCGGATCGGACGCGACGAGCGGTATGCCCGCGTTTATAATATCGATTACGGCCGCTGTATATTTTGCGGCTTTTGCGTCGAAGCATGTCCTAAGGATGCTATTACTCACGGGTATAACTTTGAACTATCCGTGTATAACCGCGCGGACTTGCTAAAGACAAAAAATGATCTGCTGATCACCAAACAAGTGCAATCGAAAAATTACCGCGTAGCCCTCTCAAGCGAAGACGTAGATTCTGAGTTTAAAGAAGTTTAACGCTTTGAGGATCTCGGAATTATATTCGCTCGACAAAAGGCTAAACCGTGGATCCTTCAGACCTGCCACCTACACAAAAAGGCCGACATCACGAGATCAGGGCAATTGGCTTGCGTGAGTTTGCGGGCCTTTGGCGTGACGACCAGAGGCTTGATCCTTTTAAGCTCGCGCAGTTTGCCAGGCTCTTTGTAGCGTCTTTCGACCAGATCGAACCATTGCTTACCGAAACGACGCGTCAGCACCTAGTTGGCGAAGGAAAAAACGCTTGGTCAGGCGGTGCGGCCTCGCACACGCTGCCAGACGGGCGAAAGCTGATCATACTCAATCCCACACACGGTAAGAACCGGCAGAATGCGACGCTTATGGAAGAGATCTGCCATGTATTCCTCGGGCACAAGCCAAGCCGCCTTTCGATAGAGAAACGGAATAAAAAGGGACAGATCATCGCACGGGATTACAATGAGGCGATCGAGGAAGAGGCATATTCGACCGGCGCGGCCGCACTTGTCCCGTATACTGCATTGCGGCGTATGGTAGAGCAGGGAAAGACTACGAACGAGATCGCACGTCATTTTTATGTCAGCCGGGCTCTGGTAGAGTATAGGATAAAAGTTTCCCGGCTATGGGAAACGTATAAGTCAAGGGTGTTTAATGCCGAATAACAAAGAGACAATCCCCTCAGATCACGAACCAAAAGAGGAGCGCATATCGACGATCGACAAGCTCCGGCTCCTTCTCGATATAACCAAAACGATCAGCCGCTCACTCGATCTCGAAGAAGTGCTGAATCTTGTGATGGACACATTGGGCTCGCTCTTGCCGTATGACGCCGCGGGTATTTACCTGATCGAGTTCGGCACTGAGATCAAAGATCCATACATATTCAAATCAAAGGCAATTCGGGGCTATAACATTAGCTTTGATCTTATTGAGCCGCGGTTGAAGATGGGTGAGGGATTTCTCGGTGCTGTTGCACAGACTGGAAAGCCGATAGTTTCCCACGACGTAAGCAAGGACCCAAGATATTTTGCGGCACGAGAGCGTACACGTTCTGAAATTCTCGCCCCGATCATTTCAAACGACCACGTCATCGGCGTTTTCGATCTCGAAAGCGACCAACTGGATGCTTATTCCGAGGATGATCTCGCAGTCCTTCAGCTCTTAACCTCGCAGGTTGCCATTATTATCGAAAAGGTCCGTCTACATGAACAGGTCGTCGAGAAAAAACGAATTGAGGCCCAACTAGAGATCGCCAGGCAGGTACAGTTGGAACTTTTACCGTCAAGCGACCCGCAAATGGATGGCTTTGATATCAGCGCGTATGTATTTCCAACCGAGGAGGTGTCTGGCGACTATTACGATTGGGTCAAAGTATTTGACGATCAAATGGGTATCATCGTCGCGGATGCCGTGGGAAAGGGGATACCGGCGGCATTGCTAATGGCGTTTCTGCGTGCGTCTCTACGTTCGTGTGTTCAGGTCGGCTATGCACCGAACATAGCCTTTTCGAAGGTCAGCGAACTGCTTTGCGACTCGATCGAAGACAACCAGTTTATTACCGCGATCTATGGAATTCTCGACACTACGAACCGGACCTTCGTTTTCTCAAATGCCGGACATAATCCACCTCTGCTCATAAAACCGGATGGCGAATATCGTTTTGTCGAATATGGCGACACACCGTTGGGAATGTTTCCCGGAACCCACTTCCACCAGCATTTTATAAGGTTTGAGGATCGCCAGGTCATGGTGGTTTATACGGATGGGATCACAGAGGCTGCCAATCCGAACGGCGAGGAATATGGGCAGGAACGTTTCGCCAAACGTGTGCTGGAGGGAATTGATCTCCCGGCTAAAAAGCTCATTGACCACGTAAGGAAAGGCGTCGCCGACTTTACCGAGCGAAAATTTCTTGACGACGATGGAACCCTCTTTATAGTCAAGGCTCTTTAAACGAAGGGAACGCGGAAGGCCTCCTTCTGCTTGGCTACCTTCCGCGTTCCTTCAGTTGACAGGGAATTGTGATCGTTAGTGTGCCGTTATTGAGCAGTGGTGATTATCCCCACCAGGCACGACCGGTGTCGAATAAGTGTCGTATTTGATCTTGTCGTTACGGGTTGAGAAAGCGTATATATCGAAGCCGTATGCATCGAGAAAATCGGTTAACTCCTGCGATCGGTCCAGGTAAAGCGTTTCAGAGAATCCTAGCTCAACCCTTATCTGAAGGAGCCGTTCTATAACCTGAAGTGGTGCAAAACATAGGTCCGGGTCTTTGTAAGTCGCCATAAAATTGCCGCCTTGACTTTCGTCCGGCAACAGTTAGATAACGAAAAGCATCGTATGGGTTGTTCACGTTTTTTGTAAACTTTTCTGGTTTGCAAAGCGTCAAGAAACTAATTGTATTTATTGTATAAAGGGCTTATTATCATTTTATACCCAACTTTCCCCGGGGAGAACATATGAATAGAAACATCTTTACTTCAATCTTTGTCGTTTTGATACTAGCGGCTTCGAGCGTGGCAGTATTTGCTCAGTCAACGCGTTCGGCTACCGCTGACAAATATATTATTTCTGCAAGGGCCGGGGGAGTTAATTATATTCAGGGTTCAGTGGCCATTTCCCGCGGTGACGGATCAGGGGGTTATCTACTAAGGGGTGACCGGCTTGAGATCGGTGACCGGGTTTCCACCGGCACAGCTGCAAAGGCCGAAATCCTCTTGAATCCCGGATCCTATATGCGCGTGGGTGGGAATTCGGAATTTCAGTTTTTGACCACTGCTCTCGACGACCTTCAGATCAAGCTGAACAACGGGAGCGCTATTTTTGAGGTTTTTGCTACAGACGATTTTCGCGTATCGGTGATAACTCCAAAGGGGCATGTCTCGATGATCGAGTCAGGGGTGTATAGGGTAGATGTTCGACCTGACGGGAATGCAACGGTGGCCGTGACTGAAGGAAAGGCCCAACTGGGCGACTCGAAAACGACTATAGTAAGATCCGGCAGGGTCGGGGCGATCGGCAATTCTATTGCCATCAGCAAGTTCGATCGCGGAAAACGCGACGAAATGGATGAGTGGAGCCGTTCCAGAGCCAAGGATCTGGCAAAGGTGACCGCGTCTTTGAAACAGAAGGATATTCGCGATTCCCTGATCAGCTCATTCAATAATGATCGGTGGGGAATGTACGATTCTTTTGGACTTTGGATCTATAACCCCTATTTCGGGGCATATTCATTCCTTCCGTTCGGAAATAGGTGGTATTCGCCTTACGGATATGGGTTCGGATGGGGAATGGATTGGCGGACGATCCCCTGGTGGACACGTGTGCCAGCCTATGTGCCTCAGGGCACCGCCGGGCAGGGCACGGGCGTACAGGTTAAAGCACGACGACGGGGAGCCATAGTGGCACCCCCGTATACCGCGGTCGAGAGACAAAGCCAACGTCAAACGGTAGTGAATAATACTCAAGATGCATGGTCCGGACAACGCTCAAATTCTGGTCGAGCGGCCTCGCCGGGCTTCACTCCTGCCGCGTCGGCTCCGGCTCAAAATAGTCAACCGGCCCCAAAGACATCTCAAAGAACCAGGCCGATCGACTAATTCCGTGGGGCCGAAAATCTGATCTAGTAGAACGCCCGAGTGGCCACCCTCCGGGCGTTCTTTATTTGAGCAAATAAAGAAGCGAGGCTGCCTGATCGGGAATCACAGGGACGGCGAAGTCGGGCCGCAAAATTAGAAAGACTGACTGGATGCCGTTAAACAGCGTGTGAAGAATCACGCAAGGGAGCAGGTTATTCGATTTGACCCTTATAGCCGTAAGGGTAAGGCTAAGCACAGTTAAAAGAAATAGCGTCGAATAGCTAGGGTAATATTGTGGAACATGGACGATCGCGAACAACGCTGTAACCAAAACAAAAGCAGCCGGAATCCCAAAAGTCCGCTGAAATGCAGAATATAGAACGCCCCGATAGACCACCTCTTCTACCAGCGGCGCCGTAAAAGTTGCCATGATGGCTACTATATAGACGGCCGTTCGGGAGCTTTGCAAAATACGGATCAGGTCATTTTCTTTCTCCGGAAAGTAATTTCCAACAGCAACCGCAAGCGCAAAAAAGGCGACCAGGATCACCACGTAATGCCACCAGGCAAATCCGCCCTTTTCCCAGCCCAACATTCTGAAAAACGAGAACCGCCGCCCGCGCGTTACGACGACCCATGCCACCAACAGCGTCAATAAATGTGCTGGTATGATCGCGGCGATCTGCACAGCGATCGCTGTAGCGTCCGTCCGGGCAAATTCCATCAGAACCCTGGAATCGGTAATCGGTGGATCTTGAAGAGAAAGATATGGCAGTAAAAAGACGGTTGGTACCACCAGGACAAACAAAATGCTGGCTATCCAAACAGCCACGGCCGGCAGTGCTGTCCACGGCGGATCATTGGGAGTCGGCGAATGACTGGTCAGTACCTCAACGGCTTCCGGAGAGATCGGCTCAAACTCTTCGTTGGTCAATTGTTCATTGAGTTCCACGTCAATGAGTGTAGCCAATGGAAAATTAAGTTCCAAGTTCGTCTTTTCGTTCTTGATGTTTGTGCGAATACGTTCTAACCTAAAATCCCGTGGAGCAACGCGGGTTTAATCCCCAACAAAATGTGATCGCTGTCATCCCCGCACGCTATGCGTCTACACGGCTGCCGGGCAAATTGTTGCGCGATATCGCCGGTAAACCATTGATACTTCATACACTTGACCAGGCTTCGAAAGCCGCTAGAGTGACACGCGTGATCGTCGCCACGGATGACAGCCGCATTTATGACGTCGTCACCGGGTACGGGGCTGAGGTTCTAATGACCGCCACCCATCATGAATCAGGAAGTGACCGTACCGCGGAGGTTGCTGAAGGCCTGCCGACAGGTTCGATAATTGTGAATGTTCAGGGCGACGAACCGATGATCTCGCCCGCTGCCATCGATAGGGCCGTCGAAACATTGATCCGCGACGAGACGGCAGATATTGTGACAACCAGCGAACCGATCAACGACGTAGCTGAGCTGATGAACAGTAATGTAGTTAAGGTGGTGACCAATGATGCAGGATTCGCGATATACTTTTCACGTTCACCGATTCCATATCCGAGAGAGGCGACAATGCGGTACGGTTCTCCCGATGCAGCACTCGAAAACGAGCCGGAGTTGCTGGGACTATATCGCAAACATACTGGTTTATATGTATATCGGCGCGAATTTGTCATCAAATTTTCGAATATGGAGCCTTCGAAGCTCGAACGGATAGAATTGCTGGAGCAGCTTAGGGCGCTTGAAAATGGGGCTTGCATCCGCGTGGTTGAGGTAAGCGAAAGCTCCATCGGAGTCGATACCGCTGAAGACCTTGAAAGGGTCAAGAGGATATTAGAGACTAATGACTGACTGGATCGGCGGCGTATTTTTCTTATTGCTGGTGGTCGGGGTTGTGTTTGGCCTCCGCGCACTGGCGAAACCGAGGCCCCGCACCTCCGACGATTTTGAACGCAACGCCGCAGAGGGCACAACGGCATTGGGAGCCTCTATGAATGCACTTCAGGAACTGATGAACCCGGAGGCAGCGAAGGCAAAAGAGGTGATCACACAGATGAAAGAAGGCCGATACCAGAAAAAGAAGCGTGAGGGAAAAGCGGGGGCGACGGAAGAGATCAATACGCACGAAGAGACCATTTAGTAGGGAGAATTCAATGAGCGACAAAAAAACAAAATACATATTCGTTACCGGCGGTGTTGTATCGAGCCTTGGGAAAGGACTAGCGGCAAGTTCCATTGGCTGTTTACTCGAAACCCGGGGAATGAGCGTGCAAATGATGAAGCTCGACCCGTATATCAACGTTGATCCCGGGACGATGTCGCCATTCCAGCACGGTGAGGTATTCGTTACGGATGACGGGGCAGAGACCGATCTTGACCTCGGGCATTATGAGAGGTTTACAAACGCAAAACTTTCCCAGGCAAATAACTGGACGACCGGCCGTATCTATCTCTCTGTAATTGAAAAGGAAAGGCGTGGTGACTATCTAGGTAAAACGATCCAGGTGATCCCTCACATTACAGATGAGATCAAGGCCGCGGTCCGAACGGTCGCTGAAATGCATGATCCCGATGTACTCATCGTTGAGATCGGCGGGACGGTCGGCGATATCGAATCGCTTCCCTTTATGGAAGCGATTCGTCAGATGGGAAATGAGGTCGGCCGGGATAACGCTATTTTCATCCATGTGACCCTTGTTCCTTATATCGCCGCCGCTGGTGAATTAAAGACAAAGCCTACTCAGCACAGTGTTCGAGAACTTAGGGAGATCGGTATCTCGCCAGATGTTCTGCTTTGTCGGTCAGATCGGCCCTTGCCGGTTGACCTGCGGAAAAAGATCGCCCTCTTCTGTAACGTCCAGGAAGGAGCTGTTATCTCGGCGCTTGATGTCGGCACAATTTATGAGGTGCCGCTCGCCTTTCACGAACAGGGCCTTGACGAGCTAATTGTGAGCAATCTGCATTTGACCGAGCGATTTCCAACATCGGATCTCCGACGATGGCGTGAACTTGTCTCTACGATAAAGGACCCAACCGCGGGTGCCGTACGGATCGCGATAGTGGGCAAGTATGTCGAACTCGAGGACTCATACAAATCACTTCGCGAGGCACTGACACACGCCGGCGTGGCGAACAATCTGAGAGTGAATGTGAGCTGGATCGAATCAGAGAATCTGATGCGCGAGGACTACGAGAATGAGCTTCAGGATTTTGACGCTATACTCGTTCCGGGCGGATTTGGTAAACGCGGCATATCGGGGATGATCCGGGCGATACGATATGCAAGGAAGTCGGGAACGCCGTATTTCGGTATATGCCTTGGAATGCAGACCGCTTGTATAGAGTTCGCTCGGGATGTTTGCGGCCTTCGCGATGCTGACTCTACGGAGTTTAACGAATCGACACCCTTTCCGATCATTTTCAAGCTGCGTGACCTCGTAAATGTCGAAGAATACGGTGGTACGATGAGGCTGGGCAATTGGCAGTGTTCCTTAAAGGAAGGATCTCTAGCGAGCCTGATCTACAGCGGCGCGGAGGAAATAGGCGAGCGGCACAGGCATCGATACGAATTCAACCCGGAATTTCGCGACGTATTGGAACGAAACGGGTTAGTTTTCAGCGGCGTATCGCCCGACGGCAAATTTGTCGAGATCATCGAGCTTTCAAAAGAAGCGCATCCTTTCTTTATAGCGTGCCAGTTTCACCCCGAATACAAATCAAAACCGCTTGCGGTCCACCCGTTATTTGATTCATTTGTGAAGGCTGCATGGCAGAATCGGCTTCATAGCGAGAATCTTGAACACGACGTCTCTCGTGAAAAGCCGATCGAAACACATGAACGAGTAGAGGCAAAAACTTCAGAATAGCGGGTAAAATGCGAAGACTCAGTAAACCCATAAGGTTGTACGTGGTTACGATATTCGTCGTGCTAGCCTATGGTATTTTACCGTTCTTTTCAGTCATGCCCTTTGGAAGAGAGGTTTTGTTATTCGGGTTGTGGAATCTACCACTAAACGGTTCCATCTACTTAATGTATGGTCCGGATGGCGTTCCTTCGTTCACGTTAGTATTGGTATCTTTATTCCTCTGCGTCTTTTCGGCTGCTTCAGCCGTTGGTGCATTTTACGGTTGGACCATTGCAAGGATTGCAACTCCTTTACTTGTCACCCTAAACGTTCTTTGGTGGACATTGTTGGTAATAATGATAATTGCTAATAGTGACGTACCGACACCAGATTTGGTTCGTCTGGCAATAGAACCGGTTCCTCCGTTGTTTTGGCTCGGTTTCATCTGGTGGAATTATACAAGGACAGATGTAATCGAATATTGCCGACAGGAATCGGCTGTTTAGAATGAAAAATATGCATTCCTTTTCGATTGAGAACGTCAAATTCGGTACGGGCAATTTGTCCTTCGTTCTCGGCCCATGCGTCGTCGAATCGACACAGCACGCCCTTTTCATGGCGCAGGAGATCAAGGGCATTTGCTCTCATGTCGGTGTTGATTTTGTTTATAAGTCTTCATTCGACAAGGCAAACCGCAGTTCGATCGAGAGCTTTCGCGGGGAAGGGATGGAATTTGGGCTCGAGATCCTTTCACAGGTAAAGAAGGAGGTCGGTATTCCTGTTCTTACGGACGTCCACGAGCCGTGGCAGGTCGAAAAAACGGCTGAGGTCGCCGATATTCTCCAGATCCCGGCTTTTCTTTGCCGCCAGACAGATCTTCTTGTTGCCGCGGCGCGTTCGGGCAAAGCCGTCAACGTAAAAAAAGGCCAGTTTTTATCGCCTTGGGACGCAAAGAACATAGTCGAAAAGCTGCAAGCGGCCGGCTGTGAAAAGATCCTGCTTACCGAGCGTGGGGCGAGTTTCGGATACAATAATCTCGTTGTCGATTTTCGCTCTTTCCCGGTGATGCGGTCATTTGGAGTGCCGGTCGTTTTCGACGTCACACACTCGCTCCAATTGCCCGGCGGCCTGGGCAAGGCAACGGGCGGGCAGTCGGAATACATCGAAAACTTTGCTCGAGCGGGTGTGGCTTGCGGTGTAGATGCCGTTTTTATGGAGGTTCACGATGATCCGAAGAATGCTCCAAGCGATGGCCCGAACCAATTACCGCTTTCCCGGCTCGAAGGATTGCTGAAAAAACTTAAACAGATCCATGAGATCGTGTCCGAACCGTCGGAAAGTTGAATTCCAGATGAATAAAATTGTTTGCACTTTATTTTCCGCCCTGTTCTTAGCCTTATTTTCTCTCACTTTTGCCCAGGACGCCGCCCGCAGCGGCCCGGCTGCCACGTGGCAAGTCCAAAAATACGATCTTGATGTCACGATTCCGGCGGATGCATCGAGGACCTTATCTGTAAAAGCTATCCTCAATGTTAAGAATGTTTCGGGACAGCCGGCGACTACTCTTACTCTCCGCATCACGCCTACGGCTGAGATCAGCGTTGTAAAGATCAATGATTCCAACATTGATTTCTCGAAGTCACAGGAAAAGGCAGGTGCCGTCGGGATTTTGCAGCGGGTCGCGATTCGCCTACCATCCGTGGCGTCCGGAGCGGTGATCAATGCAACAGTTGAATACAAGATCAAACTCACAGAAAATTCAGCGGTCGGCTCGATCACACCGTCGTCCTCGGTATTCATGCCACTTTCTTTCTGGTACCCGACACCCAATAGTTGGTTTTTTACCAAAGGGGCGGATGCCGCTCCCGTCAGGGTCAGAGTAAATGCTCCTGGAGGACAGAGCGTAATCTCATCCGGCGTCGAGACTGTCGCAGTCTTTGACCAAAAACTGAATGTTCAGCCATTTTTCATTTCCGGCAGCTGGGAGAGTAAGAACGAAGGCGGGGTGGCGGTATTTTCGCCCGTCGGTTCCGGGGCGGAAGGTCAAAAACGAGCCGCTGAGCTTGCTGCTCTTCTTTTGGAGGCGAAAACCTTCGTTTCCGGTTTTCTTGGCAATAGCCCCGATGTGCCTCTCCGTATTGTCGGGGCTAGACGCGGAGCCGGATTCGCCGAGGGCGGTACGATCATCGTTGAAGAAGGGGTTTTCAGGCGATCGCGGATCGATTCGCTTACTGCCATGAACATTGCCGAAGCAGCGGCCAAACTTTGGCTGGGCAATGCAGTTTCGGTCAATGGCGACGGATTTGGTGCTGTAAGCGAAGGGCTATCACGATACATTGCTACACAATTCATTGAAAGCAAATTTGGTAAGAGCGTGGCGGATGTCGAGCGTCTTCGGCAGCGGGTCGCATACGCGTCGGTTTCGAAGCGAGACGCTCCGATGGCTCTAGTATCGCCCCTGGATGATTACTATTACCCAGTGGTCGCCAATAAAGGCGCTATGGCATGGCGGTTGATCGCCGGGCGAGTCGGCATCGACGAATTTGGCAAAATCGTCCGAGCCCAAATGCAGGATGGCAATCTAACACTCTCTGAATTGCGCGCGGCGTTTTCTCCGCATAAGGACTTGATCGATTACCTCTTTGACCAGGTTACGGACATGAATCTCCAGGTCGGGTTGCCTCAGGCCACCGGGACCGAGACAAAATCAGCGCTCAGGAATACAGGCAGCATTGATGCCACAGTTGACGTAGTCGCGACGACCCAAAACGGTGAAAAGCTCAGGACATCAACCACCATTAAGGCCACAAGTTACGGAGAAGTTGCCTTTCGGACGGCTGATAAGATCGTAAAAGTCGAAGTGGATACCGAAAACCTTTTCCCTCAAACCGACTACTCGGATGATATTCAGCCGCGCGACAGCGACGACAGTGACCCCGTCCTTGCTGCGAAACGGCCATTCGATAGACAGGACTTCGCCTCGGCCGAGGCGATCTCGCGTAACTTGCTTCGCGATAACCCTCGCCTGGACGACCTTAGGATCATCCACGCCAGGGCACTCTTGGCTTTAAATAGAAATGCCGAAGCTGAAAAGGAATTTCGGGCTGTGCTAAATGAAGCGCTTCCGACATCGAGAAGCATAGCATGGGCCAATGTAGGGCTTGCCGAGACGGCCAGCCGAGCAAACCAGCGGGAAGCCGCACTCAAATCCATCGACGCAGCGATAGCCGCTGATGCCGAATTCGGGGCAAGCCTTGCTGCCCGAAACATCAGGAATCGGCTTGGCGTGGCTTCAACGATCGATCCCCAAGTAAAATCGTTTTTTGCCGACTTTGACAAAGCTGCTTCATCAAACCGAAAGGCAGATGTCGATGCCTTAGTGATGCCTGGCGAGGTTACCCGATTTGCAGGCGGTGTATCGGGTTCTACCGAAAGTTGGCAGACACAGATAAAGCAGGTCGACCGCATTGATGCCAACACCCTGTTGGTCGAGGCAGACATGAAAATCAAGCTGCTGAATAAGGAGCCTGAAACGGGGCTAGCAGTTTACAGGCTTACAAAGGTCGGCAATGCCTGGAAACTGGCGGCTGTCGAGATGTTTGAGGTTAGGTAAACAGCACCGAAACTGATGGGACAATAATTGATGGATCTGAACGAAAGGGCCAGAAAGATAAAACTGTTGATAATGGATTGTGACGGCGTTTTAACGGACGGCCGTCTTTATTTTGGAGCTTCCGGCGAAGAGCTGAAGGTTTTTCACGCTCGCGACGGGCAGGGAATCGTCGACTGGCACAAAGCGGGCTTTCGATCGGGGATCATTTCCGGGCGAGATTCGCCCATTGTTGAAATGCGGGGAAAGCAACTTGGTATCGAATTCCTATTTCAAGGAAGGAACGACAAGGTCTCCGCGCTGAACGAATTGATACTAGCGTCCGGAATACTTCGGGAAGAGGTCGCATTTATCGGCGACGATACTCCGGATAGTGAAGCATTCCCGTTTGTGGGGTTGGCTGTGGCAGTGGCTGATGCTCATGAGATCGTTCGTTCCGCCGCCCACATGGTTACGAGCCTTGACGGCGGCCGCGGGGCCGTCCGCGAGGTAATTGAGATGTTGCTGTCAGCTAAAGTGGAAAGCTGACATTAGGGCGCATTGCAGGTTTGCCGCAGCGAAAGATTCTTTCCCTATTGATAGAAAGCCATTGGTTTCGAGCGGCGTATCTATCGCCTATACTCCCCAAAAGTTAGACCAACTGCCCGACCTAAGCGTCTCATGTACGGTGGTAGATCTACCTATGAAGGTGCTTATTTCAGTAATGGCCGCAACGTCGATATTATGTGCTGGGATCATCCTAGCTCCCTTGCCGGCTGTAGATGCGTCTGACTGCACAAAAACTTCGGTTAATTTCACTCCAATAAATGACCTGGGATCTGGAATATACCGCGAATTCACGGGCGGTCTTTATCCCGCTGGGTCTAATCAGATCCCTGACGATCACCTACTGGCGGGACTCGAAAGTCTGGATCGAATTCAGCCGCTTGACGCTAACGGGGAACCAAGTCCCAGCGGCAAATTCGTTCTGCTCTCAATAGGAATGTCAAACACCTCCAATGAATTCTGCGGAGGTCCGGCCACCAATTGTGCCCCTGAGTCCTTCGTGGCCCAAGCTGCAGCCGATATGAGCGTGAACCAATCTACCCTGGTGATTGTAAACGGGGCTCAAGGCGGTAGAGATGCCGTCGAATGGATATCTCCTTCAGCGTCTACATATGATGTGATTCGGACTACCCGATTAGGCAGTCTTGGACTTACGGAAGAGCAGGTTCAAATTGTCTGGCTAAAGCATGCCAATGCGAGGCCGGCCGTCTCATTGCCCGACCCAAACGCTGACGCCTACCTTCTTGAGAGTTACTTTGGAATGATAGTGCGGGCATTAAAGGTCCGGTATCCGAATCTCCAACAGGTCTTCTTATCCAGCCGCATCTATGCCGGATATGCTTCCTCAGAGCTGAATCCCGAGCCATATAGCTATGAGTCAGGCTTCTCGGTGAAGTGGTTGATAGAATCTCAAATCCATCAGATGCGCGGCGGATCGCCCGATCCGGTAGCGGGAGATCTGGATTACAATACCGTCGCCCCATGGCTGGCGTGGGGCCCGTATTTGTGGGCTGATGGAACAGTTCAACGCTCGGACGGGCTCACGTGGCAGTGTCAGGACCTCAACTCTGACGGCACCCATCCCGCGGAATCGGGTCGGTGGAAGGTCGGCACAATGCTCCTTGATTTCTTTAAGCGCGATAGCACGGCACGGTCTTGGTTTCTAGCTTCGTCTGCAGCAACGGTTTCTGTCAGCGGCCAGATTATGACGCCGGACGGCAGAGGCATCCGTGGTGCGGTGGTTAGAATGGCAGATAACGCTGGAATGATTAGAAGCACGATTACGAGTTCCTTAGGCTTTTATGGTTTCAGCGAGGTGTCGAACGATCGATCCTACACAATTTCAATTTCTTCCAAACGGTACCGATTCGGATCGAAAAAAATTGCTGTCACCTCCGACCTTACAGATGTGGACTTCGCCGGGCTGGAATAATCCTCAGAATATCAGCAAAGACGGTTTTTCAGAAAGAACATTTGCGAGCAAACGGAAAGTAGCAATTGGAGCGGGCTCGTGCTAAAATTTTGCCAAAAGCGGGCGTAACTCAGTGGTAGAGTGTCAGCTTCCCAAGCTGAAAGTCGCGAGTTCGACCCTCGTCGCCCGCTCCAAATCTTATTAGACAACCAGGAACGGTCGTTCGGAATCTTATTTCGCTCAATAGAAATATGTTAATTGAGCTTGATGAAGAAGGCTAAAGAATTTAAGCAACCTTCGATAGGGTGACAACATCTTACCTTGCTCGACTGAAAACGAGTATTTGCGAGGAATACTGATTCTCTTCAATGTAGTTGAAGGGAATTTATTTTCGAACAAATAGTCGATTTTGATCTTTGAATTTATGATCTGTTTACCTTGAAATGGCGTAAAAGCGACGTTTTCATGGGGAAAGTAATAAATGTTACGAAACACCCCATGGCCGCTTGACAAAGTAAAGGTCTGGGTACAAAATCATAAATTGCCTCTGAGCTTGACCAGTTCGCTGGTTTGAAAAGAAAGTTAGAAACTTTCGCTCAGGCGGTTGACATACAGATTAGGTTCTGTATAATCAGTAGTTTCGCCTCGACGGAGAAGTTGAGGTTGTGAAGTTGATATTTGAAAACTAAATATGCGTGTCCATGTGTTAATTCGTATGAACAACAAAAAGTCCAACGGATCTCCATCTGTTGGCGGGCCAAGCTTAGGCTTGGTTGTCAAAATGATGAACTAGGAAACTAACGAGAGTTTGATCCTGGCTCAGAATCAACGCTGGCGGCGTGCCTCAGACATGCAAGTCGAACGATTAAAGCTCTCTTCGGAGAGTGTATAGAGTGGCGCACGGGTGAGTAACA
>JBGTBC010000468.1:0-2668 GCA_041749555.1 Pyrinomonadaceae bacterium | reverse complement strand
GTATTCTCGCGACGATTGCGTTCGGTTTTCGGCCCGGATGTGGCCATCCTTCATTCCAGTCTCTCTACCGGTGAGCGTTTCGATGAATGGCGTCGAATTCGCCGTGGAGATGCCCGGATCGCCATCGGGACGCGTTCGGCTGTGTTTGCCCCGCTAGAGAATATCGGCCTTGTGATCGTCGACGAAGAACACGATACATCATACCGTCAGCACGAATCGCCATTTTACAATGCTCGCGATGTAGCTGTGATGCGTTCCCATTTAGCTGACGCCGTCGTCGTGCTTGGTTCCGCAACGCCAGCAATGGAATCGTTCTACAACGCTCAAACCGGAAAATACACGTATCTCAGGCTCTCCGAGCGCATCGGTGGGCTCGGGCTCGCAACGGCCGAATTGATCGACATGCGCGAGGTTTTCAAACGAGCGGGCAAGGATGTCGCTTTGTCCGATGAGTTGCTCGATGCCGTCAAAGAAACGCATCGCAAGGGCGAGCAGGTCATCATTTTGCTGAACCGGCGTGGCTTTTCCCAGTTTGTGTTGTGCCGAACCTGCGGCGAAACGCTCAAATGCCAAAACTGCGATATCACGCTGACCTTTCACCGCACCGACGGCAAGCTGCTCTGCCATTACTGCAATTACCGCGAAAAGGCTCCGCGAACCTGCCCTCATTGCGAAAGCCAGTATTTGTATTACGTAGGCGAGGGTACTGAGAACATTGCCGAACAGCTTACACAGAAATTCCCCGAAATGCGTATCGCCCTCGTCGATCGCGACACGATGGCTCACAAGGGCGAATTGGAAGATGTGCTGCTGAGATTTTCGACCGGCGGCCTGGATATGCTCGTCGGCACCCAAATGATCGCAAAGGGCCACGATTTTCCAAATGTAACACTCGTCGGGGTGATTTCGGTTGATATTGGATTGGGATTGCCTGACCTTCGTTCGGCGGAGCGAACATTTCAGCTAATTACCCAGGTGGCCGGCCGCTCGGGTCGCGGCAATCAAGCGGGAAAAGTGCTCATCCAGACCTATTACCCCGAGCATTATGCCCTTCGCCATGCACGCGAACAGGATTATGAGGGATTCTATGCCGAGGAGATCAAGTACCGTGAGCGACTGGGATATCCGCCCTTTTTTGTGCTCGCCTCGATACTCATCAAGCACCGCGATCTTTCTTACGCCTCAAAAATGGCGAATATCCTGCGGCGAGAACTTGATGCGGCAAACACGGCCAGGCACGTTCGCATCCTCGGCCCGGCACCATCGTCGCTTTCACGCCTGAAAAACGAATATCGCCTCCAGATAATTTTAAAAGGCTCCGGCCGCCGCCCAATGCGTGAAACGCTCGACATCGCCCTCTCCAACGCCGAGCAGCACGGCTGTGACCTCCGAACGATAAATGTAGAGATCGACCCAGTGAATTTGATGTAGGGTTCTGGGTATCAACTTCAGTTGGCCACACCATGAATAGAAGGCCTGCTGAAGCAGGTACTCAAAACAGTCAATTCACCGCTTTCGAGCTTAGCTCACTAACTTCGACCTTTACCTGGGCATAAACCTCGGCGACCGACAGCTTGCAGTGGATCGATTCGAGCGAGATGACGTCGTCGCGCTCATTGTAGATGCGATATATCCACTGTTTGGCGTTCTGACGGGCGTAGTGCTCTATCCGCATCTCGGTCTCATTCACGAGCAGGCATTCCTTGATCTGAGGAACGGCTAAAAAGCCCTCGAGCTTTCGCTGGCGATCCGTAGAACTGGACGAGCTTGAGAATATCTCAATTATGACCGTGGGGTTTTTCAGTACTTCCTGGCTGTTGTCGGTAAACGACGGCTCGCCGCTGACCACCGCTATATCCGGATAGCATATGGAATTACTTCCGATCAGGACCTGCATATCGTTAGCATAAACCTCGCAGCTGCTGCGCTGCACCCGGCTTCCAATTGCGTTCGCAAAATTAGTGCTGATCAAGTTATGCCAGCGGTTGGCTGCCGGCTTCGTGACAAGTTTGCCGTCAAGCAGCTCGTTTTTCAGAACGTCGCGGCGTTCGGCTGGCTGAAAATTCTTGTTTTGCTTTGCGGCGGATTGATCTACTGCAGTGTGGTTCATTTCTTAGATAATACTCCTGTCAAAAATGTATTGCGGGCGAAGAGTGGATCGCAAGACTTTGCGTGGGCCTATTTGTTTTGCTAAAAATAGTGTGACACACGCGCCGACGCCTTTCAAGGAATTTCTTAATGAAACTGTCAGAATTGGCCGAAAAGACCAGATCGACGATCGAACAGGGCTCGCCGGACCTCGATATCAGGTCTGCTGCCGGACTCGACATCGCCGCCGACGGTGATGTATCGTTCCTGGCCAATCCCAAATATACGCATCATTTAGCGGAAACAAGGGCATCTGCCGTATTCCTTAACCAGGGCGAGAATGCCGGTCGCGATGATATAGCGGTCCTGCGTTCTGTCGACGCTTATTTAGCGTACACGCGGGCGATGCGCCTGTTTTTTCCGGAGCCGGAGCTGCATCCTTTTATCCATTCGTCTGCGGTCATCGATGAATCGGTCGAGATCGCACCGGACGTTGAAATACACGCAAATGTCGTTATAGGTATCGGCTGCTCGATAGCAAGTGGTGTACGCATCATGCCGTACGTGACCATATACGACC
>JBGTBC010000467.1:0-12016 GCA_041749555.1 Pyrinomonadaceae bacterium | reverse complement strand
ACTGAAAAACTGTCTGAACCTCGCAAATCGGTTCGGCGACGTTTGGGCCGAGTAGTATCGATTCAGTATCCCTTGGTCCTGCCCAAATTTCTCGATCATTCCACGAATACGCGATGGCGGTTCGTTGTATTGATCCAGTTGATCTGCCTTTTTGGTCTGTGGGAATGCCGGAATGCAGATAGCCACGAGGAGAAAAAATGATACGGCCAGTGATCTGAAACTTTTCATAATTTTCGTATGGTTCCGAGAATTTCTTTATCAGCCTATGTTTACACTCAAACACCTCGGTTATTCTTACCTACTTCCTCACGGCTTTATTAACAACCGCCCAGTGTAATCGATCCTGTGCAGGAACGGTCGACGGGTGGCTAGTCGAGAAAAATATTCGTCAGTAGCTGCTTTCGCTCCTTGCCAATGGCCGTAGTCATCAACTATTAAAACTCCGCCCAAAACCAGTCGAGGATATAGATATTCGAGTTCGTGAAGAGTTGATTCGTACCAGTCTGTGTCGAGTCTAAGCAATGCAATTTCCTCTGGAATAACTGAAGGGATCGTTTCCTCGACCTTACCCTTAATGAGCTTTATCTTGGAGTCCGGATAGCCCGTTTTGCTCAGATTTTGTGAAACACCGTCCATATCAGCATAACACCACGGCCCGTTTTTCTTGGTGATCTCATCGAATAATTCTCCGGCGGAACGGCCGTCAAACTGCTTATCTTTTTCGGTCGGTTCGGTCATTCCTTCGAAGGTATCGTAGAGATAGAGGTCTCGCGTCGTGTCGCCGAGCCTTTTCAGCATTTCGGCAATGATCATCATGCTCCCTCCGCGCCATACACCACACTCCACCATGTCTCCGGATATGTTGTTTTCGACCAGGTACCTGGTCGCGTCAAGCAGAGAAACTATCCGCTCGACACTGGTCATGGTAAATTGTCTGACCATTTCCAGGATCTCCGTTTCCTCCGGAGTAAGGCTTAGGAGAAGTTGGTTGGAAGCCGCACCGCTCGGATCGGCGATGTACGAATCTACAATTCTTCTTACCAACCGTTTTATCATAAAGTGACAAATGAACAGCGGAAGGCACTTAAACAGATAATGAAATAGTGAGAGTTAACGGATCTCAAGCAAAAAACTTTCACCAGCGGTTAATTCAAATCTAAAATTATCTGCGATTGTCTGGCCGATATCCGAAAGCGATTTACGGGTCCCCAGGTTAATACCGGCCTTCGCGGTCTTGGAATAGACCAACAGTGGCACGTACTCGCGGGTATGGTCGCTACCGTCCTTAGTAGGATCGTTACCGTGATCTGCTGTCATGATGAGAAGGTCGTCATCCTCAAGGGCATCTAGGATCTCGATAAGGCGGCCATCAAAATGTTCGAGAGCACGAGCATAACCCTCGGTGTCGCGGCGATGGCCGTACAGCATGTCAAAATCAACTAGATTGCTAAATATCAAGCCTTTTGAATCGTCGTTTAGCGCATTGATAGTTTGATCGATCACCTGGTCGTTGTTTTTTGCAGTCAGGTCCTGAGTAACACCGACAGAATCGTAAATCGATGCGATCTTACCGATACAAACAACATCAAGCCCGTTTTTCTTTAACAGTGGCAACAGGTTTTCCGGAGGTGGGGGAACGGCGTAATCGTGCCGATTTTCAGTACGCCAAAAATCAGAAGCGCTGCTCCCTAAAAAAGGTCGAGCGATAACACGTCCGACCTTGTCGCCGCCGTCGAGAAGGTTACGAGCGATCTTGCAGATCTCATAGAGGCGGTCGATAGGGATCACATCCTCATGTGCGGCAATCTGAAAAACAGAATCTGCCGAAGTATAAACTATGGGTTTGCCTGTCCTGACATGCTCCTCGCCAAGTTGTTTTATGATCTCTGTCCCGCTTGAGGGCAAGTTTCCGAGTACTCCGGGTACACGCGCCTGGCTTACAAATCTGTCGATAATTCGAGAGGGAAAGCCATTCGGGAAGGTAGGAAAGGCCTTTTCAAGAATTATCCCCGCAATCTCCCAATGGCCTGTTGTAGTGTCCTTTCCGTTCGATCTAAGCGTGCATTTGCCATAGGAACCGATCGGAGTCTCAACCGCGGGCAGTCCTGCAAGAGGACGAATATTGCCGAGCCCGAGCCTTTGAAGGTTCGGCAAACGCACTTCTCGCGACTCAAGAATGTGGCCAAGCGTGTCTGCCCCCTTGTCACCCCAATCCGCTGCGTCAGGCATCTCGCCGATACCTGCACTATCAAGGACAATCAGGCAGACCCGCCTAAATTTTTGATCCATATTAAAAATCCGCGAGACACCACCGTTTGTAGATTTGTCCCACTTCGATTTATTCCCTATTTGATCGGTGCCGCGTAACCCTCGCGAGTGCGAATGATGGTTCCGGGCGGCAGGCCCTTTGCTTCAACACGAATCCTTCGAAAAGACCCGTCACGCTTCTCATTGTTAGAATAATAACTCAGCGTGTATTTCGTGCCAATTTCCTCGGCAACACTCCGGAATGCGGTTCGGGCCCCGTTCAGATCGTCAACGGGAAATACTTTTCCTCCCGACAGACGGGCAAGTTCGCTCATTTCTTCATCGGCAATGTGATAGAGCCGTTTACTGACGGCAAGGCGTTCAAATTCGCCAAGGTCACAAAAATTGGTTGTTAAATTAGGATTCTTCGGCCCGAAACTTTGATAATATCGCCGCAGTTGGGCGGGCGAAAATCGGATAGCTGCCTGACAATCGCCCATCAGATTCTCTTCGAAGAATGGCCGGGTGTCTACCTTGATGAAAAATATGATAATGCCCGCCTGCACCAATTGGGATCTAGCAAGGCCGAAATCAACGGCACTTGTTGAGTCGACGCCGTCCGTAAGGGCCACTAGGGCACGCCGGCCTCGAAAACCGTCAGGTGGCGATTTGCCGAACACACTTTCCGCCACCTGAAGCAGCGAATCATAATAAGGCGTTCCGTTGCTCGTGGTGATATTGTCGACAGCCGATCGCAGAATTCTGCGATCGTCGGTCAAATAGGTGAACACCTCGCTCGCGGCGAATGCCCGCCCAGGCTCTCGATCGGTCTTATAAGCGATCACCGATACGCGATCGCCAGTACGTAGATATGCAATAAAATCGGTTGCGGCCCTTTTTATCAACCCCAATTCACCCCGTGTCGAGCCCGACGTGTCGAGGAGAAGCGCTACTTCGAAAGGCTCGGAAACCGCGGAGAAATCCGCGATCTCTTGCCGTTTTCCGTCTTCGTATATGACGAAATTCGACTGTTTTAGCCCACTTACAGGTTCCCCCTTTGGGGTAACTGCCGTGATTGGTACATCTATAAGCTGAGTGTCAACACGGATTACCTCATCAGCGTCCGCGGGCTTCTTGTTCTGCCCATAGGCGGCAAGGGAGATTCCCAAGCTAAACAACAGCATTGATAGGAAGATTCTTCGCGGCATTATTTCCGGACCTTAATAATTCTAGTATTGTACCAAAAATCGGAACCACAATTTCGAAATAACCATTTTTTGCTGTATTAACCAAGGAATTGTGTGCTATGATTTCTCAAGATTTACATCTCACGATTTACATCGGTAGGTAAAATTCTGTACATATCCAATTAAAGTCCGCCGAATTAAATAAATACTAGGTCTAGAGGAGTGGTGATGAAGGCAAAATTTAAGTTATCTCTGTTGGCATTCACGGTGTTATTGAGCCTTGCTGGAACAGGCATTTATGGTCAGGGGACGGGGAAAAACCGGACCGGTGATCGATTCGATGTATTGGCCACTGCTGAAACCAGCGCTGTTAGCGACGCTCCTGGCGACTTCAATGGAGATGGAAAAACTGATTTCAGCATTGTAAGGCCAGGGCCAGGTGGAGGGTCTGGTACTCTCACTTGGTGGATCAGGCTGAATGGACCAAATACTTATTCAGGTACAGAGTGGGGCTTCAATTCTGATTTCATTGTTCCGGCCGATTTTGACGGTGATGGAAAGGACGATATTGCAATATGGCGTTCGCAGACGGGGAATTCTGGATTCTGGATCATTAAGAGCAGTGACAATACTTTTAGCTTCGTTCATATTGGCCAACCGGGGGACGATCCGCTAGTCGTCGCTGATTACACAGGTGACGGCGTTGATGATCCGGCGATTTATCGTGCGGGTGCCGGTAACAGCCAAAGCTTTTTCTGGTATAGCCCAAGCAGCGGGCCGTTTGTCGGTCAGTTCGCGGGTCTTCCATGGGGTATGGGAGGTGATACCGCTTTAATCGGTGATTATAACGGTGATGGGGTTGCAGATTTCACGGTTGCCAGAGTAGAAGGCAACGCTTCCGTAGTCTATACAATGTTTGGAACCGTTGATGGATCCCCCGGAGAAATCACGAATACGATTTGGGGTCTGCCAAATGATTTTTATGTGCCCGGTGACTACGATGGCGATGGCAAGACGGATCTCGCCGTCACTCGGTGGGTTGGTCCTGTGATCCGATGGATATATTTACCGAGCAGCGGAGCACCAATTGCCTACATTCCGTGGGGATCGAACGCGACCGATTTAGAGGTCCATGGCGATTATGACGGTGACGGCATTACAGATCTCGCGGTGTGGCGAGCTCCAGAAAGGGATAACCCAGCACCTTTGGACGGCTATTTTATTGTTCGGCTGAGCACTGGTGGAGTATTGTATGAGCATTGGGGAGGACTCTTTGGAGACTCTCCGACAATATGGGAGCTAAAATAAAGTCTGATGATTGAGAATTAAGGAGGGCTGGGAAATTTTCCCGGCCCTCATTTTTTTGTTAGCTTAGCCTATACCTCAGACGTATTTTTCGATCACCTTCGCAATGGCGTCACGAGTCACCGCACCGACGATGCGTTCCTGCTCCTGGCCGCCCTTGAAAAGTATCAGCGTCGGAATGCCGCGAATACCAAACTGTTGGGGAATGTTCATATTCTCATCGACATTCATCTTATACACTCGAGCCGTTTCCTGATATTCTTCGGCGATCGCTTCTACCGTCGGGGCTATCATGCGGCACGGTCCGCACCATTCCGCCCAAAAATCTACCAATACCGGTTTATCCGAACCCAATACATCTGTTTCAAAGTTGGTGTCTGTAATTTGTTTTGCAAAATGTGCCATTAGTATCTCCTGATTATTTTTATAATTGCTTGACTAAATATTATCGGATGAAGCGAAAAATGTCTTTTCGCGCGATCATTGACCGATCCTTATAACGATCTTTCCAAAATGCGAACCGCTTTCCATATGCCTAAGGGCCTCTCGGACTTCGTCGAAAGCAAAGACTCGGTCAATGACCGGTTCTAGTTTTGCCACGTCGACAGCCTTCAGCAGATCCTCAAACATCCGCCGCGAACCGACGAAAATCCCTTGCAGCCTTACCGCCTTCATAAACACGGTTACTGGGTCAAAACCAGCAGGGCCCGAAAGTGCCCCGATCAAGGCTACGTGCCCGCCCAGTCTGACCGCGTTGAGCGACCTTGCGAGAGTCCCTGCCCCGCCGACCTCAACGATGTGATCGACGCCCGGCCTACCTGTAAGCTCGAGTACAGCGCGGTCCCAGTCTTCACGTTCCCGGTAATTAACCGTCCCGTCAGCGCCGAGTTCGATCAATTTCTCGATCTTCGCGTCGCTGCTCGATGTCGAGATCACCCGGGCTCCGAAAAGCTTTGCTATCTGCAAGGCAAATATCGACACGCCCCCGGTACCGAGGGTCAGCACAGTATCACCGGCTTTGATCTGGCCAGAAACGACAAGAGCATTCCAAGCCGTGACTGCGGAACACGGCAGGGTGGCCGCTTCCTCAAATGAAAGATGATCCGGAATCTTCAGCACAGATTCTTCATTGAAAGCTGCGTACTCACGTAAAACGCCGTCCCACTGAGAGCCCGCCCCTAACGACGTCCGTCTTTTTTCTTCGTCCGTTTCGCCTTCAAACCATCTTTGGGCGAAAATCGGCATCACACGGTCGCCGGCTTGCCATTTGGTCACGGCTGAACCGACGCTCACAACCTCGCCAGCACCGTCCGAGAACGGAATAGCAGGCAGCTTCATGCGCGGGTTATATGTTCCAGTCACGACCATCACGTCTCGATAATTGAGCGAAGTCGCCCGTAGGCGGACCAGAACATCACTCGGTCCCGGCTCCGGCATTTCGCGATCCGTTATCTCTAACTTATCGATGCCGAACTCTTTTATCTCGTAGGCTTTCATTGTTTGGGCAACCCTGTCTCTGAGCTCAGGATGACATCGTCACGGGTCGGTTCGTCCTGTGTTACAGGCCCATCCTTGGACATCTTTGTGTTTTGATCAACAGTGTTAGTGCCCGTACAGGCCGACAAGAAACATCCGAATGTCAATGCTGTAAAGGATACGTTTTTCATATGATCACTTTGTAACCGTACATGATACAGATACAACCAAAATCTCTATTATTGCGAAACCTTTTCGATAATATTCGCCAAGGTATATTGTCCTAGCTTCTCCCCGACACTTTTGTCGATCTCTTTCTGCAAATTACACAAGACATCTTCAATATTTCGCCCAACGGGACAATCCTGGCTTGGCGACTTTCCATGGAGGGCAAAAATTTCGCCGCATGAAACGGCTTTGTATATTTCACAGAGCGTTATACGTTCAGGCGATCTTGCCAGCCTCGTTCCCCCTGATGCACCAGTCTGAGAAACCACCAGACCAGCATGGTTCAGGTGGCTGAGCACGCGGCGGATCACAACGGCATTTGTATTGACACTTCGGGCGATCCGTTCCGATTTCAGGTTCTCATCTCGGGCACCTGCAAGCAGGGCCAGAATATGCACCGCCATTGAAAATTGACTATTAGCCGCCATATCTGTAACAAGTATAGTTACAATTACTTTGCGTGTCAAGAACCCTTTTAAAAAGTGAAAGGCCGGATAATGCACCCGGCCTTTTCTAGCATAATTTGACTCAACTATTTGCCCGGAAGACCCGGCAGCTTGATCTCGCGCCCGGCACCGAGAACCGAGTTCGGCAATAGTCCGTTGAACTTGGCAAGCTCGGTGGCGTCTATCTTCTCGCGGTCAGCAACTTTCTTCACCGTGTCACCGGCCTTCGCTTTTACGATCCTAACATTAGCCGACACGGTCGCTGCACCGGCGTTAGCCGGACGTGTGTAGCTCGTTGCCGCTACATTGTTACCGGCAACAGGAACAAATACTTTACCCATCGGCTTCTTCATGCCGGGATTTACCGCCATAAGGTCAGCAACGCTGACACCTGTACGATTTGAGATCGTCTGCCAGGTTTCACCTGCGGAAGAGTTTGCGAGGTTTGTATTATTTACCTTCGAAGCTGGGAGACGCCTGAAAAGGGCCACGACCTCATTGGCTTTTCCGGCCGGAATGTTAACAACATACGGTTCCGGCGGAGTCACATTGCTGCGAAGATGCGGATTCAAGTACCTAAGGTATTGGACGGTAGTATCAGAGGACTGGGCAAGCAGATTCAAATTGGTCGATGCCGGGACACGAACCCTGTCGTACCTAAGCGGGGCCGCCGGCCTTACGTGGCCAAATCCGTACTGGTGAGGATTATTGGCTATCAGAATAGTAGCAAGGATATTAGGGACGTAATTACGCGTTTCCCTGGGCAGGTAAGGATACGCAGCCCAAAAATTCGCAACTCCGGCCCGACGGATGGCCTTATCAACATTGCCCTCACCGCAATTATATCCAGCGATAGCAAGTTCCCAGTTTCCGTAACGATTAAAAAGAAACTTGAGGTAACGTGCAGATGCGCGAGTTGCTTCATCAAAGCTGTTCCGCTCATCAACGTAAGCCGTTCGGCGAAGCCCGTACCGAACACCCGTGCCCGGAATAAACTGCCAGAGTCCTGATGCAGCCATATGCGACATCGCACTCGGCTTCCAGGCACTTTCAACCTGCCCGAGCCACGCTACATTCTCTGGAATGCCCTCTTCCCTAAATATCCGGCGGGCCATCAGCATAAACATACCTGAACGGTACAAGCCCACCTCCATCGTTTTCTGACCGCGGCCGCGATAATAATTGATATATTGCTGGATCATCGGATGAACCTGAAAGGTAAACCCGAGAGACTTGTTAGCGACTGCGTACTGTATGTACTGATATTGCTGCTGAGCGACTGGGTCGGAATCGATTTCCTGTTCGTCAGGCGTCAGCTCAAGCTTGGACAATTCATCGAGAGGTGACGGCTCAAATTCCTGACTATTAAATCCAACCCTAAGAACCTGCGCAACGGTCGAATCGTTGACTGCAACCGCCGTGCTGGGCGGGCCATAGGGCTTAGCTGTAGATTCTTTGGTTAATTTAGCGACATCGTCTGAAAGGGCCAGATCTATATTCCAGTTGCAGGTCAATGCTAGATTTCTGACCTGAGGTAACTGGTTTTCCGAAGGAAACTCAATACGGTAAACAGTCTCGATCAGCTGGTTATAACAGGCCTGCAGCTTTTGCTGGCCCTGAATGTTCAGCGTCGAATAAAGAAAAACTTCTACCGACTTGTTGAATTTCTCGCCCGCCATCTGTCGATTATCATCGACATACGCTAGTAAACCTTCCTTAAAGGAGATACCTGATTCCAAGAGAACACGGTTCACCGCATCCTGTGCCTGGGCAACCTCACGGGTCATCGTTCCGCTGCTAGAGCTTGAGCTGGTTACCTGGAAACGGGGGATCGAAACGAATGCGAATAGTATTAATGCTGTTAAACCAAAGATCTTGTAAATGCTTGTTTTCATTCAGTTCGTTATTAAAATTGTATTGTTAATAAATCGCAAAAACGGCAAAGAAAATACGGTGAATCTAAACCCACTATTTAATTCTAACGCCGAAAGTGACGAAAAGTTTCAACCGCCTTGGGCAAATATCGCGGTTATTACCTCACGCAGGATACCATTAATGAAATTCTACGTCAAAATCTGAAACTCTCTATAACATAAGGAGTTCATCGCTCCAAATGTTTCAAGAAGCTCGCTGAGATTTGGCTTTTGCCTTTTCCGCGGGGAGCCTGGCCGGCCTAAGTGCCGCGTCAAAGACCTCGCGGACGTTCTCAACAAATATAAACGTCAAATCATCGCGAACTTCCTGAGGAAGGTCCTCTAGGTCCCTTTCGTTTGGGGCCGGTAGAATCACCGTCTTTATCTTAGCCCTGCGTGCGGCCAGCAGTTTTTCTTTGACACCTCCGACAGGCAATACGTTGCCACGCAATGTGATCTCCCCCGTCATTGCAACGTCTTTTCTGACCGGCCGCTGCGATAATACAGAGACCAGAGCAGTTGCCATTGTTATACCGGCACTTGGGCCGTCCTTTGGGATCGCGCCCTCGGGCAAATGAATGTGTATGTCAAAGTTCTCAATAATTGACTCGTCGATGCCGAGGTCCTTCGACCTGGCCTTGGCGTACGAAAAAGCCGCCTGGGCCGATTCCTGCATGACATCACCAAGTTGGCCCGTAAGCTGAAGCTTGCCCTTGCCTTTGGTCTTAAGTGCCTCGATAAAAAGGATATCGCCGCCAACGGCTGTCCAGGCCAGGCCCGTGACTGTACCGATCTGGTCCTTTTTCAAGGCTCCTTCGCTGAATATGCGCGGCACTCTCAGAAAATCTTTGACGTTGTCGACCGTGACCCGTATTGGCTGGAAAGCACCTTCCTGTTCAGCCTTCTTTCGTGCCACCTTGCGGCAGATCTTGCCGATCTCTCGTTCCAGATGACGCAATCCAGCTTCCTGTGTGTATTCGCTAACGATCTTTGCGATCGCTTTACGGTCAAATCGAACGTCTCCTTTTTCCAGCCCGTTCTCCTCGACCTGTTTCGGGATCAAGTGACGCTTTGCGATCTCTAGCTTTTCTTCTTCGGTATACCCCGAAAGCGAGATGATCTCCATTCGGTCGCGGAGCGCCGGCTGGACAGTGTCGAGAACATTTGCAGTGGTCATGAACATTACGTTAGACAGATCGAACGTCACGCCGAGATAATTATCCCGAAATGTCGAGTTCTGCTCCGGATCGAGTACCTCAAGCAGGGCGCTGGATGGATCACCGCGGAAATCGGCACCAACCTTGTCGATCTCGTCCAGCATGATGAGCGGATTATTGGTTGCTGCCTGCTGAATCGCCTGAATTATTCGCCCCGGCATGGCTCCGACGTAGGTGCGGCGATGGCCGCGTATCTCGGCTTCGTCGTGTATCCCGCCGAGCGATAGGCGTATGAACTTACGGTTTAGTGCCCTCGCGACTGATCGTCCAAGCGACGTTTTACCGACTCCCGGAGGGCCGACAAGGCATAGGATCGATCCCTTGGGTTTTTCCCTTAGCTTTCTGACCGCGAGAGATTCGACGATCCGTTCCTTCACTCGTTCGAGGCCGTAATGGTCTTCGTCTAATATTCTCTCGGCCTTTTGAAGGTTCAGATTGTCCTTTGAAGCTATAGACCACGGCAGATCGGTCATGATATCCAGCCAGTTTCGGAGAGTTGCCGTCTCCGCAGTGTCCGGATGCATCCTTTCCAGCTTCTTAAGCTGTCGCAGCGATTCCTCTTCGGCGCCTTCGGGCATTTTCGCCTTAAGGACCTTGTCACGATACTGTTCGATCTCTTCGAACAGCTCGTTTCCCTCCCCTAATTCGGATTGGATAGCCTTCAATTGCTGACGAAGAAAATATTCCCTTTGAGAACGGTCGATATCGGCACGCGCCTGTGAATTGATCTCCTGCTGGACCGTTAATACATCGATCTCTTTGCTAAGCAGGTCATTGACACGGCGAAGTCTAGGCACCGGGTTCTCGATATCGAGCACGCTTTGGCCATCCTCGACTTTTAATTCGAGATTCGAAGCGGCAAGGTCGGCCAGACGGCCGGCATCATCCAGATTGGCGATGATCGCGAGCACTTCGGGTGAGATGTTCTTGCCCAGGCTTGCGGCCCGTTCCATTGAGCCCCGGACATTTCGCACGAGAGCCTCGACCTCAAGAGAATTTTCGGGAGCGAGAGGTTCGGATATCGGTGTTACACCGGCCTTAACGTATTCGCCTTTCCCTGAAACCGAGTCGACCCGGCTCCTGGACAGGCCCTGGATAAGAATACGGATCCGCCCGTCGGGCAGCTTGAGCATTCTCATAATTATCGCCACCGTTCCGACGGTAAAGAGATCATCCTGGTCCGGTTCTTCTTTGTTGACATCCTTTTGCGAAACCAGAAGGATCATCCTATCCTGACTCAATGCCTGTTCGACCGCCTTGATCGACCGGTCACGCGAAACAAACAGCGGAACGATCATAAAAGGATAAATTACAATATCGCGCAGCGGCAGGACCGGCAGCTCCGCCGGTATCTGCATCATCGGTTCGATGGCATCTGATTCAGCCAATGCAACCGGAAATTCATCTAGTTCGACCATAAACTTCTATGTTAGGGAAATAAGCACGAAAGGGCAATAAGGTTAGTGGGGCAGTGGGCAGTGGGCAGTGGGCAGTGGGCGGTGGATAGTGGGCGGTTGTCAGGTGCCCCTTTCAGCTTTCCATTTTCCATTTTCCACTCACCAATCACCACTCATCGTACACACTTTCCACTCTCTATTGACCACTTTCCACTCTAAGAGCCCCAGTTTTTGTCCCGGGCCGGGACAAGGAAATCGCCGTAACTGTACTATACTGTATGAGTTACAGACTTGTGCCTTGTACCACCTGTTTTTGGAAAAGTGATCTAGGTGATGAGTCATAAGTGAATATGGGATCGAAAGGCACCGCATCCACAATTACAAACTCACGATTCATCACTTACGATCCACCATTTTCCCCTGAAACTGTCCTAGGCCGGGACAGTAAACTCGCTGTAACCATTGTATAATGTAATAGTTACAGGTATCCCTGCTGTCCCACGCCTGAGCGTGTGGTGTAATACAGGAACTGTGCTCGGTGGTCAGAGTGCGGTGGTCAGTGGTCGGAGCCGCTTTTGGGTGATGGTGTGTTCTTCCTTC
>JBGTBC010000466.1:0-7087 GCA_041749555.1 Pyrinomonadaceae bacterium | reverse complement strand
ATAATCCATTTCGATAGACGGCATCGGCCCGGCGGGTGTGAGGTCATAGAATACCGGTTCGTCAATTGTTGGCTCGTTCCTGATACGCGTAAGCAATTGATATGGGCGGTCCGGCCCATAACGGCTCTCGACCAGCACGTCCAGAACGTGCTCGACATACTTTGTCCTCTCGTCGCGAACAAAAGGACCAAGTTTGATATTCAGCGATTCGCAATTGCAATGGCACTGGGTGTTCTCAATTATCATATGTTGCAACAATAACTACTTTGTTGCAGGAATGAAATACCATTTGGCGTGATTTGTATGATTTGGCGTGATTTGTATGATTTGGCGTGATTTGTATGATTTGGCGTGATTTGTATCGTTTGGCGTGATTTGTATCATTTGTCGCGAAATGTAGCGTTTGGCACAATGTATCAGAGTCGACGTCTTGTTGCGGCCGTAACGCCGGATGAACGCAAATGATCGTTATATGATGAGAACTTCTTTGATCTGTACAGCTTTGTCGATCATTTGCTTTTCGGCAATGATCGCATTCTCCCAGAACCCCGGTCAGAACCTGCGCGGATCACTGATCGACAAGGCTGCGTTTGGGGAGGACGAATTGTCGGCGCTTGCCGGCGGACAAACGGTGGTCAAAATACTCCCGTCGAAGGACAAACGAGAGGTCTCGGTCATTGGCATCGTGAAGTTGAATGACGTTCAGGATGCCGACATCGCGGCTTTCCGCGACAGCCTGAGTCAAAAGGACAGCAAAGTGAAGCTCGGTGGAGGCAGATTCAGTTCGCCGCCGGTTTTGCGGGATCTGGAGCTGCTCGAGGTCGAGAATCGAGACATAGAGGACCTGAAGAAATGTGTCGTGGGGAAATGTAATGTGAAGCTTTCGGCAGCTATGATCCGCCGCCTGCATGCCGAGGTAGACTGGAACGCACCCGATCATAAACTCAAGGCCGCAGATGTTTACAAACAGATCCTGGTCGATTATGTCCGGGATTATATGGATCGCGGCGATTCGGCATTGGCAGAATACGCCGACCATAAAAAACCGGTCCGTCTCGCCGACGTTTACCGTGGTCCGCTCGGAGGGCCAAGCTTTATCCGCGGCCTTTCTCCGGAGTTTGCAGACTACCTTAGAAAATTTCCCAATGCGGAACTATCCGGGGTCGAAAACAGACTTGAATGGTCAAAAGTAAAGTCCGGCCTAAAACCGATCATTACCGTCACACACGGGGCAAGCTATTCCACACAAGACGACGATGGATCGCTGATAATGCTCGTGACAAAGCAGGTCTATGCAAGCCACTATGTTGACGCTTCGCTGGCCCTCTCGTCTTTGATCAGCAACAGGGAGAATGGTTCCGTTGAAACCTACCTGCTCTTTACCAACACGTCACATTCAGATGCTTTGGGCGGAGCCTTAAGCGGTATGGCTCATTCCGTGGTGGAACGCGAAGCAATAGAAAAGGTCACGGACTTGCTGGAGCGTGGAAAAGCACGACTTGAAGCAAAAGCCCAAACCCTTCGCGATCCTGTCGTGGATACTGCAGAATCAGTAGACAACCCGTGGGTAGTAGCATTAAGTCGAAACTGGTTAATTCGGGTTCTCGGGGTATTCCTTATTTTGACGGCAGCGATATATCTTTTTCGAAGGTGGCGAGCGTAAAGATCTTTCTCGTATTGTTCAGGATGTTCGAACGACCTGAAACGACAAATGCGGTATAGTGTCAGATTGCGTTTCCAAGTATCGCGCGGGCGTGCAAGATGAGTTTGATCAACGATCTTCCTATTGGAATTTTCGATTCGGGCGTCGGCGGCCTTACGGTCTACCGCGCCTTGCACGATCGGTTGCCGAATGAGCATTTTATATATCTCGGCGATACTGCCCGCGTGCCGTACGGCACAAAATCACTGACCACGGTCGAACGGTACGCTGTCGAAAATTCGCAATTTCTCGCATCTCGTGGAATAAAGATGCTCGTCGTTGCCTGCAATACCGCATCGGCATTGGCACTGCCGGCTATCAGGTCTCAGATCGGGATCGATGTAGTCGGCGTGATCGGGCCGGGTGGGCGCAGGGCGGTCGAGATCACAAAAGATACTCACAATGCAAAGATCGCCGTCATCGCAACAGAGGCGACCGTTGCGAGCAACGCTTACTATGAGGCCATTCGTCGGGCGTCCGATTCGGCTGAGGTCATGCAGGCCGGCTGCCCGCTCTTTGTGCCGCTTGCCGAGGAAAACTGGATCAGCGAACCCGAGACTTTCTCGATCGCCGAGAAATATCTCGCCAGGATCAAGGACTTTGGTCCCGATGCCCTGGTGCTCGGATGTACGCATTACCCGATTCTTCGCGATGTCATTCAACGAACCGTCGGTGCCGGTGTTAAACTTGTAGATTCGGGCGAAGCGACGGCTGAAGAAGTTGCAGAGCTACTGGTAAGCAAGGACCTGTCGAATCCAAAAGAAGTTGGGGGTGACAGAACGCTTTGCGACGACCTTGATCACTTTTACGTGACCGACGCCGCCGAAAGATTCAGCCGCGTTGCAGAGCGGTTTTTAGGGGCGAAGCCCTCAAGACTCGAGGCGATCGAGCTTTACGGAGCAGATGAATTGAAAAGGAATTAGCCGCAGATTTACGCAGATGACGCGGATAGGGAATTATTTTGATCTGCGTGATCTGCGGTAATCCGCAGCAAAAGATCTTATTAAATGACTTACATACGACTCGACAATCGCACCCACGACCAAATTCGCAACACCAAGATCACGCCCAACATCTCGCCTTATGCCGAAGGCTCGGCATTGATCGAGGTTGGCGGCACGAAAGTGATCTGCACGGCCTCAGTCGAGGACCGCGTCCCGATGTTCATGCGCAACAAAGGGCTCGGCTGGGTCACGGCGGAATATGCAATGCTGCCTCGGGCAACAAATACCCGCACGCAACGTGAAACACAGCGTCCCTCCGGCCGTACGCAGGAGATCCAGCGGCTGATCGGCCGCAGCCTGAGAGCTATCGTCGATACCAAGCTGCTCGGAGAGCGGCAGATCTATCTCGATTGTGATGTTATCCAGGCGGATGGCGGGACCAGGTGTGCGTCGATAACCGGGGCATATGTCGCATTGGCACTTGCGTGCCGGAAGCTGCTCAAGCAAGGTGTGATTAAAACGTCTCCGATCCTCAGTGAGGTTGCTGCGGTAAGTGTAGGGATCATAGAGGGTACCCCGATACTCGATCTTGCGTACACCGAGGATTCGACCGCCGACGTCGATATGAATATTGTCTGCACCGGCCTGGGTAAATTTATCGAGCTGCAGGGAACGGCCGAGCGCGAACCGTTTTCCCGTGACCAAATGGACGAGATGCTTCTGCTCGCGGATATAGGGGTTAAGAAGCTTTTTGAGATACAGCGGCTTGCCCTCAGCGACTTACGTTAGTATTGGACATTCATATAATCGACCTGTTCTGGAAGTGAGCCTGATTATTCGTTCCCGGTGTATCTCGCGAACAAAATGAACATCGAAGGCCTCAACTATATCAACAAACCTTTTTGGCTGCGTTTGGCAATAGCTGTATCTCTGGTCGCTGCCGCCGTCCTTCTCGCTCATGGTGTTTGGTTGATCGTTGACCGTCCGATCAATTCGCCGCTCTTTTTGGCGGTCATGATCCTGTGTGCGTGGTTATTCGGACTTAGAGTCGGTATCTTGACTGCTCTCCTTAGCGGCATCGCCATCAAGTATTTTTTTGTCGTCCCCTATTACCAGTTTATCGGAGACCGACAGCCTATGGTCCGGGTAACGGTTTTTGTCCTTGAAGGCATTTTGCTGGCGTGGCTGATCCATCTAGTCCGCAAGGGAAGCGAGACTGTCACCCGTTCGCGGGAGGAATTACGTGCTCTTACAAAACATCAGAGTACGCTCCGCGAAGAAGAGCAAAAACGCATCGCTCTTGAGATCCATGACGAACTTGGACAAGAGCTGACGGGGCTTAAGATGCAGATTCATTACTTGAAAAATCGCCTGTCAAAGCCGGAAACTCCAATGTCAGGTGACGATATATGGTCCAGCCTCAACGATCTCTCAAAAATGGTCGACGGCACAATAGTGTCGGTGCGCCGGATCGCAGCCGAGATACGTCCGTCATTACTGGATGATTTCGGGTTAGTTGCCTCTATTGAATGGCAGGTTCAGGAATTTGAAAGAAAAACAAATATAGCGGGCTTTTTCCAATCGAATACTAATGAGGTCGACTGGGGAGATGAGATCAGTACTTCTATTTTTCGGATACTGCAGGAAGCACTTACCAATGTTGCGCGACATGCGGATGCAACAAAGGTCCGAGTCGATCTAAACGTTTTCGACGATAAACTCGTGATGACAATTCGCGACGACGGCAAGGGTATAGGTTCTGCAGTCAAGCTCGGCGGACTGGGGCTGCTTGGAATGAAGGAGCGGGCACGGCTTATCGGTGCCAGTTTAATGGTCGAAAATGAGCCCAAGGGCGGAACGGTCGTCCAGTTAAAGGTTGCAAAAATTGAACAACCTGCGGGATCAGATCTTCAAGAGGAGCTTGCGTGATAAAGACATTACTCGTAGATGACCACACTATAGTTCGTCGAGGTCTGGTGCAACTACTGAGTCTCGAACCCCAGGTAACCGTAACCTATGAAGCGAAGGACGGGAACCAGGCACTGGCCTACATTCGGGACCATTTGGTTGACGTAGTAATACTCGACATTAGCATGCCGGGCCGGAGCGGACTCGAGATTTTAAAGGAGATCAAACGTCTGCGATCGCATGTTGCTGTGATCGTATTGAGCATGCACCCGGCGAATCAATACGCCGTGCGTGTCCTCAAGGCCGGAGCCTCGGCCTATATAACCAAAGAGAGTGCTCCCGAGGTCCTGATCGACGCAATAAGAAAAGCGGCTCGCGGGGAGAGGTATATTTCCCCTGATGTGGCGGAGCTACTCGCCGATTTTGTAGAGCACGGCCCTTCAGACGAGCCACATAAGGCGTTGTCGGATCGCGAGTTTGAGGTGTTACGACTTATTGCATCGGGAAAAGCGATCACAGAGATCGGTGAAGAGCTTTGCCTCAGCGTCAAAACCATCAGTACCTACAAATCGCGTATAACCGAAAAAACGGGCCTCTCCTCGGTATCGGACATAACCCGGTATGCTATAGAACATGGCTTTATTTAGATTCTGTTAATCTTTTTCGCAGGCTTCGAGTTATCCCCTCATTCCTTGCAGTAGGAAACATCCTACATTCCGTCGAGCCGTATTCGGGCGCCAGTTTCATCCAAAACCCGATTGCTCCGTCTCCAAAACAAGTTTAGTTTGAAACATCGTTAATTTCCGCACACAACCCGTTTCATGTTAGTCGAACAACCGATCGACTTTCGACGGTTCGTGTGGAATCTCGCGATTGATCGAACCAGAGGTTTAGAACGCCGATTTCGAACCGTTCTGCTCACGCTCATCCGGGCGACTGAGAAGCGTAGGTTCTAGACCTCTATTACAAACATCCCCGGTTTTGCGGTCGGAGAGTTCATCTCTCCGGACTTGAGTTTCCGGATCGGCATCCGGAAAAGTGTGCGGCCCGTTTTTCCTCCTAAAAAAGGCATGTAAGGCTTTTGGCGGGCTGCACTCCATTACCATACGTCTCGGTGAGGATGCCCTCATCCGTTTATGCAACAAAGGATACGGATATTATATTATGCACTTAAATCAAGTGAATTCAGATAATTAGGAGGACAGATGAGGAAGTTTACAAAAATCTTACTAGTCGGCCTTGCCATACTTTTGGCACAGGCCGCTATCTTTGCGCAAACTACCGGTTCACTTACCGGGACAGTCACCGACCCCACCGGTGCTCTTGTTCCGGGTGCAACGGTGACTCTCCTTAACGATGCCACCAAGGCAGAGAGAAGCGCAGTAACGAGCAGCGCGGGGATCTTCGATTTCCAGGCCCTTACGCCGGGAAATTACACGATCTCTGTCGAGGCTTCAGGCTTTAAAACTGCGGTCGCACGGAATATTGTGGTGAACGTTGCGACATCGTCGTCAGTAATAATTCCGCTTGAGGTCGGATTGGCCGGAGAGTCGGTGACTGTCACCGCCGCTCAGGAGACGATCAACACCACAAGCCCGTCCCTGACCAATACGATCAGTACTCGACAGGTTGCCGACCTGCCTCTTGGGACACGTAATCCGCTCGAACTAGCCGGCCTACAAGCCGGGATCGCGGTAACAGGCACAAATGTACGAGGCTCGTCCATCTCAGGACTTCGCCAGACGACGACAAACGTGACACAGGACGGGATAAATGCGATGGACAACTTTGTGAAAACAAGTTCCTTATTCGCTATTAGCACTCCGTCACTAAACTCCACCGCTGAGATGACGATCACCTCAGGAACTGTTGGTTCTGACCAGGGCCGTGGCGTTGGCCAGGTCACGCTCGTAACCAAGGGTGGAACCAATCAATTCAGCGGCGGCCTGTTCTATATGAACCGCAACGATTATCTGCAGGCCAATTCATTTTTTAACAATTCTGCCGGCTTGACGGCATCCGGCGAGGAAGCCTCGCCACGGCCGAGACAGAATCAGCATTTCTTTGGTTTTGACATAGGCGGCCCGGTCCACTTCCTTAATTTTGGGGAAGGCGTACCGTCGCATTGGAGCGGAAAGGACAAGGCACACTTTTTCTTTGCGTACGAAGGGTTCAGGGATAATTTTTCAGCTACTCGGACCCGTACAGTGATGACGCCGGAAGCCAGACAAGGGATATTCCGTTACAACAGGACGTGTCCTGTAGCCCCTGATCCAATTGACCCTAACTGTTCAGGAGGAGTTCAGACCGTAAACCTGCTCGCGATCGGAAACCAAAATGCGTTGAACCCGATAACCATGGGCTTGATCGGTCTTACGCCGCTGCCGAATAATACGACCGTAGGAGACGGTTTTAACACGTCGGGATTCCGGTTCAATGTATCCGGCGTCAGCAATAACGACAAGTACGTCGGACGTTATGACCATCAGATGGTCAAGGACACGCGGCTGGGTTCGCACAAGCTGGAGTTTGT
>JBGTBC010000465.1:0-13051 GCA_041749555.1 Pyrinomonadaceae bacterium | reverse complement strand
ATAATCCATTTCGATAGACGGCATCGGCCCGGCGGGTGTGAGGTCATAGAATACCGGTTCGTCAATTGTTGGCTCGTTCCTGATACGCGTAAGCAATTGATATGGGCGGTCCGGCCCATAACGGCTCTCGACCAGCACGTCTAGTACGTGCTCGACGTACTTAGTCCTTTCGTCGCGAGCAAAAGGACCAAGTTTGATATTCAGCGATTCGCAATTGCAGTGGCACTGGGTGTTCTCAATCATCATACGTTGCAACAATAACTACTTTGTTGCAGGAATGAAATACCATTTGGCGTGATTTGTATGATTTGGCGTGATTTGTATGATTTGTCGCGGAATGGGCGTTTTGATAATCGCGTAGCGATGACGAGGGCCCTCTGGAAGTTCGTATGAGAATAAAAGAGATGATCGCTTGCTCTTTAAGGGTGGATCGACTACACTCGGTTATTGACTTTTCGGGGCGTAGCGCAGTCTGGTAGCGCGCACGGTTCGGGACCGTGAGGTCGGAGGTTCGAATCCTCTCGCCCCGACCATTTGGAATAAGTAAAGGCTTTTTGGGTAATTCTCAAAAGCCTTTTCTTTTTTGTACCCTGTAATAGGATGAATGCGGACGTCATAGTGATCGGGCTCGGTGCGATGGGAAGCTCTGCCTGCTACCAGCTTGCGAAGCGGGGTGCGAGCGTCATCGGGATCGACCGCCATTCGCCGCCGCACACATTTGGCTCAACGCACGGCGAAACCCGCATAACCCGGCAAGCGATCGGCGAGGGTGAACTGTTCGTGCCCTTCGCTTTGCGTTCATACGAGATCTGGCGCGAGTTGGAAAGTGAAACGGACGAGGATTTGCTGACGATCACGGGCGGCCTGATAATGTCGGCGGATTCGGGACATCCGCTCCATGGAAATGCCGATTTTCTCCAAACCACGATCGACGCCGCGGTGAAATTCGGCATAAGTCACCGGGTTCTCAATGCTGCCGAGATCGCAGACGAATTCCCGCAATTTGTTCTGAATGGGAATGAACGGGCGTATTACGAAGACCAGGCCGGTTTTCTGCGTCCCGAGGCTTGTTTGACAACGCAGCTTACGCTGGCTGAGAAGTTGGGCGCGACATTGCGGCGAAACGAACGTGTGCTTCGTATCGAAAAAACCGCCACAGGCGTCAAAGTGGTGACCGATCGCGAAAGCTATTCAGCCGCAACCGCGATAGTGACCGCGGGCCCATGGGTCGGAGAATTTGTTTCGGTCGCAACGGCGGGCCTGTTCAAGGTTTATCGCCAGGTCCTTCATTGGTTCGATGTCTCGGATGCGTACGAGCAGTATCGTCCGGGAGAGTTTCCCATCTTCATTTGGTCATTCGGCAGGTGGCAGGACGATTATGTTTACGGGTTTCCGGCGATCGACTGCTCTAAAGGCGGACTAAAAGTGGCAACCGAGAATTATTCGGAAACGACCGAGCCGGACAGGGCGGATCGAAACGTTTCATCTGACGAATCCACCGCAATCTTCGAGAGTTATGTTTCGGGCAAGCTAAGAGGAGTAAGCGAGAAATGTATTCGATCAACTGCTTGTCTTTATACGATGACGCCGAACAGCAACTTTGTGATCGACAAGCTTGAAGAGAACATTATCCTCGCATCACCATGTTCGGGGCATGGGTTCAAGCATTCAGCCGCGATCGGCGAGACACTTGCTGAACTGGCTCTTACAGGACAAACCAGTATCGATATTTCACCGTTCTCTTCGAATCAATTTCAATCGTGAAAAAAGGCAGCCGGACAATGCCCGACCGCCAATATTCGTGAATTAAGCCACCGGCACTCAATCACATTATCACTTTTGAACCGGTTTCCCTTCCACATCGAGGATCACGATCTCACCAAGGTTCAGCTCGCGGATGCCGGCCTCGATCTTCGAGAGATCGCCGACGAGCAGAAGGGCCGTTCCGGCAGGGGCCGCGTATTTCGCCGCTATAGCATTTGCCCTGGCAAGCTGTATCTTTGCTAGCTCGTTAGGCTCGGCCTGCAGCGTTGAGAGCGGAAGCCCTGCGATCCAAAGGTCGGCTATCTGCTGGCCGATCCGCTGATAACCCTCAAATTGTTGAGCGTAACCACGAATGCGAGCGAGCCGCGCTTTGTTGTACTCCTCTTCGGTGATCGGCTTTTCTCCGGCTATGCCGCGGAGTTCTTTCATAAATTCGACAACGGATTCCTTCGTTTTGTCGGTTTGGACACCGCCATTTGCGATCCATGTGCCGGCAGCCGAAAGATGCTGCGGGAAGGCGAATACACCGTAAGAATAGCCTTTGTCTTCACGAAGATTCAGATTCAATCGTGTTCCGAATCCACCGCCATAAACTGCATTGGCAAGCGAAAGAGCGTAATAATCAGACGACCTCCGCTCGGGTGCATTTAGAATGTGCGAAACGATAGTTTGTGCAGAACCCGGGCGATCGACGAGATAAACCTTGCCGACCGGCATAGGCCGTTTCGCCGGAACATTTACCGCAGCGGCCCCACCGCCAGACCACGAGCCGAAATTCTTCCGCGCCGCCGCAACAGCTTCGGCAAGCGTTATGTCACCGACGAAGATCAAAGCCGAACTTCCCGGCTTCCAACGGTCATTGTGAAATCGGGCGAGATCTTCGCGGTTGATGCCTGAGACCGTTCCGGGCAGCCCGCCCAATGGACGGCCATAAACATGATCGGGGCCGAAAGCGATCATCGCCGATACGCGGTTAGCAACCGCATTCGGATTGTTAGCGGCCTGTTTTAGCCCGTCGAGCGTCAGTTGTTTTTCTTTGGCAAACTCGTCTTCGGGGAATGAAGGATTCATTACGACGTCCGCCATGATCTCCATTGCGGGCCCGACATCACGCGAGAGCACCTCGGTGCCCATCGTCGCCTGCTCCCGAGAAGCCATGCCGCTAATGTTGCTGCCAAAGTTGCCGAAAGCTTCGTCGATCTCAATTGCGGATCTCGACTTTGTTCCCCGGCGCATCATGCGGGCGGTCATTGCCGCGACGCCGTCTTTACCGACAGGATCCGAGACCGCTCCGGCACGCGTGCTGATCCCGAACATGACCTTTGGAAGCTCCGGTTTTTCAACCACCATTATCTCAAGGCCGTTCTCGAGTTTGGCGGTCCTCACTTCCGGTGCATTGAAAGGCCTGTCTGCTCCGAGTGGCGGAGTCACGGTCCGGTCGACCGCAACATCAACGGCACGGCTCGACGGCTCGGGGCGGAAACGAACAAGCACGCGCTTGTTGATATTGAGGTATTGATCGACGGCCTTTTTCAGGCTGTCAGCTGTAACGGCACGATGGCGTGCCAGATCTTCATCGAATTTTCCGGGATCGCCGAGGAAAGTATTGTATTGATTCAGGCGATCGGATTTGCCGCCAAATCCGCCGATGCTCTCGAGTCCGGAGACGAATTGATATTCCCAGCGGGTCTTTGCTCGCGCAAGTTCGTCAGATGTCGGGCCGTCTTTTGCAAGCCGCGCGATCTCGTCGGCTACAGCTTTCTCAACGTCCTCAAGTTTGACAACCGGCCGTGCCGTCGCCCAGAGCATAAAGGCACCGGCAAGGGGCTGTCCGCTCTGGAACGCTGCGACATTGGACGCAAGCTGCTTTTCATAAACCAACGAACGCTGGAGCCTGGACGATAATCCGGTGGTCAGGATCGAACCGGCAAGCGTCAATTCGGCATCGCCGGGTTGAAAATAACCCGGCGAATGAAATCCGAAATATGTCCGCTCCTGCGGCACTCGGTCGCGAGCCTCGATCAGCTTTTCAGCCTGGACGTGAGTAGTCGTTTTTACCGGACGACTCAGTGCCGGCCCCGGGGGAATGGTACCGAAATGCTTCTCAATTAGCCGTTTTGCTTCCGCAGCGTCGAAATCGCCCGCGATCGTGAGCGAAAGATTGTTCGGTGTGTAATACTGCCGGAAAAAGTCCTTTACGTCCTCAAGGCTCGATGCCGCCAGATCCTCATGCTCACCGATCACATCGGTGTGATACGGATGGCCAATCGGGAACAGGTTTTGCAGCATTAGCTTGTACCAACGCCCGTACGGCTGATTCTCAAGTCCCTGCCGACGTTCGTTGCGGACGACCATAATCTGATTATCGAGCTTGCCCTGATCTAGAGCCTCGGGAAGCGTTGCCAGCCTGTCCGCTTCGAGCCAGATAAGGTTCTCAAGGTTTCCTGACGGCACAGTCGCAAAATAATTGGTACGATCCTGATTTGTCGTGCCGTTCACGCCGCCTTCCATAAGGTTAGCTCCGGCGGCCTCGACATAATCAAAATACTCTTTGTTTGCATTTTTCGACCCTTGGAACATCATGTGTTCGAAGAGGTGAGCGAATCCGCTTCGGCCCGGACGCTCGTTCGCAGATCCAACAAAGAACCATTGATTCACGTGGACGACCGGCAGCTTTCTGTCAACGTGAAGAATTACCTGCAGACCATTGGGCAGAGTATATTTTTCAAATTCGATCTTAGGCACGCTGCTCTGTGCAAAAGCCATTCGAGATGAAAATCCGCCGGGAACGGTGAGAATAGCAGCCAGTAAAATAAACGCGACAAATTTCATTCTGAAACTGATCATTGGACTCCTTTTTCGTGTGAGAATTGATTGTAACTAAAATCTTAGGATATCGTTTAATACGTTTCAAATTGCGATTCGGTTCTGAGAAACCTTGATTAAAGGCAGTCCCTTTCAAAAACAGGTTCTGCTCCAACGCTAAGGATGAATGTAAAATCCGGGTTGATCGAGATAAAGAAGGCGACTGAGAAAGACACGTATTTGGTGTCGGTGTTGGCGACAGTTACATTCTTCGAGGCATATTTCGAACAGGATGCTCCAGCCGACCTGGCAAACTATATCGTCGAATCTTTTTCCCCCGCCAGCATTAAAGAGCAGCTTAATGACCCTAACTCGACATTCTTCATAATCAGTATTGACAGCCATGCGGTCGGATTTGCAAAGCTCATTTCGGGTTCGACCGATCCCAGTACCGAGAATAAAAAAACAATCGAGCTGAAACGTATATATATCGTGGAACGCATGTGGCGTAAGGGCGTGGGCGAAACGCTGCTCAGGCATTGCGAAGAGTTTGCACGTGAGCTGGGTAACGATTCTATCTGGCTCGGGGTTTGGCAGCTTAACGAACGAGGTCAAAGCTTTTACGCCAAGCAGGGTTTCGTCAAAAAAGGAACGATCACATTCCCATATGGGAATTCGGTGGGGATAAACGACGTTATGGAAAAGAAACTTTGAATAAGGGCCAACAACGCACCCGTCAAAAAATTTACTGTCATTCCGTCCGCCGAGTTATTTGATGATCATTGCGTCGGTTCGAAGCACGGAAGTGTTTAGGGCCGTACCATAGCCAAAATCCGGTCGTCGTAAAAAGCAGCAACGCGACCCCCATAATAGAGGTGTAGGCGAGCTTTATTGGCTCGCCATTTGTTCCAAGGTATTTATCGAGGATAACGCCGTCGTGAATATTCTCGATAAAATCGGAACGTCGGCGCTCGATCTTTAGCGCTTCTCCGGTAGTGCAGTCGAGCTGGATAGCCCAATATTTTTCGACAAAGATGAATTTTGCGATCCCTTTATTAGGTCGGAAATCGATCCGGTCAATATCGGGCGAAATGTCGGCAGAGATCTCGGCTTTGAATGCCGCTTGCGCTCTTTCTTTTAGCACATCCAAAGGCAGCCAGTCCGCGGGATCGCTCGATCGGCCTTTCTGAGTATCAGCAAGGAGCATACCCCCTGTGTGTTTCTTCCAGCCGAGCAAAAGACCTGTACAAGCAGTAATAAAGAAGAACGCGAAAAGCAATGCCCCGGCAGTCCGATGGACCTTCCTGGATAACTTCAAAATGGCCGCCTGGCGCTTTCTTTTCGAATGATCCATCGCTATGGGGATTCAATTTGATATGTAGCAACGCTTGTCGGCGTCTCGTAACATCGAACTTTATGCACGAACACCCTGTCGTCACTAACCCTCGTGTTGAGGTATTCAAGAAAGTATCGAGCCAGGTTCTCGGCCGATGGGTTGAGCTCCTCGTCAAATGGCGGCAGCTCGTTCAAATTTCGATGATCGAGGTATCTTACGATCTCGTCGGCGGCGGCCTTAAGATCTCCGAAATCGATCAATAATCCAATATTGTTGAGCTCTTCACCGCGAGCATATATTTCGATCTTGTAATTATGACCGTGGAGGTTTTCGCACTTGCCTTTATAGCCCCTCAGTTGATGGGCGGACGAGAAATTGCGTTCGATCATTACCTCGAAAAATGATGCCATAAGTTGAAATGTATCACGAATTGGTCTTGGCCGATCCATCGCAGCCAAGGTCCGCTGACGCTTCTTTGCTCACGCTTCGCAGATGCAGGTCTCGTTGGGGGAAAGGGATCTCTATTTTAGCGTCCGTGAGCGCGGTGTAAACGCCGGTCATCAGATGGCTGCGCAAGCCAACCCAACCCTCCGTGTTGTCGGTCCACACCCGCACTTCAAAATCTAGAGAGTTGTCACCAAAACCAATGAAAATTACCTTTGGTGCAGGTTCGATAAGCACATCGCTGTGGCCGGCGGCCACTTTAATGAGAAGGTCGATAACCACTTCGGGGTCATTGCCGTAAGCCACTCCGACCGGAATATCGATCCGCCGCTCCTTATCGGACATCGTCCAGTTTGTGACCGCTTCGGAGATAAGCATGCTGTTTGGAACAATCACGTCCGAGCCATCTACTTTGCGGAGGACGCTCGCCCGTAACCCGATCTGACGCAGCGTCCCCGTGTGAGCGTCAAGCTGCACCATATCTCCGATCTTTACCGGGCGTTCGAACAGCAGGATCAGCCCCGATACGAAATTGTTGATAATGTTCTGCAGCCCAAAGCCAATACCGATCCCCACTGCTCCGGCGACAAGGGCAAAGTTTGTAAAATCAACTCCCAAAACGCCAACGGCGATGATAAACCCGATCACGATTATCGAATAATGGAGTAACGTCGAAACCGCGTATGATAAGCCATCACCGAGGTCTACTCGCGGATACAGATCCTCTTCAAGCACAAACCGCAGAAAACGAGAGGTGAGGACCGCGATCCAGATCATTAGTAAGAACAAGACTATGGATCCGAGCGAGAAACTAATAGTTCCAACCGTCGCGGACCACAACAGCACCTCGCGCACGAATGTGAAGATCGGTTCCCGAATAGAAAAAAGATTGAGAGTGAGAAGCGCCCAAATAATTACCGCCATCCAGCGAACTATTTTGACCGATCGTTCACGAATGATCGGCCGGTTATTTTTCACAATTAAAGTATGAGCAAGCGGCGGGACGCGGAGAGCAAAGATAATGAGCCCGCGAATGATCTGGACGGCGGTATAGATCACCAGAGCGAGATATGCGCTGCCCAATACGCCGTTGCCGATCACATTGGCCAGACTGACGAAACCCAGTGCACTTGCAATAAACGCGAAAGCAAAGATCGTCAGCACGTACGGGATAACTCTTCTTATACTCTTAAATAGTCGATAGTGGGCAGCCTCAACGCCGCCTGACAGGTTCTTGCTTTTTAGGAACCAGAACAGGAACACCATGGCACCAAGCATCTCTGCCATGAATACATATCTTGCTATGTACGGTTGGTTTATCAGGATCTCGCGCAACAGATCAACAAAATATAGGACAACGAGAGCATTTAGGATAATAAATAAGGGCCTTTCGACCATTCGGCGTAGCAGAAATACAACAGGGATCAACGCCGCGGCTCCGAGCAGCGAACTCAGCATGAGCGGAGCCCTGGGGTAGAACCAACTACTAAGAACGATCGTAAGAATTAGGGCGGTTGCGACCGGGAGCGAAAATATCTGTGCCGTTTTTTCGAGCTTCGGCTCTTTTTCAACATATGGCCGGATCCGTCTGCGTGCCCAATAAAGGCCTGCTGTGATTAGGATAAGAACAATCGCCTGAAGAACAAACCTTTCAGCCCGGGCGATGAAATATGTGCGAAGTTCAAGAGCCTGAACCGAAAGCGAATCGATAACCTGCTCGTACAATTGCCCGGCCGAGACCGATTGCGATTGAGGCGCCCATATCGGCTGCTCTTCACGTAAAAAGAGATTCGTAAGAGTTCGTTCACGTACAAGCCTGATTTTATCGCGGACACCGCTAGCTCTAGATTCGAGTTCACTGACACGGGTTTGGGTGGTTAGAAGCGCGGTGCGGCGCTCCTGGGCCTCTACGAGAGTTTCATTGATGACGGCAAGGGTTTCTTCGACAATTTGTCGTAACTCATCGGGCACAACCGCGGCGATGGGTTCTGCAGAGGTCTTTTCATCAACCCTCGATGCCAAACTCATTGAGGCTAGGGTCAGCCGCCAAACCTGAGAAAGCTCACTGAGTTCATCGATGTGCTGATCGAGAAGAGTTGTCTGTGCCCGCAGCGTAGCTTTCCATGACGAGAATTTCCGTATGATCTCCCGCCACTCTGTCTCGATCACCCGAATCTCGCCCAACGAGGGTGTGTCGGCAAGAATTTTGATCGCTTCCGATTCAGCGATGTTGACAGTCTGAATGGCATCCGTTAGTTGATCTTCGATAAGCCGAACTTCAGGTTTTTCAGCAAGTAATGGCCGTATAACTCGCAACCGAGCCGTTGCCGCTTCAGCCTGGCTGACTAAAGCAGAAACAGGTATTGGTGTCGGAACGGGAGTTGGTGAAACTTCTACCTGATTGGCCAAGTCCGCCTTATTTCCGTTTGTCTGGGCAAAAAGGCGAACGTCGAGAGTTACCGCAAACAGGAACGCAAGGGCGACAAAAACAATCTGTTGTCGAAGCGAAGATCGGCGGTGTATTCGATTTTCCAGCGTCATCTCTATATCCAGAGTATAGAGTCTGTCTGGGAGATACGCGAAATTCACCTAAGTAAGGCTTCTGGAATCCGGCCTGGTTTGTGAGCCATCGCGCGGGGAGTGCCAATTTCGCTTATCTACGGAAACAATGACGATACATCATTGAGATCGCTCGTTATCTTCATTCTCGGCAAACTGCCGAGAAAATCACGTCCGTAGGCTTTCGTACGAATACGAGGATCCAGGATGACGATCACGCCGCGATCGGTCTGGCTGCGGATAAGGCGGCCGATCCCTTGTTTAAGCGAAATAACAGCCTGCGGCACGCTGTAATCGAAAAACGATCTGCCTCCATTTTCGTCGATGGATCGGCTTCTGGCGGCCACGATCGGATCGGTTGGAACAGCAAATGGAAGCTTGTCGATGATCACACAGGAGAGCTGGTCACCACGTACATCGACCCCTTGCCAAAAGCTCGATGTCGCGAACAGGACCGCATTTGGCGTGTCGCGAAACTTCTCAAGCAAGCCTGATTTTGACATTGATCCCTGCAAAAAGCATGGATAATCGACTCGGCTGGATACAAGCTCAAACAGGGCGGTCATCGAGGAATTGCTTGTGCATAGCACAAATGCCCTTCCCTGTGTGACATGAAGTATTTTTGCTATCTCGGCCGCCGCGATCTGCACAAATTCCGGAGCGCGCGGGTCAGGCATCGCCTTTGGCAAGTAGATCATAGCCTGCTCCTCATAATCGAACGAGGAGGGCGCGAGTAGTGTAACGGTCTTTCCGACAGAGAGGCCGAGGCGTCCGCGAATGAAGCTGAAACTGTTATTTGCTGAGAGAGTAGCCGAGGTCAGCACACAGGTCTCGACCTTATCAAAGAGTTTGTCCTGCAAAAGCGATGAAACATCGATCGGTGATGCCTGAAGAAACACTCCCCTACCACGGCGTTCGAGCCAGTAAACAAAATTTCTGTCGGCCTGTTTTACGATAAAATCGAGGTCGAAGCGGGTTTGACGGATCCGGCGAACGACGCTGTCCGCCTCCGCGATCTTCTCTGAAAATAGGTCGATCTCTGACTCCAGCTTTTTCAGAGATTCTTCTAAAGCTCGATAAGCTTCGCCGAGCGATGTTGGGCGGTCATCACCGTCACTTCCTCTATTAAAGAAAGTGTCCGGCGGCAGCGGAAATCGACCATCCTGGCCACGGGACTGAGGAAACCTGGCCCAAAACTGCTCAGAAAATCCGAGGATGCGGGCCGATGTCTTTAATATTGAGGAATTCGCGATTGCATCGGCGATCGGAAGCTCACCGGCATCCCGGACCAATTCATCGATCCGAAAATTTGAAATTTGAAACCCGAAATAGTCAGCGGCAATATCCTCGATCAGGTGTGCTTCGTCAAAAATGACCGCTCCGTAATCGGGTATCACCTTTCCATACTGATTGCCCCGAACATTAAGGTCGGCAAAGAATAGGTGATGATTTACAACTAGGATGTCGGCTTTCTCCGCGGCTGCCCGCATGCGGGAAATAAAACAGGGATCGAAATCCGGACACTTCTGGCCTATGCACGACTCAGCTTTTGCGTTGATGCGGTTCCAGAATGGAACGTATTCAGGCAGATGAGTCAACTCGGCCCTGTCTCCAGTAACCGAAGATCGAGCCCAGTCCCGAACTTCCCTAAAATTGTCGATATCATCAATTCCGTCCAGGATCGGTTGGTCGTCACTCTTATGGAGCCGGTACAGGCATGCGTAATTGGACCGCCCTTTCATATAAGCGGCCGTAAACTTATTAGGGAGGATCGTCTGCAAAAATGGAATGTCCTTCTCCATCAATTGTTCCTGCAGGTTTTTGGTCCCGGTCGATATGACAATTCGCTTTTTGGATTTTATCGATTCATTAATAGCCGGAATGAGGTAAGCCAGAGTTTTCCCTGTTCCCGTGCCAGCCTCAACCAGCAGGTGCTTGCCCTCATCGAAGGCGGCAGTGATCGCCGCCGCCATCTTCACCTGGCCGTCGCGATACTCGTAATTGTCGTGAAAACGCGAAATAAGCCCGCCCGCACCGAAGACATTTCCGGGGGCATTCGACCCTTCAGATGGCTCTGGGATGACCGATTTTCTTTGACTTTTTACCGATTGGTTTGACACAATAGTCTCGTGTAAGCTAGTTGGGATTCGTGGCAACGATGATGCCCTATCTGCCATCGTAGTCGCGATATAAATTCTGCCTCTGTTTACGATCCGTTGTCGACCTTTGTTATTTTAGTGGTTTTGGCCGGCCAGTTCGATGTGAACAGACGATTTTTTCGAACTTCGGCCTATTACTCCTTTCTTTACTTAATCTTTGATTTTAAAGGATCTAATTAAATGTTCCCCATTTTCTTGACCAAAGCGCCGCGTATAACCATTTTTGCAATTGCCATAGCTGCGATATTGCTCAGCATATTTCTTGCCCCGATCGGTTCAACCTCGAACGCTGCATCGCAGGATCGACAAACCGCAAGAAACGGCCGTCCGGAATTACCTAATTACGATATCCGTGAAGACAAGAAGGCTGTAGATCGGTTGGCCGGGTACCGTTCGGCTGCAAAGAAAACAGCGGTCGACACAGCGAATATCCGTGAGGCGATGGTTATAGGTGAAAGGGAGCTAAAGCGGCGTGTTCCGACGCTTAAGGTCGAATATAATAGCCATCTTCAGGCTCCGGAGATCATATCACCGGACCCCAAACGCGAAAAGGCGTTTCTCACGAGGGCCTCCTCTCGAAAACGCTCAGAGATCCTGAAGAGCTTTCTGGATGCAAACTCAGCCCTCATCGGAACTAGGAGAGCGAATATTGCCCGTTTAAAGGCAGCAGCGGATTACCCAAATCCTGAAGGAGATCTGGCTTTTGCAGAGTTAAGGCAGGAGATCAATGGCGTGCCGGTTTTCCGAGGTGAGATCAGGGCGGGATTTACAAAAAGCGGTGAAATGTTTCGAGTGATAAGCAACTTTGCTCCAGGGCTCGAGGAGAATGAGCAGTCCAATGATTTCGGTGATCCCCTAGAGGCTTTGAACTTTGCGGCGGACAATATCGGCGAGCCCGAGACAGCCCAGATCGCTCAGGAAAGCGGTTATTCTATTGATGGTTCAGTGGTCGTTTTCGGGGAAGGCGATTCCGCCCCAACGGCCGAGAAGATATATTTTCCGACTGAGGCGGGAATTGCGGTTCCGGCCTGGCAGGTTTTGATCTGGACACCCGTGAATGCCTATTACGTCACCGTTGATGCTAACAATGGCACCGTGCTTTGGCGTAAGAACATAACCGAGCATCAAACCCAGTCAGCAACCTATAGTGTCTACACTAAGCCTGGTGCAATGCTCAATGTAGCAAACAGCCCTTTCCCTTTCTCGCCCGGACCAACCGCACTCGACGGTCTCCAGGGAGCTCCTATATCCCGTTCGACGATCACGCGTGTAGGCAACGAACCTCCGTATACGTTCAATCAATTGGGATGGATCACTGACGGTAACACCAAGACTGATGGCAACAATGTTCAGGCCGGACTTGATCGAGACGGGACCGACGGCATCGACTTGAATACGGAAGCTAATAACCCACAACGCAATTTCACATATGATTACAACCCGTTCAACCCAAATAACGGGATCGGTGATGCCCCATTGGGTACAACTTTTCAACAGGGTGCCATAACCCAGCTCTTCTATGTGACAAACTGGTTCCATGACGAGACGTACAGGCTGGGTTTTACAGAGGCCGCCCGTAATTTTCAGCATGTGAATTTTACCGGACAGGGTTTGGGGAATGACCGAATCCGCGCCGAGGCTCAGGATTCGTCCGGTACGAATAACGCTACTTTTTCATCTCCGAGCGACGGCACCCGAGGCCGGGTGCAGATGTTCCTTTGGACTAATTCAAATCCCAATAAAGATGGCGGCCTTGACGGGGATGTGGTTGTTCACGAGCTTGCTCATGGACTCTCGAACCGTCTGCACGGTAACAGTACCGGGCTGTCTGGTGACATGTCGCGTGGTATGGGCGAGGGCTGGTCCGACATTTTTGCGATGGCAATGCTATCCCATCCGGACGACCCCCCCCACGGGATCTATACGATGGGAGCTTATGTAACATCCAGATTTCTCCTGCCTCCATCTGTATCGAATAACAGCT
>JBGTBC010000464.1:0-18091 GCA_041749555.1 Pyrinomonadaceae bacterium | reverse complement strand
TCTATCAAGTCCCGTAGAGAACATCTCCCGAGCCCGAAATCCGGTTGGAACAGAATGCTGTTAGACTTGCGGACCCGTCTTCAAACTCCGAAAGGTCTCGCACGTGATCCGAACTTCGACTTAAACAGGGATGAACCGGTTATAGTGCTGGAGGTTTTTGATAAGGGCGACTACCGCCGGGTATTCTACGGACACAACTCGTCTTTTCCTGACGCAAAAAGACTCATTCACGTGTGTGATTATTTAGCCGCTGAATTTGATGTTGAAATGGAATGTCGCGTGGATGGGAACAACGAGAGCTCTTGAAAGCAAAAGGGTCGTTCCTGCGATTTGCTGTTACATGGTTTGAGTCCCGGGCCGCACCCTACATCATTGTTCTAAGAGTAACATCACTAGCGAAACGCTGCCGGGCGGCGGTGTGCCGGCGGCTGACGTTGGAGGTGTTGAGCCCTGTCAGAGTCGCCGACCGGCGAGTGAAATGTCCCGGCGGCCAGTAGAGGCCCTCGAATTATATCGACCATACACGCATTTCCGTGCTATACTTGCAACGCTTCGGGCCATGTCCGGATAGATGTTTGATAACTAAATTCGTTGATAGATCGGGGGCGTCGGGGTTCGTTTGTTGATGGTTGATCGTTGATCGTTGGTGAGGGCCATCGGCCACTTGCTGCGCGGGTGTAATACAGATCCTGGGAAAATGCGTGGTACATGGTACAAGTGGGTTAACTTACTGCGATAGCACGGGTTACATCATAATCGCTGTACCAGGCGTGGTACAAAAACAGGGGGTTTGGATAGTGGAAAATGGAGAGTGGAGAATGGAAAAAGGAAAATTCCAGTTGCGGCTTCCTGTCACCTGTCAACTGCCAAAGATCACTGACCACTGCCCACTTGCTCACCGACCACTGACCACTGATTGAGCGGGTGTAATACACATCCTGGGAAAATGCGTGGTACATGGTACAAGTGGGGTAACATGCTGTAATAACATGGGTTACGTCATAATTGCTGTACCGGTTGTGGTACAAAAACAGCGGGTTTCGATAGTGGAAAATGGAAAGCGGAGAATGGAAAATGCGAATGCGAATCTTGAATGGGAAAACTGTCTCTCGTCACCCGTCACCCGTCACTGTTTACCATTCACTATTCACTGTCCATCGTTGACTGCCCACTGCCCACCGCCCACTGCCCACTGACCCCATTTTGCTTTCACAATGCCAGACGTTATTCTTTCATTTAGCGGTTTTCGGGTTGGTTAATAATTGTTAATGGATACGATAGCAGCGGAAATAGGACAGCCAAGGATCAATGTGAAAGACAAAGCGGCGGCGTATCTTGAGCTGACGAAGCCGCGGATCGCCGTATTGCTGGTGCTTACGTCGGCCGCGGGGTTTTATTTGGGAACGTCGGGTGCGTTTGACGTTCCGCTTTTTATCCACTCGATGCTTGCGATCACGCTGCTGGCCTTGGGTGTGGCCACGCTGAACCAATATTGGGAACGCGGCATCGACCCTTTGATGGAGCGGACCTCGAGCAGGCCGCTGCCGACAAAACGGGTAGGAGAGCGGCAGGCCCTTGTTTTCGGAATTATCCAGTGCACGGCAGCCGAAGCCTATCTTCTGTTCTTTGTAAATACGCTGACCGCGATCCTGGGCATTATCGTTATTGTTGGGTATGTGTTCGTTTACACCCCGCTGAAAACGCGTACATCAGCCTCGACCGCGATCGGAGCCATTCCCGGTGCGTTGCCCCCGCTTATGGGCTGGACGGCGGCTGCTAATGAGATATCGATAGCCGCATGGGCGCTGTTCATAATGCAGTTTTTATGGCAGTTTCCGCATTTTTTTGCTATCGCATGGATGTATCGCGACGAATACAAAAAGGCGGGCATTCTGATGCTGCCGGTTTTGGACCCGGAAGGCCGGCTTACGTTTCGCCAGGTTGTGCTTTTTGCGATAATGCTTTTCCCGATCAGCTTGGCTCCGTTCTTTCTTGGGCTTTCGGGGCAGATCTTCCTGATCGGAGCGAGTATTTTGGGGGTTTGGTTCCTGTGGACGAGTTTTAAGGCCGCGAGGTCGCGTTCAATAGCGGGCTCGAAGAAACTGCTTTTGATGACGGTCATTTACCTGCCGCTTCTTTTTATCCTGATGGTTGCTGACAAACGTTGAGCATATGGAGATCGGTACAGCTGAAACTATAGAAGATCCGATCAAACCGAAACGCCGCCGAGCGTCGTTGTCAGGCGGCCAGGGGCCTTCAGGCAATGGAGGAGGCGGGAATAACCCCGGCGGCGATGACGATAAGCCGGATTTTCAGGGCTCGTCGGCAGCCGAACCTTTCAGGCCGGGCATCTCGCGCATTCTGACGGGATTTCTCCTCGTTGTGGTACTTATGACGTTCGGCGGGCTCGTAGCCGCTTATATCGTCATCGCAACCAATAATGTCGCCGAGTGGCGGCCTTTCGCTCTGCCGATACAGGCATGGATCAGCACCTTCCTCATTCTGGCTTCGAGTGCAACGTATCACATCGCCAAAACGGCCGTTGACAAAGATGCTCAGCACACCGCCAAACGGTGGTTTATCATCACCACCGTTATCGGAGCAGCCTTTATATCCTCGCAGATCCTCGCGTGGATCGAGCTCACTGCCCGCGGGCTCTATTTAGCGGGGAATCCATACGCCGGGTTCTTTTTTATCCTGACGGCGGTCCACGCTGTTCACGTACTGGGCGGGATAGCCGCATTGGGAGCGATTTTGCTGAGAACCTGGACTCCGATGGCATCCGAGGCACAGCTTATCCGCCGCCGGTCTCTCGCTCAGGTTGTAGGCTGGTACTGGCATTTTATGGGAGCACTCTGGATCGTCCTGTTCGTCTTATTGGGATTCTGGAAATAGAAAATGGACCTTCTCCATATTTTTCCTCATCTTAACGCGGCTTTGAACGCTCTGAGCAGCGTTTTTTTGTTGGCAGGTTTCTATTTCATAATGAGAGGCCGGATCGCATCCCACCGTTTGTGCATGATCTCGGCGAGCTCCGTTTCGGCCCTGTTTCTGGTGTTTTACGTGACACATCACGCTTTGAGGTCTTACTACTTCGGGATCGGGCCTACGCGGTTCACCGGTGAAGGGCTCATCAGGCCGGTTTATTTCACGATCCTTACATCTCATACCATCCTGGCGGCTCTCGTCGGCCCATTCGTCATTCTCACGCTGGTCCGTGGGCTCAAAGGCCGGTATGAGGCTCATAAGAAGATAGCAAGGCTGGTTTTTCCGGTCTGGCTTTATGTGGCTTTTACCGGTGTTGTGGTCTATTTGCTTTTATATCAATTTTATCCCGGCCGGTAATGCAATAATGCGTGCAATTTATTGTTTTTTTGCGAATAAAACCTTGAATTCGCCTATATTCGGTGCTAACATAACAGATGTTGAAAAGTTGATCACCGAAGTCGTTCCATCGTGGACCGACGCGGGGGAACCAAATTTAGCCGTAAAACGCTAAAACGGGGCGAAGCGTTTCGCAAAAGACGCGGGGATAATCTTTCGTTCCTAGCCCGGCAGCTAACCTCGTAGGTGTGGCAAAGAAGTAACAGCCAGAGATTAAGCCGACATGGCGCGATTTCCGATGTGCTTCGCCTATCGCGATTTCAACACGGAAGCAGACATCCGGTCTTCTCAAAGAGAAAGTTCCGCCACGCAACTGGCGGAACTTTTTTCGTTTGAATTGAAGCGGCTTGACAGATCTGCGCCAGCGTCCGACTATCGATAGAGTTTCGTTTCCGCTCACGGGTTCCGTCCGGCCCACTATATGACTCGAAATTATCGACAGATCCTCTCGCTGATCACCATTTCGCTTGGAGTTCGTCTGGCCATCGGAGCCGCGATCGCCGTAAATTGCATCGTCACGATCCCGCACGGTGACGCATTGCAGCAAAAAGATGTACGCTCCGCAAATAAACAGCTCGAAGAGATAAAAGCGGCGGAAAAGCCCGGAAGCACGCCCGTTGAACAATTAGCTACCGCGCCCGACGATTTTGTCGGGAGCGTAAAGCTCATCGACGCAAATTCCGATCCGTCGAGTCATCTTGGTTTTAGCGTGGCGATCAGCGGAGATACCGCCATCATTGGAGCACCGGGCGACGCCAATAATAAAGGAGCCGCTCTGATCTTCCAACGCAGCAGCAATACATGGAACCTACAGCAGAAGATCACTGGAAATGACAGTGCCGCTGATGACCACTTCGGTTGGAGCGTAGCGATCAGCGGCGAAACCGCCGTCGTTGGTGCGTATGATCTGAATGAGGTCGATTCAGGTGCCGCCTACGTATTTGTCAGAAACGGCCTATCCTGGAACCAGCAGCAAAAACTTGCTCCGTCTGACGGTTCAGTCACCGATCAATTCGGAAGCAGCGTATCGATAGATGGTGACACTGTAGCAGTTGGTGCTTTTGGCAATATTGGATATCGAGGTGCCGCGTATATATTTACCAGAAATGGCGTCTCCTGGATCCAGGAGCAGAAATTGACGGCGACGGATGCAGCCGCTGGCGATGACTTCGGATGGTCAGTGGCACTTAGCGGAGAATCGGCTGTGATCGGAGCCCCGGGAGATGATGGTTTTCGCGGCGGCGCGTATGTTTTCACGAGAAACGGCAATTCCTGGAACCAGTTGGATAAGATCATTGCGGCCGATGGGACAGAGTTCGACCGGTTTGGTTATAGTGTTGCGATCGACGGCGATTACCTGATCTCCGGAGCTCCGCTAGCCAGCTCAGCTTTAGGAACGACCGGTTCCGCCTATATTTTCTCACGCAGCGGCAGTAATTGGCTGCAGCAGCAAAAATTGGTCCCGGCTGACGGTGAGGAAAATGACAAATTCGGAGGCAGTGTTGGCCTAAGTGGTTCGATAGCTGTAATCGGCTCTAATGGCGATGACATCGCAAACGCCGTCGATCAGGGCTCAGTGTACATATTCACCCGCGCTGGAAGCATTTGGTCACAGACACAAAAAGTAACTGGATCTGACAGTGTGGCTGGAGATGATTTTGGCGGTAGTGTGGCGGTCAGGCAAGGGGCAGTGATCGCGGGAGCATATCTTGGTGACGTCGATTCGACAATGGATCCGGGCTCCGCGTACATCTTCACAGATCCCGAACAACCGACGCCGACTCATTCACCTACCCCGACTCCTGGGCCCATGGCCATCGTTTCAGGTAGAGTGATAACCTCTACGGGCGTTGGGCTGCGAAATGCCATAGTCACTGTCAGAGATCAGGCTGTAGGAACCAGTAAGACGCCGTTGACTAGCTCACTTGGCTATTTCTTCGTCGAGGTCGAGAGCGGGCGAAATTACATCGTCAGCGTAAATTCTAAGCGATATCGTTTTTCCTCAATTCCGCTTTCGGTAAACGGCGATATTTCGGACATCGATTTTATCGGCTTGGAATGATCGTTAAAGCTGGAAGTTAATTGCCCCTCAACGCATCATTCGGGTCGCACGGTCCCTTATCGTTTTCAAAGGGATCTTTTCATCCGGATCGAATGTTACAGATGTCGGCGGGCCGTCGAGCTGGATCGAAAATGTTTCCAGGCGTTTTGTGATCTCAATCATCTTTGTTTTCTGCCCCTTGGCGGTTTTTATCTCGACCTCCATTGGGAGCTTAAATGCGGCAGGAACCAGGTTCTCCGGCTTTTGCGTCTGGGTCACAGTTAGCTTAAGCGTTTTAGTACGAGCACTGTAGGTTTTACGAATGTCGATCTTCGGGGAGCTGATAGAATAAACCCACTGGTCGAAAAACCATTTCAGGTCTTGGCCCGAAACTTCTTCCATCGCTCGTTGCAGGTCTGTTGTTTCGACGCTTCCGAAACGATGCCTTGTGAGATAGATATTTACACCTTTCCAGAAGTTCTCGTTGCCCACCTGTTCACGCAGCATATGGATCACCACGCCCCCTTTGTTATACGTAGTGGCCGGATTATCGAAGAGTGAGGACACGTCACTGGCCCGCTGGTTAAAAAGGCCGTGCCTTTTCCGGTTGACAGTATCATCGACAAGAAATTGAGCGGCGTCCCGGCGTATCTTTGCCTGATAATCATCCCGCCCAAAGGCCTTTTCACGATAAGCGGCTTCCATAAATGTCGCGAACCCCTCATTCAACCATAGCTCGGCCCAGTTGTGGCAGGTAACCATATTTCCGAACCAAGAATGGGCGAGCTCGTGCGAGACGAGATCCATAACGGCATTTTTACCAAAACCTGTATCCGCAAAGAATATCTCAGTATCCGACATCGTCGTAGCGGTGATATTCTCCATTCCGCCAAACTGAAAGTCCGCCACCATCGTCTGGTCGTATTTGTTGAAAGGATAATCGATCCCGGTGAGTTCCTCGAAGACAGCAAACATATCGATCGTTCGGTCGTATGCGTTCTTAGCTGTAGCCTCTTTGCCCGCATAGACGTAATAGCCGACGGGAATATCCTTGTACTTCTCCTGAATAAGCTCGTATTTTCCTATCACGAATGAAACGAGGTAGGTCGAATGCGGTACCGGCATTTTATAGTGCCATGTTTGCGTGCCGTTTGGATTTTCAGTCTTGTTGATAAGCTCGCCATTCCCGATCACCGTTTCCCCTTTTTCCGCCGTGATTATCTGCTCGGTTGTTGCTTTATCACTTGGAAAATCAAAAGAGGGGAACCAGTGTCGAGCTTCATCCGGTTCACCCTGCGTCCAGATCTGCGCGGAACGCCCGGTGTCGGCTTTTACAAAATAAACTCCCTTAGCGGGCCTGGCCGTATATTTGAACCTGATCGCGATCGTATCGCTCGGGCCGTAAGACCTGTCCAGTGTGACGTTGACCTTCCGTTTGTCGGTCTTGAACTGCAGATCGATACCTGCAGGATCGAGGGTGACCGACCGAAAGGAAAGATCGACTGCGTCAAGTTCCACTACACTCAGCCCCTCTTTTAACGGCTTGAGCGAAACGGTTGTGTCCCCTATAACTTCCTTCTTTGGAGGGTTGAAACTTATTTCGATCCGGTAGTGCTGAACGTCATAGGTCTGGGCGCGGTTAAAATCGGGCCTCGCGGCCTGTGCCAAGCCGCCGGTGACGGCTGTGGATAAGAAGACAAGAGTGATCAGAAGGGAATTAAGTCTCGTAATTTTCATGTAGATAGACATTCGAAACAATATGGCCTGGAGGCTGCGTTCTCTGCGATTAAGATGCGGCAAAATACAGAGAACGCTCAAGAAAAAAAGGAAGTTGAAGGGAATTTTTACGGATTCAAATACTTTTTGAACCAATCCATCACGTTGTTGTACCAAAATGCGGAGTTTTGCGGCTTCTGTATCCAGTGGCCCTCGTCCGGGAAAACAATTAGCTTTGATTCGACACCACGAAGCTGCAGTGTCGTAAAGAGCTGCAGGCTCTGGTCGACGGGAACTCGGTAATCAAGCTCGCCGGCCGTAACCAGAGTTGGCGTGGAAAAGCTCTTAGCGAACTTATGGGGAGACCATCGGTTGTACTGCGCCGGATTTTCCCATGGCATGCCCTTAAAATCCCAGTTTACGAACCAGATCTCCTCGGTCGACGTGGCCATGCTCTCGAGATTGTAAACACCGGCATGGGAAACCAGCGCCTTGTATTTGAATCTCGGGTCAGTGTTATGTCCGAGTATCCAGTCGACCATATAACCACCGTAGCTTGCTCCGGCCGCGCCGATCCGGTTCTTATCAATGTTAAAATTCCTTATAACATGCGCCACGCCGTTCGAAAGATCGGTGAAGACCTTTCCGCCCCAGTCACCTGAGATCTCATCAACAAATTTTTGCCCGTAGCCGGTCGACCCTCTGGGATTGGGCATGAAGACGATATATCCCTGATTGGCAAAGATCTGCGGATTCCAGCGGTAGCCCCAGTTGTCACCCCAAGCACCTTGGGGACCGCCATGGATCAAGACAATAAGCGGATATTTCTTCGCCGGATCAAATCTTGCCGGTTTTAACACAAAGCCGTGAATTTTTCGATTCAATGCCCCGGTCCACTCGACCTCCTCGGAATTGCGAAGTCCGAAGGAAGCCATGGAAGCACCGTTTTCAGATGTCAATGGAATGGCTCCGCTGCCATCGGCATTTGCACGAAACACCTCGGCGGGAACAGCATTGGAACTAGATGAAAAAACAAGGGTCTTGCCATCGCCCGATACGTTCAAATTCCCAACATAACGCCCGCCCAATACCTTTCGCACATGAGTCGCAATGCGAAGCCTAAGATCCGGCTCAACGGGCACGGTAAAAACAGACGACCTGCCCCGATCACCGGCTGTGAAAAAGATCTGTCGGCTATCGGAGGTGACGATAATGTCGTTAACTTGCAGGTCAAATCCCTTGGTAAGCTCTTCGATCCGGCCGGTCGCGACCTCGTAGCGCATTATCCGCCATCGGTCCGCCTCGAAAGCCGGGGTTGCCTGAGAACGAAAAAGGATATATCGGCCGTCCGGGGTAAAGGTCGGTGATACGTCGTAGCCTCGCATCCCAACGGTTATGTTTTTGGCTTCGCTGCCGGAAAGCGGCAACAGATATATATCGCTGTTGGTCGAAACCGCCTCGACCTTATCCGGATTCCTGAGATAAACAAGGTGGCTGCCATCGGGTGAAAATGCGTAATCGACACCTGAGGCGGCCGCGTAAGGCGGCGAATCAAAATCACCGGACGTCATATCGCGTGCCGTTCCTCCATTACTCGGTACGACAAATACGTGGCTGCGTTTGCGGTCGCGCCATTCGACCCAGTGCTTGAACAGCAAACGCTCGGTGACATGCGCCTTGACCTTGCTGTTTTCGACACGACCATCTTCAGCCTTGTTGCATTCATCATCCCGGCATTCGGGATAGACATCCGAGGCAAATGCGATCCATTTACCGTCACCCGACCAAACAGGCCCGCTCGCGCCGGTCGAGATCTTCGTGACCTGCTCCTTGTCGCCGCCATCCGGCTTCATTGTCCAGATCTGCCCGCCGGTGGTGAAAGCGATGCGTTTTCCGTCAGGCGACCATCGCGGACTTGAGCTTGTAGACGCTGAACTGGTAGCTTGCCGTTTATTACTCCCGTCAGAAGCCATTACATAGACCTGAGTAATGACCCGATTGGCGTCCTTATCTACAACCCCGACGGTGTAGGCTATCCAGCGGCCGTCCGGTGATAATTGCGGGTCACCGACCCGCTTTACATTAAGCAAGTCGTCAACCGAAAAGGTCAATTGGGCCGATGCTGCCAAGGCGAGGAGAAAAAATATACTGGCGACAGAAATTAAGCGTTTCATAGTTTTGTCAATGCGATTGGTTGAATGTAATGGCAATATTATGTCACAAAATGGTGGAAGATCGAACGCTTCGGGCGATAGTGAACCCGCCAACAATTTTTTGTTTCACTATTGCCACAGTAGAAAATATCGACGTGAAGGAACTTGCTTATTTGTGCCCCGTGATGGCAGGGCTGGCGTATGGATTGGCGAGGCCTGACAGCCGCCGCCCAAATAATCGTTACCCGTGAGTGGAGAGATCGGGTGCGAAAGCTCATACTTTAGAATACGACAGCCAGAGGATAATTATTTATGTTGAACAGACCGCCACCCTATTTTCCGCAGAATCAGCTCTCGCCTCCGGACGAGAACAGGTATAAGAAGTTCAAGTTCGTCGTAGCCGGTATCAGTTTTGCACTGATCTTGTTCCTCGTCGCCCTGGGATTTGGGGCCTATTATCTTGTTCGATGGCTGATGTAAGCACGTTTGAACATCAAAAAAAAGCACGAACCGTTTCAGGTACGTGCTTTCTTCAAGATCAAATGATACGGCGTTCTAATTGGCGGGGGACCTGCCGGAAGTCCTAACTCTTTCGCTATTTATGGCAAGCTGCCTTGCCTCTGGCAAAAGGTCGATGGCCTTCAAAAGCTGATCGTCATACTCGTTAAACACCTGAAATGAGGTCTGTGATCCGTATGATGCCGTTACGAGTTCAGTCCTCAATACCCGCTCGATAAATTCCCGCTCCTGATCGATCTGGGCGGCAGTAAGCTTGAATTTGTCTACAGCGTATTTTCTGAATTCGTTATAGACAGGATCGGTAACACGGAAATCATCAGCCTTTAGGTTGTACGAGAATAAGATTGGGCGATCGGCCTTATATTTCTCAAAACCATTGACCTTGCCTTTTACGAGATCCAGGGCGAATGCAAATATCGGATTTGCGATCTTTCGTTGGACTCGGTCACGCTCGATCGGGATAGTTCGCATTTTGACAGCTACGTCCGGATTGATACCGCCGCCACCGTAAACGGGGCGGCCGGTGTCGGTCTTTGTTGCGGGACCTTTAGGCTTATTCGCCGCATCGCCTTCTTCATTTCCAGACCCGCCGTTGGTGTAATAGTTGTAAAGCCCACCGTCCGAATAGTCCCTTTGAATCAGCCTTCCCGAAGGGGTTTGATACTTCGCGATGGTAAGCAGAAGCATTGAACCGTGGTCGAGGACGAATGGATTCTGAACAAGGCCTTTTCCAAAGGTGTTCTCCCCAACGATCAATGCGCGGTCGTGGTCCTGTAAGGCACCGGCCAAGATCTCGGAGGCCGAGGCGGTATTACGATTTACCAGGATCACCACCGGCGAACGGTCCGGGGAACGGTTCTGAGCCGGGTATCTTTCGTTGACGCCCTCGATCCTACCTCTCTGGGTAAAAACTGTCTGCCCGTTTGACAGAAAAGTGTCAGCGACGCGATACGCCTGACTGACAAGCCCGCCGCCGTTATCTCTTAGGTCGATGACGAGCTGCTGCATTCCTTCTGCCTTCAGTTGGCGCATGCCTCTGACAAACTCGTTGAAAGTAGTCTGGTTAAAGCCGCCCCGCATCGCCATATAACCAACGCCCGGACGGATCATATAGATCTCGCTGATAGAGGGCTGGGGAACAGCATCTCGTACGATGTCGACCGTTTCTCGATGACCGGTAGCCAGTCTTTCCACGACGATCCTGGCTTTTGTGCCCTGCGGGCCGCGAAGGACATCCCTCACCTCGCCAAAAGGCTTTCCAAGCATCGACGTTCCATTGACCTCGACGATCTTATCTCCGTATCGCAACCCGGCCCGGTGGGCGGGCGCACCATCAAAAGTCGCCTTTATATACGTGGCTATCACGGTGCCGTCTGCATCGCGGAGATCGCCGATGGTCGCTCCGATCCCAAAATACCTTGAACTCTGGTCAGTCTTAAATTGCTCGAATTCTTTAGCGTCAAAGTAGTTTGAATGAGGATCGAGTGCGTGAAGCATCGAATCGATAGACGATTTAAAAACCTCGTTATAGTCGACGGTCTTTGTGCCGCCGTAATTTTCTTTGATCAGGGCGATAGCCTCGCGCATTTCGCGCTGGATCGCCTCAGACGTTACTACTTTGGATTCCGGCTTGAAAGCGGCTGTTCCCGCACGCTCAGCCTCATTTCGTGAGGTTGAACTCTGAACTTGACCGAAAGCGAGTGCTGAGGTAAATAGAATTACGATGAGGGCGAAAACGCTCGTATTGCTGTGCTTCACAAAAATTGGATCTCCCCGTTAAACTCTGTAAGCGGCCGTCTATTAGAAAAAAAGAATACCATCCATTTGAGGAAAAAGCGATGAATTTAGTTGCCTTGCTAATGTTTGGCCGGTCCGACCCTCCCTAACTTTTTTCTGGCGGCCAATTAAGTTAAGATTCTACAATCTCACCTGTTACTTACTGATGGAGGAAAATTGATGTTAGCTCGTTTCTTGGCCGCCGCGGCGGTATGCATTGTTTTTACAATTTCAGGTGCCGCTCAGACTAAGCTGCTGCGATTTCCTGATATACATGGTGACCGTGTAGTCTTCACGTTTGGCGGCGATCTATGGACTGCTTCGGTGAATGGCGGAACTGCTGTACGGCTGACGGCACATCCAGGCGTGGAGACTTATGCCAAGTTCTCTCCCGATGGCAGGTGGATCGCATTTACTGGCCAGTATGATGGCGACGAGCAGGTTTATGTTATGCCGGCCGGCGGCGGCGAACCCAAACAACTGACATTTTATCCTTCGCGTGGCCCGCTGGCTCCCCGTTGGGGCCACGACAATCAGGTAGGCGGCTGGACCAAGGACGGTCGTATTTATTTTCGCAGCCAGAGAGATTCTTGGTCACTGCCGATCGCCAAACTGTACACCGTTTCACCTTCGGGAGGCCCGGCCGAACCGCTGCCTATGCCCGAGGCCGGTTCCGGTGCTTTTTCTCCGGACGGCACAAAGATGGCATACTCACCGCGATTTCGCGATTTTCGCCCTGAAAAGCGATACAGCGGCGGACAGGCGAATACACTTTACATATATGACCTCCGCACAAATGACGCTCAGTTGATTTCTGACAGCCCGTTTGCGAACCGCGATGCGATCTGGATAGGAAACACGGTTTACTACAATTCGGATCGCGACGGAAAATTTAATCTTTATACCTTCGACACTGGCAACCGGCGAACGACGCAGGTAACGCGTAACCGCGATTGGGATATTCGCTGGCCGAGCTCCGACGACCAAAACCGGATCATTTACGAACGCGAAGGCGATCTGGAAATCTTGGATGTCGGTTCTAAAAAGACAACCCGGCTCGCGATAAACGTGCCGGACGACGGTTTAAATAAACGAAAACGACAGATATCCGTTGCCAACCGTGTGAGTTGGTTCGGCCTAAGCCCTAAGGGCGAGCGCGCAGTTTTCAGTGCCCGTGGCGATATTTTCACTGCTCCTATCGAAAAAGGCGGATCACGCAACCTCACCCGAACATCCGGTGCTCACGATCGCTTTCCCGTTTGGTCTCCCGATGGCCGCTGGATAGCCTATATTTCGGATCAGACCGGCGAGGACGAGGTTTGGCTGGCCGATCAAGACGGTTCTACACCTCCAGAGCAATTGACCACAGGCGGGTCGGCTCAGCGTTATGCTCCGCAATGGTCGGATGACAGTAAAAAGATCGTGTTCGGTGACAAGAATGGCCGCGTATACGTGGTGACTGTCGCCACCAAACAGATGCAGCAGATCGTGGACGCCCGCAATGGCCAGATCACAGACTACAAGTTTTCGCCGAAAGGAAATTACGTCGCCTACACTATGGGGAACGATAACGGCGTCGCATCGGTCTATATCTGGAGCTCATCCGAAAACAAGAATTATCGTGTAACTCCTGAAATGTCCACGGCTCATGATCCCACCTGGGACCCGGCCGGAAATTATCTGTACTTTCTGAGCGATCGCGAATATGCACCACAGATCTCGACCTCGGAATTCAACTACGCGACCAACCGCACTAAAATGATCTACGCTCTTACGTTGCGAAAAGACGTGAAACACCCCTTCCCGCCGGAGAGTGATGAGGTTACGATCGTCGAGGAAAAGAAAGAAGGCCAGCCAACCCCTTCACCTTCACCTTCACCATCACCTTTGCCGACCCCTGGTGCGGAGCGGATCGATTTTGACGGGATCGAAGCACGCGTTGGCAAGGCCCCACTGGGAGCCGATAACTACGGCGGGTTGAGAGCAAACCGCGGTCATCTCGTTTACACAATCGGCACACCGTTTTATTACGGCCGTCAATCGGAGGGTCAGCCCTCCATCCGCGTTTACTCGCTCAAAGACCGCAAGGAGAGCACGCTTATTACCGGAGCAGGCGGTTTTACCCTTTCCGCGGATGGGTCCAAGCTGATGTCAGCCGCACAGGGCACCTATTTCATGATGGATGCAAGCCCGGGCGGCGAAAGGAACAGAAAAAATATTTCTACGTCAGGGTTGGTTGCCGAGATCGACCCTGTCCAGGAATGGAATCAGATCTTCAATGAGGTTTGGCGGCAATATCGCGATTGGTTCTACGCTCCGAATATGCACGGCTACGACTGGGCCAAGATACGCGACGATTATAAGAAATGGCTGCCGTACGTTGCTCATCGATCTGATCTTAACTATCTCCTGTCAGAGATGCAGTCTGAATTGGCTGTTCAGCACGCCTATATCGATGGCGGCGATTTCAACCTTCCACCGCGTGTTCGGGTCGCGCTTACGGGTGCCCGCTATGAAGTCGATAAATCCGCAAATAGATATAAGATCAGCAAGATATACGCGGGCCAGAATGAAGAGGACATTTACCGCTCACCATTTACCGAGGTGGGCAACGATGCTCGGGTGGGCGACTATGTGATCGCGATCAACGGAGAGGATGTTACTGCTGACCGAGATATTTATTCGTATCTTCGCGGCAAAGCTGACAGCACAGTAACGATTACACTCAACTCTACTCCGACCGCCCAAGGTGCGCGCACCATCACGATCCGTCCGCTGACAAATGAGTCGGACCTCGTCTATCTCGACTGGATCCTCGACAACCGCCGCCGTGTAGACCAGATGTCCAACGGCCGGCTCGGGTATTTGCATATCCCGGACATGGGAGCACCGGGATTGCGTGAATTCATCAAATGGTATTATCCGCAGCTTAAGAAAGAAGGTTTGGTCGTCGACGTGCGAGCGAACGGCGGCGGCAATGTTTCGCGTATGCTGATCGAGCGTCTGCGGCGGAAGGTGCTCGGTATCAATTACAACAACTTCAGTGAGGACGGCAACACCTACCCTGATGGAGCGTTTAATGGGCCGATGATCGCGATCCTTAACGAGAATTCTGCCTCAGACGGCGATATCTTCCCCTACATGTTCCGCGAAGCGGGCCTCGGCCAACTCGTCGGAAAACGAAGTTGGGGCGGTGTAGTGGGTATCTCGAATCGCGGAACTCTGATCGACGGAGGTGTCGTTAATGTTCCCCAGTCGGCTCTCGCTAACCCCAAGGGCGAGTACATCATCGAAGGCTATGGCGTCGACCCAGACATCGAGGTCGATAATGATCCCAAATCGGTCATTGCCGGCCGCGACCCGCAGCTCGAACGTGCTATCACAGAGCTGATGAAAAAGCTGACTTCTCCCGTTCGGCTGCCAGGACGGCCGGCCGACCCGGTAAAATTGCCGAAGAACTAAGAACGGCCGCTTTTGTCGAATCTCTAATGCTTTTAGAAGTAACAAACCTCCGAACGCAATTTCCTACTCGTGCGGGGCTTGTAAAAGCTGTGGACGGTGTGAGCTTCAGCATCGGCGAGGGCGAACTCCTGGGCCTCGTCGGAGAATCCGGCTGCGGCAAATCAATTACGGCGTTGTCGATAATGCGGCTGATATCTTCGCCGGGCAAGGTCGTTGGTGGCTCGATTCTCTTCAAAGGCGAAGATCTGGTGAAGGCCTCGCCCGAACGCCTTCGCGAGATTCGCGGCAATGACATCGCGATGATCTTCCAGGACCCGATGACGTCACTCAATCCGGTCTTTACCGTTGGTGAACAGATCGCCGAGGCCCTTCGGCTTCACCGCGATCTGAATCGCAAGCAGGCCAGGGAAGCCGCGATCGAGGCGATGCGTGAGGTGTCGATCCCGTCACCGGAACGGCGAGTTTTGGATTATCCGCACCAGCTTTCGGGCGGAATGCGTCAACGCGTAATGATCGCCATGGCGTTGGCGTGTGATCCGGAATTGCTCATCGCGGACGAGCCGACTACAGCTCTGGATGTAACGATCCAGGCACAGATCCTCGAACTGCTAAATGAGCTTCGCGTTTCGAGAAAACTCGCCATTCTCCTGATCACCCATGATCTAGGCGTGGTGGCCGAGGTCGCCGACCGTGTGTGCGTCATGTACACCGGCAAGATCGTCGAGGAATCAGATGTCGAAGAGCTGTTCGCCGATCCCAAGCATCCCTACACCCGCGGATTGATCCGTTCGGTGCCGAAACTTACCGAGGCCGGCCTCGCAAAGGCCCACCGGCTTCAAACCATCGACGGTACCGTTCCGAGCCCCACGAATTTGCCATTTGGATGTCACTTTGCCCCTCGGTGCGAGTTCCGTATGGAGATCTGCACCGAGGGCGAGATCCCGTTGGTGATCCAGTCCAACGGTTCTAAAGTTCGATGTGTGCTTTATGATGAAAAACAAAAATTCAGCATTGCTCGTGAACGAGCTTTGGCCGCAGAGGCATAGCCGGTTTTTCGTATAACAAAGAATATGATTGCGGTCCAAACACAATCTCAATCCTCATCATTGCTCCAGGTCCGAAACCTCGTCAAGCACTTTCCTGTCGAGAACAGCGATGATGTCGTACAGGCTGTGGACGATGTTTCGTTTGATATCATCGCCGGCGAGACTCTGGGATTGGTCGGCGAGTCGGGGTGCGGCAAGTCTACTGTCGGACGCTGCCTGCTGCGCCTTCATGAGCCGACGAGCGGGGAAGTAATATTTGAAGGGCAGAACATAATTGGCTTGCACAATAAAGAAATGCAGCGGCTCCGCCGCCAGATGCAAATAATCTTTCAGGACCCTTACGCTAGTCTGAATCCGCGGCTTAGCATCCGCTCGATAGTTTCCGAACCGCTGAAGATCCACAATATAGGCGGCAAAACGGAGCAAAAGGAAAGGGTGGCCTATCTTCTCACCCGCGTTGGGCTTGATCCAAAATATGCCGACCGCTACCCGCATGAATTCTCTGGCGGCCAGCGCCAGCGGATCGGGATCGCGCGGGCCTTGGCGTTAAATCCAAAGCTCATCATATGCGACGAACCAGTTTCTGCCCTGGATGTATCGGTTCAGGCACAGGTCGTGAATCTTCTGCAGGAACTGCAGGAAGAATTTGGCCTGACGTATCTGTTCATCTCGCATGGCCTCGCCGTTGTCGAGCACATTTCCAATCGCGTTGCGGTAATGTACCTTGGTAAGATAGTCGAGATCTGCGATGCTCGCGAGCTTTACGAGCGGCCGCTCCACCCCTATACAAACGCTCTTCTTTCAGCTATCCCGATCCCGGATCCGACCTTTAAGCGAAAGAGGATCGTTCTCACCGGCGATGTTCCGACGCCCATCAATCCACCGTCGGGCTGCAGATTTCGGACACGATGTCCGCTGGCGATAGAAGATTGTGCTCGGGTCGATCCGGAATTGCGCGAGATCACGCCCGGGCACTTCGCCGCTTGTATCCGAGTAGAAGGTTATGACTCTGCTGTTGCAAGCGTAGACCAATTGTGAAACTATCTGCCCAAATGATTCGTAAAGGTCATTTAAATACCTAAACCAACTAGAGAGGAAAATATGGATCGAATAGCTGGAGTTATCGTCGCGGCAATAGGACTCATTGTCGCCATTCTGAGCATCACCGGTGTAATGCCGGGGCTTACACAGCCGGGCATCATGTTTATCCTTTTAGGCGGGCTGATCATCGGCCTCAGCTTTATCGATAAGCCTGAAAGCGACGGTGCAGAGAGGATGTCAACCCCGGCCACCCTGGGAAACATGTTTGTATCGCCGACCGAGGTATTTCGGAATCTCCGGCGGCATCCACGCTGGCTCGTCGCCGTCCTTATAATGTCGGCATTGTCAGCGACGTACACCACTCTGTTCGTCGAGCGACTGGGCGTCGAGCGGGTAGCAAATTACACGATCGACAAGACCCTTGAGATGCCGATCATGAATGACCAGGCTAAGCAGCAGGTCGAATCCACGCGGGCCTCCACGATCGCCGATGCCAAGAACCCGGTGATCAGGGCCGGACAGGCTGTATCGGGTTTTGCAATGTCCGTTTTTGGTTTTACCTTCCTTGCTCTCGTTTTTATGCTATTTGCGATGGCAATGGGCGGAAGCCTAAATTTCTGGCAGGCATTTGCGGCGGCGGTATATGCTTACTTTCCATATAGCGTAATTCGCTTCGTGCTGAACACCCTCGTCCTCCATCTCAAGGACCCGGCTGAGATCCATCCGATAATCGGGCAGCAAACGCTGATACAGGACAATCTCAATTTTCTCGTTTTTCCTGCTGATAATCCGATACTTTACACTCTGCTGGGTTCTATCAGCATTCTCGGATTTTACTGGCTGTGGCTAAACTCAACGGGACTCAAGAATGCAGGGGAACGGGTAAGCGGGTCGACTGCCTGGACGGCCTCGATCGGTATTTACCTTCTATTGGTCATTCTCGGTGTCATCGC
>JBGTBC010000463.1:0-1288 GCA_041749555.1 Pyrinomonadaceae bacterium | reverse complement strand
GGCGATTCTGAATATGTCGTGGCTGGCGGTATGGAATCGATGTCAAACATCCCCTATGCCCTGCTGACGGCCCGCGAGGGCTTTCGGATGGGAAACCAGGTTGCAACCGACCTGATGATCCACGACGGCCTGTGGTGCCCTTTCGAGGACTGGCATATGGGCAACACTGGCGAGGTTATAGCAGAAAAGTATCAGATCGGCCGGGGCGAGCAGGATGATTTCGCCTTTAATTCACATCGCAAGGCCCACGAGGCTCGCGAGGCCGGCCGGTTTGCTGACGAGATCGTGCCGGTTGAGATCCCGCAGAAGAAAGGCGATCCGATCATACTTGACTATGACGAACCGGTACGGCCGGAAACTACCGTCGAAAGCCTGAGTAAGCTGAAACCGGCCTTCAAGAAGGACGGCGGTACGGTCACCGCAGGTAACGCTCCCGGTGTAAATGACGGGGCGTCGGCCCTGGTCGTCACTTCGATGGAAAACGCTGAATCCATGGGTGTCGAACCGCTCGGCCGTATCGTTGCATCGGCCACATCGGGCATCGAGCCAAAATATATTATGATGGCCCCCGTTAAGGGCGTTCAGAATGTTCTCGCGAAAGCCGGTTGGGAGATGTCTTCGGTTGATCTGTTTGAGCTTAACGAGGCATTTTCCGTTCAGGCTCTCGGAGTGATGAAGGAACTTGGGCTCGATATGGACCGCGTAAACGTCAACGGTGGGGCAGTCGCCCTCGGCCACGCGATAGGCAACTCAGGCAGCCGTTTACTTACAACTTTGCTCTATGAAATGAAACGGCGCGGCGTAAAGAGAGGCGTAGCTGCACTGTGCCTCGGCGGTGGAAACTCGGTGGCCATGGCCGTTGAGCGAGGATAACGGTTTTCGTAGAGAATTATTTGCGGCGGTCGTATTTCCAGTTGGGATTGCGGCGTCCGCAAGACACTTTTCAACTAAAGGGATTTTTAAATAAATGAATGATCTTATCGGTGTAATTGGCGCTGGAACAATGGGTAACGGCATTGCGCAGACGGCTGCCGCGGCCGGGTTTAATGTCATTATCTGCGATGTTTCCGACGACGCGGTCAACAAGGGAATCGCAAATGTCAGTAAGAGCCTTGATCGTTTCGTAAAAAAGGAAACGATGACCGAGGACCAGAAGCAGGAGGTCCTCGGCCGAATAAAGACCACGACCGCCCTGGACGGCCTAAAGGACTGCTCTTTGATAGTAGAGGCGGCGACCGAGAACTTCGACATAAAGAAGCAGATCTTCGAACAGATCGATTCCGTCACC
>JBGTBC010000462.1:0-2348 GCA_041749555.1 Pyrinomonadaceae bacterium | reverse complement strand
ATCACTGGACATTACGGATAACGTTTTTCCATATATTCCCGGCGAAGAACCAAAGGTCGAAACGGAAGCTCAAAAGATCCTCGGCACGCTCAGCGAAAGGAGAATAGTGCTTGCCGATTTCACGGTTTCGGCCCAGTGTTTCAGGGTAAATGTGATCGATGGTCACACCGCGTCGGTCCGTGTAGATCTGAGAGAGAAGGCAACCCTGGAGGATGTGGTCGATGCAATGCGTACTTTTCCCTCGCTTGACCTTCGCTCGTCGCCGGACAGATTTATCGACGTAACCGATGAGCCGTCACACCCGCAGCCCCGACTCGATCGTGAAAATGGCGGCGGGATGACGATCACCGTGGGACGTGTGTTTCCGGACACGATCTTTGATTACAGGTTTGTATCTCTAAGCCATAACACCGTTCGGGGAGCCGCGGGTTCGGCGATACTTAATGCGGAGCTTCTGATCGATAAGCGGATGATCTGAAATGATACCGGACACCCACGCCATAAGATTTATAAGGAAGCTTTTGATCACGGTTGGGGTGGTTAGCCTTGCGGTAGTGCTACTTCTTGGATTTTATACGTTTTTTGATGTACTTCTTCTGATCTTTGCCGCAATTTTATTAGCGATCTTTCTACGTGGGCTTGCGGACATACTTTCGAGATTCACTGGTCTTGGCGAAGGATGGAGCGTCCTTGCCGTCTCTGTCCTGCTCATTGCGATCCTTGCCGGGGCGATCGCGCTGCTGGCACCTGACGTTGCAGTTCAGGTGAGGCATCTCAGAGAGGAATTGCCCAAATCGGCCGCACTCGTAAGTGAGTACCTTTCGCAATTCGGTTGGGGACGAGCGCTCATCGAGCAGATGCCGAGCATCGACGATATTCGCGCAAATATAAATGCCTCGTCGTTCCTTGCGGGCGTAGGCGGCGTTTTTTCTTCGACGGCCGGTGTGATCGGCAATTTCTTTATAGTTATTCTGCTTGCGATATATCTTGCGAGCGAGCCGGCATTGTATACTCGCGGGTTTACGAGCCTCTTTCCGTTGGAAAGACGTACTCGCGTACGCGAGATCGTCGCAGAGATAGGTACCACGCTCCGCTGGTGGCTGATCGGCAAGGTCGGCTCGATGATCTTTATCGGCGTGCTGACGTGGATCGGCCTGTCGCTGCTCGGGGTTCCGCTTGCTCTTACGCTGGGGCTGATCGCAGGCCTATTATCGTTCATCCCAAACTTCGGGCCGATAATCTCAGCACTTCCGGCGCTTCTGCTTGCATTCATCGACAGCCCGATAAAGGCGTCGTATGTACTTGCTCTTTATGTAGGCGTTCAGCTTATCGAATCCAATCTCGTCACGCCGTTGATCGAGCGTGAGACCATCGAACTTCCGCCGGCATTGACGATCGTCTTCCAATTGGCACTTGCGTTGATCGTGGGCGGGATCGGCTTAGTGTTGGCGACACCGCTTCTCGCTGTGATAATCGTCGTGATAAAGATGGTATACGTGCATGACATATTGGGGGACCGGCAAGCCGCACTTGATAATAATGCCTTTAAGAAGGATGACGGCCACAGTTCAGATAAGCCGCAGCCTCAAGATGACATTAAACGGACGGATCGGCTGGACGCATAAAATCTTATGATCGAAAGATACACATTACCCGAAATGGGAGCTGTCTGGTCGCTGCAGAACAAGTTCCAGAAGTGGCTCGATGTGGAGATCGCTGTCTGCGAGGTTCACGCCGAGGACGGAACGATACCGGCCGACGCTCTGGCTGAGATCAAGACAAAGGCCGCATTCACCGTAGAACGCATTAATGAGATCGAAAAGTCTACTGATCACGACGTAATTGCGTTTACGACCAATCTTGCCGAAAACATCGGGCCAGCGTCGCGATTCGTCCATTACGGGCTGACCTCGAGCGACGTAGTGGATACGGCAAACGCTCTTTTGCTTAGAGAGTCCTGCGACATTCTGCTCGCCAAACTCGATGCTTTGATGGATGTCGTCAAACGACGCGCCTACGAATTCAAGGACACCCCGCAGATCGGCCGTACACATGGGATACACGCCGAGCCGACGTCGTTCGGGATGACGTGGGCCTTGTGGTATTCCGAGATGCAGCGAAACCAGCGGCGGCTCGGCAACGCAAAAGAAGCAGTATCGGTGGGCAAGATCAGCGGTGCGGTCGGAGCGTTTGCTCATTTGGATCCAAACGTGGAAGAACGCGTCTGTGAGAAGCTTGGCCTCGGTGCGGCCGACGTATCGACGCAGGTCATCCAGCGTGACCGATATGCAGAATATCTATGCACACTAGGCATCATCGCCTCAACGCTGGAAAAAATGGCTTTGCAA
>JBGTBC010000461.1:0-8502 GCA_041749555.1 Pyrinomonadaceae bacterium | reverse complement strand
GTCGCGGGAGGTCAACTGGCATTGAATAACCCTGATGCGATACAGGAAGTTCGGATCACCACAAGTCAGTTCTTGCCGGAATTCGGTCGAAATTCAGGTTCTGTCGTTAACTTCATCGGAAAATCCGGCACCAACGAACTTCACGGCTCGTTGTTCTGGTTTCACAATAACAAGCGTCTGAATGCCTGCAGTAACTTAGACAAACGCGCCGGTTCATGCAATCCAAACGCGACGACTGAGGCACTCAGATATGCGCCGCTGCGGTTGGAAAACCAGATCGGTTTCACAGTGGGTGGCCCGGTTTATCTCGGCTTTTACGATGGCCGTGACCGCACACATTTCTTTGTCGATTATCAAAAATGGACGGATCGGCAATTGGGTTCAGGCTTCACACTCAGCGGAGCTCCAACATCTGCCGGTCGTACGGTCCTGCAAAACGCCGCTGGCAGTCTGCCCCAGATCCAGGCGCTTCTGAATTTTGTTCCTGCAGGCGCGGCTAACGGAAGCTCGGTTTCATTCGTCCGAAATGGACAGACCTTTGTAGTTCCGTTGGGGGACATAACGGGATCATCTTCGTTCACATTCGATGACCATCAATCGTCCTATCGGATCGACCACCGGATAAATAATAAGAACCTTATTTTTGGCCGGTATCGATTCACCAATCAAACCACCGCCGGCACTGGACAGGTAACCCCTCCCGGCCTTACCACCGCCAACAAATTGAAATCACAAGCTGCGATCTTTGTCTGGAACAGCGTTTTTTGGAACAATAAGGCAAATGAATTGAGGTTCTCGTATGCCCGTTACGATTCGAATACAAATGCGGTTGATCCGTCGTCAGAGACGATCCCTTCGATCGAGATCAGTAACCTGGGAATGCTTGGATTTAACGCAGCCGCGAACCGCACCGCCATCGGGCTGGCTGTGAATTTGCCGCAATTCAGGATCAACAATACATATCAGATCCAGGATTCGCTTTCGGTCACACGAGGCGACCACACAATGAAGTTCGGTGTCGATTGGCGTTGGCTTCAGGTGAAGAGTTTCTTCTTCCCGACGGTCCGCGGACGTTTAGCGTATTCGACACTTCAGAACTATATTGACGACTTTGCGGATATCGCCGCGACGGTCAATAAGCCTTTGGTTGGCGGCGACGTACTTGGATTCTATGAATGGCAGGAATTTTATTGGTTCGCACAGGACCAATGGCGAATCAGGCCGAATTTCACTTTGAACTTTGGCATCCGCTATGAGTATCCAGGTGACTCTTTCAAATATCTAAAGGATCTCAACGTCAGGATACTTGCCGCAAACAACAACAATCCGGGGTTTGCCTTCGATCCCGTTCCCGGCAAGGATACGAACAATATTATGCCAAGGATCGGATTTAACTGGAATCCCAGAACTTCCGAGGATGGAGCCATCGGATTCCTTACAGGCGGCGATAAACTCGTCGTCCGCGGCGGTTATGCACGGTCATATGATGCCAATTTCATTAACATCAATTTGAATGTAGCGACGGCGTTCCCATTCGTAGCGGCGATCAATTTGCCGGCGCAAGGCGCCTATACTGCATTGCCAGGGGCGATACCCAATGTTGCCCAGCCGCTGTTGCTAACTCGCACCGTCGTTGGTTCCGATTTTCGTGCTCCATCCGCCGATCAGTTCTCGCTCGAATTTCAGCGTGAATTAAACCGCGACACAGCTTTCAAGATCGGATATGTCGGAACTATCGGCAGGGGACTTTTCCAGACGATCGACGGCAATCCAAGAACAGCTTGTGTCGGGGGAACGAACGCAAATCCGTGTCCCCGTGTCGACCCGACCCGAGGAGTTATCCGTCTTAGAGCTAACATGGCCGAATCGGATTATCATTCGATGCAGATGAGCCTTGAAAAGCGTCTTAGCAACAATTTCAGCGCCGGTGTCCACTACACCTGGAGTTCATTCGTCGATACGGCATCTGAGATCTTTAATCCGTCTACAGGTGAAGTCGCAGTTGCTCAGGACTCGTTCGATATCGCTGCAGACCGTGGCCGTTCGAGCTACGACCGCCCGCATCGGCTGACGGGTAACATCGTTTACCAATTGCCGTTCTACAAAGACCAGCGGGGCGTTGTCGGACACTTTCTCGGCGGATGGCAGGTCAATTCGTTTTTCACCTTCCAGAGTGGTGCTCCTTTCACTGTTCTGAACGGTGCCGATCCGGCCGGTGCGTTGAACGGAATCTCGGGACTAGTCGGCAATGCTATCCGGGCAAATCTTATTTCGAGTGCGAGCCTGGGCAGTATGACAGTTGCCGAAATACGGGCCGCTTGCGGAACGGCCGTTACAGGCAATGCCTGCCCGAATCTATTCTCACCGGTAACGGCCGCGCAACGCGTGGGAAGTGCCGGGAGGAACATTTTGCGGGCTGACGGTATTGGAAATATCGACTTCGGTATTATCAAGAATACAAAAATCACCGAAAGGATCCGTTTCCAGATCCGGGTCGATATGTTCAATGCGACCAACACTAGGAATTTTGGAATACCAAATGCAGCGATAAATGCCGGTGCGAACTTTCTGAATCAATGGGCGACAAATGGAGGAAACCGCCGTATCATTATCGGCGGCCGACTCGTATTTTGATCGTTATTGCGGGAAGGAGCTGCTTTTGGGCGGCTCCTTCCAGCTTCCAGTTCTTTTGCGGCCGTCCGAGATCCGAACGATGGATCAACGACGACTAGTCGAAGAAATTCAATTCAAACACTACCGATAGCGGATCCCGACCCTGAACATTGTTGGTAAATTCACAGTTCGCACCGGTGTACGCCCAATTGAATACCTGGAATTAAACACATTTTCAATCGCAATATAGATGTGAAGTTTCTCGGATAGACCTCTTCCCACATACATGTCCACCTGTCCATAAGGTTCGAGTCTAAGTTGGTTAAGGTCGTCGTCAAATTGTTCGCCCGACGCGCGGGCTTGCATTGCCAGGGTCCATTGATCGACTGTATATCGTATCTGAGCAGTGAATTGATGCCGGGGTACCTGTGGAACTCTAAGTCCTTCAATTGAAGTGTTCGTCGGAAAATTCACGACCGTGGAATCGGCCAATAGATACCCCGCGGACACATCGAATTGCCGGAAACGGACCTCGCCCTCAACCTCAACCCCGCGCGAGAGTGTGAGGGCGGCATTTTGCCGTTGCCGTGTTATCAGATTGGGCGTCACCATGAGAGTTATATTGCCGACCGCTCCGTCGATCTCGGTCCGAAATACACTGGCCCGAATCGACATTCTCTTTCGGGAAAAGGAAGCACCAGCCTCGACATTTGACGCCCTTTCGGCAGAGAGCTTTTCGTTAGCCAGGGTTACAACATTGCCAACCCGAAATCCCCGATAAAGCTCATTCAAGGTCGGCGAACGAAAGCTTCGCGACGCGGAACCATAAAAAGAGATTTCATCAGTCAAATGATAAAGGGCAGCGATGTGCGGGCTCCACGCATCTTCGGTTCGATCGGGAAATGTCGTAGTTGCAGCCTGGTTAACAGTCAAAGGCCGAGAGGAACTCTGCCCCTCATAATTTCGCCAGCGATCGTATCGGACTCGCCCCGCGAGGATAAACCTGTTTCGGACACGCACAAGATCCTGTACATAGATGCCAGCGCTATTCTCGCGGCCGCCCGCATCGAAAAGTGCCGTCGGCACACCATTTGTAAAAGCGATCTCATCGCTCGATCCGCGAACATTACGGATATCGGTTCCGGCGAGAATCACGTGATTACCGGCAATGAAAGAGCCGAACGCCGATAACCCGGCGTTTTGTGACGGGCTTCGCTGCACTCGTGTAATGGTCTCGGCAGTCCTTACAGCGTTTACAGCCGAGAAAACCTGGTCAAAGACTTGCGTTCCCGCAAATCCACGCCAACTTATCTTAAGGTCACGTGATGGTTTCAAAAGTATGTCGCCTCCCGCAACGGCCTGCCTGATTTGAGTGCGATTCGTCTGGATGCCTGTACCATTCGTTCGAACTTCGCCGAAATAGGACGGTCGGAAGAAAACCGACGAATTTTGCCCCATATACCGTCTCACTGTAGCGTTCAAATTCGTGCTTCGAACTCCGGCGAAAGCGTCAACGGGTCCGCGGACCGCCTCATCGACAGGTTTATAACCTTTCGTTTGGAGACTCGCGACCGTCGCGTCTGCCTGCCATTGGCCAGCCCGGAAGCCGGTAAACATTGAACCAGAGAGCGTCCTCTGTGTTCCACCGAAGACATCGGCGGAAAACAGGTACTTGTCGTCCAATTCACGCGGCTTCACGTTGATAGCTCCGCTTAGGCCTGCATTCCCGTACAGACTCGACGCACCGCCGCGTAGAACTTCGACATTCTCAACCGCAATGGGACTAACACGGTTCCACTGAACCCAGCCGCCAAACGGATCATTGAGCGGCACACCGTCGAAGAAAATAGCCGAGCGGCTTGCGCCGCTCGACCCGACGCCGCGCAGGCTCACGCCTTGAGTTGTAGGATTGGCATTCCTGCTGCTCGAACGCCGAAATATCGAAAAACCGACCGATTGACGTAAAATATCATCAAGCACGGGCGAGGCCGTGGATCTGATCTCCCTTGAAGAAAGTGACACGACACTGGCCGGCGTATCGCCGATTCGTGTATCGATGCGATCAGTGGTTACCACCACTTCCTCTCGGATCTCTCCGGGGGTAGCCGCGGGCTGTTGGCCGAGGGACGGCACACAGGCTGCAAAGATCAGTAGTATTCGGGGATATCTCATAAAAACCCGCAAAAAAGCGGAATTCTCGGGTGTTTAAAACTATGTTATCACAGGGGTTCCCCGCGCTTACCCAGATTATATGTTCGAATCCAAACCCACTGAAAACGGTATTGTAAGGAAAGATCTCTGTTCTAAAGCCAAGGTTCTCGCCCTTTTCGGAACCCGTCCGGAGGCGATCAAGCTAGCGCCGGTGATCCATGAACTCCGGCGAATGAACTTTGAAACCCTTGTGGTTTCATCCAGCCAGCACACTAGCCTCCTCGAGCCGTTTTTGGAAACACTTAATATCGATGTGGATCACGATTTGCGTGTTATGAGGCGTAATCAGGATCCTAATCAGGTCCTTGCCCGCGTGATGGCGAAGCTAGACAAGGTGCTTTTAACCGAGAAACCTGACCTTATCGTCGTTCAGGGAGATACAACCACTGCCCTTGCAGGGGCGATGAGCGGTTTCAACCGAAAGATCCCCGTCGCCCACGTTGAGGCCGGACTTAGATCCGGCAATCTGATGAGCCCATTTCCTGAGGAAATGAACCGACGCGTGGTATCTCAGATCGCGTCATTCCACTTTGCCCCGACGGAAAATAATAAATTGAACCTTATATCCGAGGGCGTCCCGTACGAGAAGATTTTCGTCACGGGGAATACGGTCGTCGATTCTCTTCATCAGATACTTAAGAGCCTGAACCCGGATCCCCAGCTCGTCGAACTTATCAAGCTTTCGGAAGGCAAACGCCGAATTCTCCTTACAACCCACCGGCGAGAGAGTTTCGGTGCCAAGCTGGAAGAAAATTTGAGGATCATCGGGAATTTTGTCGAAAAACACAATGACCTGTGTGTCTACTTCCCCGTCCATCCCAACCCTAACGTGCGAAAGATGGCGGGCAATATTCTGGGTGGGCTCGACCGGGTGCACTTGCTGGCGCCTCTTGATTATCACGACTTTCTAACATTGATGAGATCGGCGTGGCTCATCATTTCGGATTCGGGCGGAGTGCAGGAAGAAGCCCCAACCCTTGGCAAACCACTTTTGGTGCTTCGCGAGAACACCGAAAGGCCGGAGGCGGTCCGATCCGGTGTCGCTCGTCTTGTCGGAACCGACTCGCTTGAGAAGATCCTTGAACAGACCTATGCTGTCGACACATGGATCGAATCCGTCAAACACAGGGCAAACCCTTTTGGCGACGGCAGGTCTGCCGAACGGATCGTGAAGATCATTGAGGAGAAGCTCGCCGGCAAAACCTCATCGGCAGTTGATCGAGAAACTTTACCGTCTGTGTCCAGGTCCACCTTTCCGACGCCGTCTGGCCCCACAGCAACAGCGGCGGTGTCTCAAGCGTAGCAGCGAGTTATCGTGCCCTCCCGACAAGCCATATCAGGCCGCTTTAAACGGAAAACCATTGTATTTACGAGTGTATAGTCACCGTAAGGCGGCTGCCAGAACGAATGAACGCACGTCGTCTGAACTCACCCAAACCGCGAAAATGAACTCAATGAGCCCCAAAAAGATTAACCTTCTGACTATTCTCGTCGAGGATTATTTCCACGTGGGGGCATTTGGCAACCTTATCCAGCAGCGTAACTGGCAAAACTTTGAGCCGCGATACGAACAAAATACTCTGAAGGCGCTCGATCTGCTTGACCGTTACAAAACCAAAGGGACCTTTTTTGTTCTGGGGTGGATCGCCGATCTTAATCCCGGCCTGGTCCGTGAAATATCGTCTCGCGGACACGAAGTTGCGAGCCGCGGATTCTACCACCGCAGCCCCGGCAACCTGACGCCGGACGAGTTTCGCGAGGACCTTCGACGTGCCAACGACGTACTTGAGAATGCGTGCGGAAGAAAGATCGTCGGATATCGGGCTGCCGAAAAACTTTCGTTCGAGAAAAGCGGTTGGATCCTTGATATCCTTGCGGAAGAAGGATTCGCGTACGATGCGTCCTTCTTGCCGAATTCGAATACCGACAAAGAAAAACGTGTAGCACATCAGATCCAGACAGAAGCCGGGCCGATATGGGAGTTCCCTTATTCAACGATGGATCTAGGGGTTGGACTGCTGCCAATTTCGGGGGGCAATTATTATAGACAAGTCCCCTATACATTGATGCGGCAAGCAGTTAAGAACTGGCGCAAGCGTCACGACGACCCTTTTGTTTTCTATTTACATGTATGGGAACTTGATCCCGAACAGCCCCGGATCTCGGCCGCTTCCCGATATAATCGCGTCCGCCACTACCGAAAGCTCGATAAGATGGAGTGGATCCTAAATGAGAATCTGTCTCAATTTGATTGGACCAGTGCCGCAGATCATTTGAAGCTGGGACCGGAATCGCGGCCAGAATTAGACCGCAATATTTCGACTGAGATCCCAACAACGGTAATAAGCTCGAGCTCAAAGTCAAAAGTACCGGTTTCGATCGTTTTTCCGTGTTATAACGAACAGGAATCCTTACCTTACCTGAGCAATACTCTCCGAACCCTTGAAACCGATCTGATCCAACGTGATTACGCCCCGAACTTCATATTCGTCGACGACCAGAGCAAAGACGAGACCTTTGCCCTGCTCCATTCTCTATTCGGGACGAAAGAGAATGTTCGAATTCTGCAGCATGACACAAACAAGGGCGTGGCCGCGGGCATTATGACCGGGCTTCGAGCCGCGGAAACTGAGATCGTGTGCTCAATGGATTGTGATTGCAGTTATGATCCGCAAGAAGTTTCTAATATGCTGCCGCTCTTGACCGATGGTGTGGATCTGGTCACCGCGTCACCCTATCACAAGGACGGTGGTGTAAGTAACGTACCTGGCTGGCGACTTTTTCTATCAAGGGGAGCATCGTTTCTTTATCGTCGGGTGCTGCGCTCGAAGCTCGACACTTATACAAGCTGTTTTCGGGTATATCGACGCAGTTCGATGGTCGGTATGACGCTGCGGGAGAATGGATTTCTCGGCGTAGCCGAAATGCTCGGCAATCTTGACCTAAACGGAGGCCGCATCATAGAATTTCCGACGGTCCTCAATGTCCGATTATTCGGCATCTCGAAAATGAAGACCGCCAAAACCGTGGCGGGCCATCTTAAATTGCTTGTTCATCTTTCAAAGTTGCGTTGGTTTCGGAAATCTGACGCAATTAAACCTTCTTTACCGGCAGAGAGACTAAAAACGGTCTCTGGAAATCCTGCAGACTAATATATACAACATACAAATATGACACCAGTTACACAACCTGAAAGGCTGATGGTTTTGCCATCAGATCAAGACGCGTCCGGACGGACATTTGGCGAGGCAGAAAAGCGATACGTGACCGAAGCCCTGGAGAGCGGCACGCTTACAACCACCAAGGGCAAGTTCGGCAAAATGCTTGAAAAAGCATTCGCTGAAAAGCTCGGAGCAAAATACGCATACGCCTGCACCTCCGGTTCCGCGGCTATTCATATCGCCGTGGCCACTGTAAATCCCAACCCCGGAGACGAGATCGTAACGACCTCCATCACCGATATGGGTGCCCTCACACCATTGATGTATCGCGGCGCGGTACCTGTTTTTGCCGAAGTCGATACGCGGACCCTAAACGTTACTGCCAAAACTATCGAGGCAGCTCTGAGTGAACGTACGAAAGCCATTATCGTGACGCATCTCTTTGGAAATCCATGTGAGATGGACGAGATCATGGCACTTGCGAAAGAGAGAAACCTGCCGGTGATCGAGGATTCGG
>JBGTBC010000460.1:0-2808 GCA_041749555.1 Pyrinomonadaceae bacterium | reverse complement strand
CGACGTCGCGGATCTCCTGGTCGGGCACGGCGGCGAAGTCGGTTCGTTTCGGGTGTACTTCCGCATTAGCCCGTTGTCGCGTGATCGTGAGCACCTTATCGCGTAACGACAGCAGCGACGTGCAGATGGCGTCGGCCCTGTAGGTATCATATTTATATCTTCGGTTAATTTTGAGGCATTGAATTGTCGCCATTTTATCCCTAAAGTATTCCTGTCACCTCAGATTTAAAAATGGCAAAAAAAAGCAAGGGCGTTATCCGGATCGAATATGCTGCCGCACGCTCGGCCTTGGCCGTACTTGGCCTTCTTCCTCGTAGTGCTGCTTTGTTTCTCAGCATCGGAATTTTACGGGCGGTGCCCTTTTTTTTGCCGGGCCTTCGACGGATCGGGCTGCGAAACCTCGAACTCGCGTTTCCCGAAAAGAGCCCGTCCGAGAGGCTGGAAATTCTAAAAGACAGCTTTGAAAGTCTCGGCCGCGTGCTCGGCGAGCTAAGCCAGTTTCATAAATTTACCAAAGATCAACTCGCTCAAATGATCGATTTTGAACTTGACGACGAATCGAAACGGCTTTATGAACGAAATAAGACGGAAGGACGCGGCGTATTGATCACGACCGGTCACCTGGGCAACTGGGAGATGCTCGTACTAGGCTTTGCCGGGCTGTATGAACCGATCAGCTATCTCGCCCGGCCGCTCGACAACCCGAAGATCGATGAAATGCTTAACCGGCTACGCACTCGATTTGGTAACAGGCCGATCAACAAAACGAATTCGGCAATGCTGGCGATAAAAATACTTCGCGAAGGCGGCATTCTGGGCATGCTGTCAGATGTCAATGCCCATCCAAAAGAGGGTGTTTTCGTGCCATTTTTCGGTGTCGCCGCATGCACATTAAGCGGTGCGGCAATGCTCGCGATCCGATCGAATGCTCTTATTTTTCCGACATTTTGTGTGTGGGACAAGAATACTAAGCGATACAGATTCGTTCACGGTCCGCTTCTCGAACCCTCGAACACCGGTGACCGAAAACAAGACATTATTACAACCACCGCCGCTTACACCGCAGAGATCGAAAAGATCATTAGGGCATATCCGGGCCAGTGGATGTGGATCCACCGAAGATGGAAGACCCGGCCGCCCGGTGAGCCCGGAATTTATTAGGATCGAGGCAGCCAGCAACGCCGTCAAGGTTCCCCTCCGGCCAATGGATCGACCTGACTCATGATTTTTCGCAAGAGACGATCTACTGGGTGACGGCTGGGCCCTTACTAGTTTTCATGTTTTTCTTGACAGATCATTCCGGCAGGTTCATTCGTTTCAGCATTGCCGTGAATCGCGGTTCGCCGCGCAGGTCGTCCAGCTCCGGGTCAACTGCATAAGCATTTGCCGTTTCCGCCCGATCCATCATGTGCTTTTCAAGGTAATCCAGTGCTTCCTGTTTATTCCCGAGTCCGAGGTGAATAACCGCAAAACCATCATTCGGAATATACTTCCGACTGGATTCTTCTTTCATCTCGGCCAGGATCTTCAATGCCTCATCGCGCATGCCCGATCTCGCCATCCATAATCCCAACCATCCTTTGTCTGTAGAACCAGGATTCAGTTCCAGGGACCTCCGCGTTTCCGCTATAGCTTCCGGATACATCCCTTTCAGTCCATATCCCCTGCCCAAGGCCAAGTGCGCGTAAGAAAAATTTGGATTTCTTATAAGAATGCGTTTATATTGCTCGATAGCCTCGTCATATCTGCGGGCTATACGAAGCATGTCACCGAGGTTTGTGCCTATTATCGCTGAAAGCGGATCAAGTTCCTCGGCGCGCCTCATCTCGGCAATACTCTCCTCGAATCGCCTCAAGTTCCCGAGGTCCGCACCGAGCCAGTGATGCGCGGTTGAATAATCAGGCTTGAGTTCGATAGCTCGGCGATACTCCTTTTCCGAGCCCTCACGGTCCCATTCATAATTGGAAAGATAAAACGCGAGAGCAGTGTGAGCTTCAGCAAGCTGTTCATCTATCTCCAAAGCACGCAATGCAGCCGCCTTCGCTTGAGGCATACTGTCGTTCGCCGGAGCGACACCGTAACTTGAAAAAAGAACGTAAGTTTCCGCCAGACCCGAAAAAGCCAACGCGTAGTTCGGGTCATTCGCGATCGCCTGCTGATAAGAATCGGCGGCTTGTTTGAGCGCCTCGCCTGTTCGATTGTTCCAATAGAATCTTCCTCTTAAGTAAAGCTGATATGCGTCGGGATCTGTCGTGTAAGTCTTTTCGACTCTGGCGACATCCGCTCCCGATAATCTCGATTTGAGTTTGCCAGAAACATCGCGGGCGACCTCGCTCTGCAGTGCCACGAGTTCAGATCCTTTACGTTCATACTTATTGCCCCATATCGTGTTCTCGGTCCGCCCGTCGATCAATTCCACGCTCAGGGTCAACTGATCGCCTCGCTGGATGACGCGACCGGTTAAAATCGCCTGCACACCTAACTCCGAAGCCACCCTTTTCGGATCCATGTCTTTTCCCTTATATCTAAATACCGACGAACGGGCCTTCACACTCAAATTTGGAATCTGAGAAAGACTGTTGATCAGAGTCTCGGTCATCCCGTCCGAGAGATACTCGACATCCGCATTGCCGCTCTCATTAACAAACGGCATCACGGCGATCGATTCGATCTGCTTTGCTGCGGCCGTTGAAAAGTAACGATAGCCAAAAAATCCGCCGACAAGGAGAATCACGGCTGCGACGATTGCGACCAGCGGCTTTGCCGCCCTATTTGCGGAGAAGCTATGCTTCTCCGAAAGCCTGCCCA
>JBGTBC010000459.1:0-6335 GCA_041749555.1 Pyrinomonadaceae bacterium | reverse complement strand
AGCCCTGTCTGCCCTTGATACTTGCCTCCGCGATCCTCGTACGAGACAGCGCAGTCCTCGTCTGACTCAAAGAAAAGTATCTGCCCGATCCCTTCATTGACGTAGACACGGAGCGGCAAATTGGCGAGATTGGCGATCTCGACAACCAAGCGGCCAGTCCATCCGGCTTCGAGCGGCGTCGTATTCACCAGAAGTCCCGCTCGAGCGTATGTGGATTTGCCAAGGGCAATACCCGTCACATTTCGCGGCATTTTGAAGGTTTCGACGGTCACACCGAGGCCGTAATGATGCGGGGGAAGTAAATAGTATTTTGCACCGTCATCAGCGGAGTGCATTTGCGGCTCAATCAGGGAAAATTGCTCGTCAAAGCGTTTCGGGTCGATCTCTTTTGCATGTACTGACGAAAAGATCCTAAAGCCGTCGTCCGCCAGCCGCATGTCGTATCCATAGCTTGAGCACCCGGCGGAGATGATCCGGTTCCCGTCGACTTCCCGAACAAGCTGCGGCAGAAAGGGCGTGACCATCCCTTGCTCTTCGGCCATTTTCCGCAGCCAGACATCTGATTTGATCGTCATAATAATGCTCGCCGTCTGTCCCGATAGGTTCGGCAAGAAAGGGTTTGCTAAAAATAAAGGTGATAAACGAGAGTAGTTTATCACCTGACAGCAGTATAATTCGAGTTTGGCCGTTTCTATAATTGAGCCCGAAGCGGCTCGATCTTCAGTTTGCCGTCACCAACAGAGAATTTCATTGCCGCACCGCCCACTCCGGTCTTCGCGAGGATCAATTTATCTGTAAACGCCGTTTTTCGGTCACGGGGTTTCAGATCCGGGTATTTATTCTCGATACTCCCGGTGCGCAGCACGACTGCATCGACCTCGGCACTCAATATCGTGGGAAGCCGCACCGTCAGATCGCCCTGCGCGACCTGAATGCTCGCTGACCGCCCCCTCCAGCCTTTAGTCCCAAATGAAATATCCGCATTGCCAGTCCCAAGAGAGATCAAAACGGCACCGCCAATGATCTCGACCCGTGCATTTGATTCAAGGAAATTGGCCCTGATAGATCCTTCCACGCCCTTGATCGTCAGATCGCCTTTGCCTCCGTCGATCTCAAGGTCACAGTATCTCGGTACGCGAAGAATATAGTTAATAGTGAAGGGAATAGTCAGAAGTCCCTTGGGAAAGTTCTTTGGCAATTTCTTAAGCCCAAATTTGTTGTGGTTGCCTACAGTTATTATCCCGGCCCGGAGAGCCGATTCGTCTGTCAAAAAACCCGTCGACGCGGCCAAAGTATTTAGGTCGGCCTCGCTTCCCGCCTGCAGCAGGATCTCCGCCGTGATCTCCACCTCGTTGGCCGTCGAACCTATGACCTCAATGGATCCTATTGGGGCCCCTGCGATCGCAACGGTCCCGCCCGACCCAAAATCAAACTTGTCAGTCTTCGCGATCGTTCGTTGACTTGGAAATTTCGTCTGGGCAAGTGCTGAGATCGGAAGCGTGAAGGCCAACGCCGCGATGATCAATAATCTTTTCATTTTATTTTCCCTTAAGTGCAGGAATAGGAGGGCTTGACTTACGCCCGATCAAATCGAGTCCAAATAAATTATAGACTATCGGCCGAAGAACGCGATAGTTCCGAGTTTATTGGTGACGGTTACCGAGGCGCTTCCAGTCCCAAATTTGCCAAGCACGCGCCTGCCGTCCCCGACAAAATTAGTGTCCCCATTCGAAAATGATCCGAGAGAAATGCTTCGGGTTGAAGGAGCTGTTGCGACAAGTCTGAATGACGATGCAAATGGTATTCTGAGGGCAATGCGTCCGCTCATTGACGAAAAGCGATATAGACCTTTCTCGCTGATCTGTCCGTCGAAAAAGATGTCGCCTAGCCGGTTCTCGGCAGAAACGTTAGCGGCAACGATATTCGTTAACGTAATGTCGCCCTCGCTGGATATATAAGCACGTACCAAGCCGCTGCGGACACTGGTAACACTCAGGTTACCGATACGCGTTTCAATGTCCACGACCGTATTATAAGGCACCCGGACCTTAAAGTTGACGTTTCCGACATCACGTCCCTGATTATCACGCACCATGTTAATTTCGATAAGGTCTAGCGTGCTTTTGGGTTCTATGATTGCGGTGGGGGCTTCCATCGTCGCCACGATGTTTATTTCGCGGCGATTCCACCCTTCGACTTCAACCGTACCGGTCCGGTTCATCAAATTAAGACGAACATCCTGTCCAGCCGGATACGTGCGCGAAAATTTCCTCTGTGCGGATGTATCTTGTACAAAAGCCGCAAAGAAAAAAACTACGCTCAAGAGGATCGTAGTTTTGGCATGGCCGATCAGCCTATATCCAATTATTGACTTGAAGGTCATTTCTTAACTACAGGTCAGCAAAATCCCTGAGCAGCTTCATCTTATCGTCCAAGACCGAATCGAGCATCTCACCGGAAAGATCATCATCCGGATTTCGCTGAAGTATCATTGAAAACTCGCTTACTGACTGGTCTATCACACGCAGGTTCCGATCGAAAGCATCACGTGTCATATCGTCCCATTTCATTCGGCGGGTCTGCACACGGGCATTCCAATAATCGATCGCCTCCTGATGCTGTTTAAGGCGTCTCTCTCGTATTTGCTGTGGGGTCTCGGCTAATCCTAATCTTCCGAGGACCTTGTCTAACAAGGTTCGATCGGCGGCAGATCTGACCGCAAATTCCGCCGGTTCCGGAGGGAAATAGCTCCTTACCGCTACTATTGTCGCTAAAGAACTCACCATGGCGATACATAAGACGGCCGCTGCCAACTGCCCAAAGCTAAAACGCCAGAATCGTCCCGCCTGAGGTTCAGGAGGCGGTGTTGCCTTACCCGGTTTGATATCGTTCTCAATAATGTTGTTGATGCGGCACCAGAGGGCCTGTGAATTTGGCGGCAAAACATCTGAAGGACCTTCAGTGGCAACGTCAAGAATCGAGGCAAAATCTTCGCAAATACGGGCACAATCTGAGCAAATGGCAAGATGCACCCGAACGGCCGCCGCGGCCGGTTCTTCAAGCTCGCTGTCCAGAAAGACACTGATTAGATTCTTACACTCGTCGCAATTCATTTACACGAAAACGCCTCGCCGCCAGTCTATGCTGATCCATCGAAGTGGCCGCTTATTCAGTCCACCTTTATAGATTACCGACACAGCGCAATAGTTGCCTTACGAAACACTGTTTTCTACCGATTTTGAAGGGTATCGGCACAAAAAACACGAACAACGCTGCGACATTGTTCGTGGATCTGGTCGTTGTATTAAAACTAAGCCTGCTGCTTGATCAATAGGCCGCGCAGCTTCAGTCTCGCTTTGTGGAGCTGCGATTTCGATGTACCCACCGAAATGCCCATCATACGGGCGACCTCTTCGTGTTCAAAACCCTCAACATCGTGCAAAACAAATACGTTACGGTATCCGTTGGGCAACTCCGCAATAGCGTTCTTCAAAGCAATACGGTCGACCACCTGCATCTTGTTAGGATTCGCGCTGCCGCGAACGGTTTGCTCGGGCATCTCGCCGTCATCGCTCGTTCGTTCGTTCTTTACGCTTCGCCGGCGAAAATGCATCAATACCTGGTTCACCGTCAAACGGTGGAGCCATGTCGAGAATGCCGAGTCGCCGCGAAAGCTGCCGATCTTACGGAAAAGCTGGATAAAGACTTCCTGGGTAAGGTCCTCGGCCTCGGTCTGGTTGCCGGACATACGCAGACATAGGCTGTAAGTGCGGCGGTGATATCGCTCGTAGATCAACTCGAACGCAGCAAGGTTGCCGTCGGCGGCCAACTTACATAGCTCAATGTCGGGAGCCGTTAGTTCGAAAGCCTCGGCGTCAACCGGCATCTGAAAGGCCGGCAATTCAGCCGTGGTTCCATGAGCATCACCCCTATCGATCGCGGCCGAATGCTGATCCATTTTCACACCCAAAAGGTCACTGCCTCGTTTTAAAACTTCTTCGCTGGCTATAATGAGTTACCTCCGTCGGCGATTTGAACAAAGTACGCAAGAATTTTAGACGTAAATGGGCAAAAGGTAAAGAAAAAAGTGCTATTGGGCGATTTCTCCGACTTGAAATTCAGAGATCTCTTGTCTTTTTTCATCTTTTTATCACTCTGATGATACCATTCGAAGAATCTCAATGAAGAAACGGCTTTTCCTCATCTTATGGCTTGCGGGCATTATCGGCGTCTTGTCATTTCTTCTCATCGACCTCTCGGCCCTCATTGCAGCTTTGCCTGTACAGCCCGGTGATCCCGATGAAATGCCCCATCCTGCATTGCTAAAGCTCGCCAGCGTATTTCAACCTGCCGTGCTGACCACGATAGCTGTACTTGTCGGCGTCTTGCTTGCCGGGCGTGTCGGACTTCACTCTCCGGCCGCTGAAGCATGGGCGAAGGGCGAAGATCCGATAGAACCGCTGCGACGACAGATAGTGCCGGGCATCGTTGCCGGGATCGCAGGCGGTGCCGCCATCGCTCTTTCCTGGGTGATATCCAAACCCTTTCTTTCCGCTGAATTTATCGATCGAGCCGAGGGATTCAACAAACTGGTACCTCACGCCGTTCGCTTGCTTTATGGAGGATTTACCGAGGAGATCCTGCTTCGCTGGGGCTTTATGACGTTCCTGGTGTGGGCTAGTTGGCGCTTGTTTCAAAAAGGTACCGGGGAGCCAAAGCCGGTTTATTTTGTCGCTGCTATAATTTTGTCGTCTCTTCTTTTCGGCATAGGCCACCTGCCGATCGCATCGCTTTTAAACAACGGACTAGACTTGCCCATCGCAGTTTACGTTATAGCCGCAAACTCCATTTTCGGCATAATAGCCGGATTTCTTTACTGGCGTCGCGGCCTCGAATCAGCGATCATCGCACATATGTTTGCCCATATTGTGCTGATCACAGCCATAGCTCTCGCCCTTTAGCCCATAAACTGAAATCAACGGATTGTTTTTTGGTGAGGGCAAGGGTCAATGCGATACTAGGAAACTGAGACTAGTAGATTGACGAAAATAGAAATTTACCAACTCGCGTTTGTTGGTGCTTGTTTGGGCGAACTCACAATTTGTCCGAGTACGGCAGCCTCCGCATTCGAACTCTCACCAACTGGCGAAACGGCTGGCCTTCTGGTCTAATCTATATCTTCTTAAGAGTATTTTATCTATCCGGATCGCTATCTTCCGCGTAATAAATCATGAGTTTATCGGCAACTGAATTAAAGTCTGAGATCGAGCGCCGCAGGACGTTTGCGATCATCTCTCACCCGGACGCGGGCAAAACGACGCTCACAGAAAAACTTCTTTTATACGGAGGTGCGATCCAGAAAGCCGGTGCAGTCAAGAATCGCCGTGCCGAACGCGCCGCCACTTCCGATTGGATGGCCCTCGAACAGCAGCGCGGCATCTCGATCACATCCACTGTCTTACAGTTCGATTACGAAGGATTTCGGCTCAACCTTCTCGACACACCCGGCCACCACGACTTCAGCGAAGATACTTACCGCACACTCACCGCCGCCGACAACGCGATAATGCTTGTCGACGCGGCGAAAGGCCTGGAAACGCAGACGCGAAAGCTTTTCGAAGTTTGCCGTATGCGCGATGTGCCGATCTTTACATTTATAAATAAGCTTGACCGTCCGGCCCGTCATCCGCTCGAGCTCATCGATGAGATCGAAATGGAACTTGCGCTGAAGGTTTATGCGGTCAACTGGCCTATCGGTGAGGGGGAGACTTTTCGCGGGATCTATAATCGGCTCACCGGGCTTGTTCATTTGTATGAGCGCAACCCGCGCGGCCAACGGCAAGCGGTCGAAAGCACATTGCATTTAGATGATCCGGGGGTCGACAAAGCTATCGGTGAACGAGCGTTGCGTCATCTGCGTGACGATCTTGAGATACTCGACGGGGCCGGTTCGTCGCTTGATCAAGACCTGATATTGGCCGGCAAGAAAACCCCGGTGTTTTTCGGAAGTGCAATGACCAATTTCGGTGTCGAGCCCTTTCTCAGGGCGTTTCTTCAAATGTCTGCGGCTCCCGGCCCTCACGAGAGTGATATCGGCACTATTGAGCCTGATCACCCGGAGTTCACAGGTTTTGTATTTAAGCTTCAGGCCAACATGGATCCTCGCCATCGTGATTGTCTGGCGTTTGTAAGGGTATGCTCTGGCGAATTTGAAAAGGATATGACTGTATCGAATGCCCGAACTGGAAAAAAGATCCGTCTGACCCGGCCGCAAAAAGTATTTGCCCAGGAACGTGAATCTGTCGAGGACGGATACGCCGGCGACGTGATCGGTC
>JBGTBC010000458.1:0-3010 GCA_041749555.1 Pyrinomonadaceae bacterium | reverse complement strand
CAATACTGCGTGGTCGGCCCCGAATTCGTCAGCATCGAAGAAAGCCACTGCTATATTTTTGGAGCAACCAGAGAACAAGCCATCGCCAATTACGCCATAAAGATGGGTGATTGAGATCGGCCCGGCAAAGGCGGTATTATTTCCACCATCGATGGACTGGCGTAATATGATTTGAACGGTCGAAGAGATGGAATTGTGCCGCGTTTTTCACACGCTCTGATATTTCTTATACGGCATACCCTACGTTTTGCTATCGCTTCACGTGGGGCTACAAATATGCCATCTGATTTGTGGACTCAGGAATTGCAGAATGGCGGGCCTGTCCCGCTTGTCCGTGACCCGCCTCCCCGACTGTTAGTGGGGTCCCTCGTTCGAGCAGACGGTCATATTCGGCAGAAGCGACTTTATAACATTCGCATGCAGCAAATTCGAGGCCTCGCCGATCGAGGATCGTAACTCTGCCGCGCCCGACTTTTATTATGCCCGAGAATTTTAAGTTTCGTGCTGCTATTGTAACGCTGGCACGTTGAACTCCTAACGCGCTGGCGACCTGCTCGTGAGTCATCGCCAGCCGGTTAGAGCCCAGATGATCAGAACTCTCGAGCAGCCATCGAGCAAACCGCTGTTGAACCGAATGAAACCGATTACAGGCCGCCCCTTGTGAGATTTGAGTAATCAGGGCCTGGGTGTACCTTAACAAGGCGTCTTGACACGCAAGTGCAGAAGCACATTTTGCCTGAAACGCTCCGGCCCGCATCCGATAAGCAATGCCCGCAGTCTGAACTACCGCCAGGCTGGGAGCTGAGTCAGCATGCATGAAAATTTCGATACCGATCAATCCTTCATTTCCGATCATTCCCACCCCGACGGTTGTTCCCGATTCGGTAAGGTAAAGCAATGTGACGAGCGCCGTCGTCGGGAAGTAAACGTATTCAAAGTTATAACCGGACTGATGAAGCACCTGACCGGTTATTAGTGATACCCGCTCGAGCTCCGGCTTTATCTGGTCAAACTCATGCACCGACAAACTCGCGAGCAGCTGATTGTTCCTGGCGTCGTCTTGGGTGAACATATGCTGATCCTCCCTTTACGCTAATCCTCCCTTGAGATGATCCTTTACCGATTTCGAAGCGAACTCCGTGCCGAAGGACGAAAACCAGTGTTTGAATGATCTTAAGCCGGGTATCTCTGTGTGGGATCTCACTAAAGTGTGGAGCTACTCACACTCGCAGGCAAAATTTCGCGGTTTGGCCCGTCGATTTGCGGGAGGTGCCGAAATTGGCTGTTTATTCAGATTCGCGGCAAAGTCAAAAAAAGGCATTCGGAGCAAAGGCCCGGGGCAGTTGCCGAGGACCTTTAAGTGGTCGAGCGACGAGGCCTTCTTCTTTTGCGTTGAGCGATGTGATCGTTCAACCCACCCGCTACCGCAGGTGGTACTGACCAGAAGCAAGCACGGATGCTTTAGCTTCAGTCTTACATTCCCATGCCGCTGTCCGTTCTAACGTCGCCGGCCCCTATACCAAAAGCCGCCCCCGCCGAACAGGAGTAACAAGACGATTATCAAGATAATGAGTGTAGTATTGTCCATTGTATTCCTCTCCTTTAACTTCGTTGCAGTACCATTACGCCATCCTGCTGCAAGCCGGGAAAAACTTGCGCCCTGGAATTATATTCCGCTGAATACAACACCTAAATTATACGCCGATAAATATGTCCGAACAATAAGGTGAACAGTAAATTAGGCTTCGCCCGTCTGACTCGTATTGCATAAGCCGCTCGAATTCGCGTTAGCAGGGCCGAATGGCCGATACTAAATAGAGGGATACAATGGACATTCTCAAGCAATGGGCTAAGCCGATCGTCATTCTCTCGGCAACGTTTCTGATCGCGTGGCTTATTCCGAGCGAACCTATCGATCCATGGGGAATCTTCAGCCTCAAAATGGCCGCCTACATGGTTTTCGCCCTTTGTTTTATTCAGGTATTCGGGGCAGCTATGATCCGGGTGTTGGGCGGACGACGGGGATCGATATTGACCGGGTTTTTTGGCGGACTGGTCTCAAGCACGGCCACAACGGTCGCCATGGCCCGCGAGAGCAACGAGGGTGATGGGGAATTTACCGGAAAAGGGATGTTGGTCTTTCTGTCTGCAACGGCCGGGATGCTGGTCGAAGGGATGGCATTCGTCCTGCTAGCCGCAGACGGGGTCAGTTATTCGCTGCTGCTGATTTTCCTCGGGCCGCTTTTGACGACGGCGGTAATGGTCGCCATGCTGGTCAGAACGATCCCTCATCGAGCTATCAAGATCAAGGACGTGGAGATCAAGTTCTTGCCGATACTCGGACTCGCTGCGTTCATCATCGCGGTCCTTTCGTTCTCAAAACTTCTCCAGAGCATCTTCGGACAAAGCGGGCTGGTGGTGCTGACCTTTCTGGTCTCGCTGTTCGAGATCCACGGTTCCATCATCGCGAATCTCCAACTGCACGACACCGGAGCCTTCGACGACATGTTTCTGGGCGGTTTACTCGCGACGTCGGTGGCGGCCTCGTACGTTTCAAAAATCTTCCTCGTAAATACTATCGCCAGCCCAACGCTTAAGAAGACAATAACGAAATATACCGTCCTGATACTCATATCGCTACTTTTAAGCTGGATCTGCTTTGTTTTCGCCGTCGGATAAAGACGAACCACCCCGTCAGCCCGACAAAAAGCGTCGGCCTGCCACCCCTCCTTAGCCAAGGAGGGGAGCCTGAAGGGTTCGGCTAAAACTGTCTCACCTTCCGAACGTTCCCCGGGCTCTGCCCGTCTATTTGCGGAAAAGCTGTGCTTTTCCGATAACCGTCAACCAAAAGCTCCCCTCCTTGGCTAAGGAGGGGTGCCCGGTAGGGCGGGGTGGTTTGTTCAAGCTGAGACATATTCTATTTTCTAAGTTCCAGACATCTGAGACATATCCTGTTTCCTTGATTCCTGCCCGACAACAAACCACCCCGTCAGCCCAGAGCGGCTGCCAC
>JBGTBC010000457.1:0-5630 GCA_041749555.1 Pyrinomonadaceae bacterium | reverse complement strand
TGTCCGTCCGGACTCGGTTTCTAACCACTAACCGCCCACTCCCTGGAAACAGGTGGTACAAGGTACAAGTCTGTAAATGCAACATAATAGGATAGTTACGGCGAGTTTCTTGTCCCGGCCTGGTACAAAAACAGGTGTTCTTGTAGTGGAAAGGGCGAGGATGGACGGTGGAAAGTGTCCGTCAGGACTCGTTTCTAACCGCTAACCGCCCACTCCCTGGAAATAGGTGGTACAAGGTACAAGTCTGTGAATGTTACGTAATAGGATAGTTACGGCGATTTTCTTGTCCCGGCCTGGTACAAAAACAGGTGTTTTTGGAGTGGAAAGGGCGAGGATGGATGGTGGAAAGTGTCCGTCCGGACTCGGTTTCTAACCACTAACCGCCCACTCCCTGGAAACAGGTGGTACAAGGTACAAGTCTGTAAATGTCACATAATAGGATAGTTACGGCGAGTTTCTTGTCCCGGCCTGGTACAAAAACAGGTGTTTTTGGAGTGGAAAGGGTGTCTTGTCCTGAAATAGGTTTACAGGTTAAATGATACAGATGGGACAAGAAAAGAAGCAGAGAGAAGCGGTGGAGGCGTACCTGCGGGGAGGGGTAACGCTGCGGGAATTGGAGGTGCGGTACAAGGTTCCGCACTCGACGATCCACCGATGGGTAAAGGAGTTCGAGAGCGGTCTTTCAGCCGAACAGTTGAGAGAGTCGATGAAGCGGCGAAAGGGGCAGGGTGAGTTGCCGGTCGAGGTACGTGAGCTGCGGAGGCAGCTGGAAGAGGAAAGACTGCGAAACGAGCTTCTGAACACGATGATCGACATAGCAGAAGATCAGCTGGGGGTCGACATCAGAAAAAAACGTGGAGCCAAACGGTTAAAGTAGGGATCGAGAAAGGCAGAGCACGAACAGGCCTGGAGGTGCTATGCGGATCGTTTGGCTATACAAGGCAGGCATATTACAAGCGTCAGCGAAGAGAAGAGCGGCAGGCAGTAATGAACGAACTTATCATCCAGGAGGTGATGGGGATCCGAAAGCTGCAGAAGCGGATAGGGGCCAGGAAGCTGTATCACATGCTGAAGAAATTTCTCAGTGAGCATGGGATAAAGATGGGCCGAGATGCGTTCTACGATCTGTTGAGAGACAACTCGCTGCTGGTAAGGAAAAGAAGGCTGAGAAAGCCGAGAACGACGTTCTCAATCCCTTGGAAACGGTATCCGAACCTGATCAGGGACTTTGTGCCGACTGGAGCCAGCCAGGTCTGGGTGAGCGATATCACATATGTGAGAGTAGGTGATGGGTTTGCGTATCTGAGCCTTATCACGGACGCATATTCGAGAAAGATAGTGGGTCACAGCCTGTGGCGAGACCTGAGTACGAAGGGGTGTGCAGCGGCGCTAAAGACAGCCCTGAAGAACAATCCTGACAGAGACTCCCTGATACACCACTCGGACCGCGGGCTGCAGTACCACAGCGGGGCATACAAGAAACTGCTCGGGCCCGATGTACGCATCAGCATGACCGAGAAGAGCGACCCGCTGGAGAATGCTATAGCCGAACGGGTCAACGGCATCTTGAAGGACGAACTGCTCGAGAAGCGTTTCGAAAGCTTCCGAGAGGCACGAGAGAAGGTCGATGAAGCGGTCAGCATATACAACCATCTGAGGCCGCACATGTCGGTCGAGATGCTCACACCGACCGAGGCCCACACCCGGACCGGAATACTAAAGAGGCGGTGGAAGAACTACTTTTCCACGAGGCCAATTGCTCAAGCCGCGGCTTGAGCAATTGAGAAAACAAAAACAAAAAGGAGAAAATGTAAACCTTGTTCAGGACTAAGACACGAGTGACAACTCCCACCCAGGAATACGTACTGAAAAGTGTCAACTTTTTTCAGGACGACACATTACGACATCAGATCCTGGGAAAACGCGTGGTACATGGTACAAGGGGGTAACGTGCTGTGATAGCAAGGGTTACATCATAATTGCTGTACCAGCCCTGGTACAAAAACAGGGGGTCTGGTGAGTGCGGAGTAGCGAGTTCGGAGTGCCGAGTGTAGATGCGGCCGCGGAGTGACGATCCCGAAGGAAGAACCACCCCATCACCCAAAAGCGTCTCTAACCACTGACCACCCACCACCGCTCGTGTATGACAGTGTATTACAAAAATGCACCCACACCATAAAGCGTGGGACAGGACAGAAACCTGTAACTGTAAGAATACGAAATAGTTACGGTGATTGTACTGTCCCAGCCTGGGACAGTTACAGGCGTTTTTGGCAAAAAATGGAGAATGGAAAGTGGAAAGTGGAAAGCGGAAAGCAGAAAGTGGAAAGCGGAAAGGGGCACCTGACCCCTGCCCACGCCCACCGCCGACTGACATCTACCCACCGCCCACTGCCCACCGCCCACTTTGCTATGATAGTGATAATGGCGAATGACGATCACAAGCATCTGACCGCGGCGGAAGGTGTGCGGATCTCGATCTGGCGTCTGGGTGGGCTGCCCTGGCGTGAGCTGCTCAGGCGTGTGTGGCACGAGCTGTACGAAGGTGGGCTGCTGACGCACGCGGCGGCGCTGGCGTTCTATTTCTTTTTCGCCATTTTTCCGCTGCTGCTGATCCTGGCCACGCTGATGGAATACTTCGGCGAGGTCGGCGGGAAGCTGCAATCCAGCCTGTTGAAGTTTCTCGGCGAGATCGCCCCGCCGTCGGCGTTTAGGCTTGTCACCACGACGATCGGCGAATTCCATTCGTCGGCGATCGGCCTGAAATTTTGGCTTGGCCTCGGATCGGCATTATGGCTCGCATCGCTCGGCATCGCGGCCCTCAGCGAATCGCTCAACGTGATGTACGGCGTCACGGAAACCCGCCGATGGCTCCATGTCCGGATCTCGGCGATCGCCTTGACTGCCGTGCTGATGACGCTGATCGTGTTTGCCCTGCTGCTGATATTGTATGGAGGCGAGATCGGCGTCGGCGTTGCCGAGTATTTCCAACGCGGCCAGCTCTTTACCACGTTATGGACGCTCGGCCAGGTACCGATGGCGATCATTTTCGCGTTGCTGGCATTTGCGATGATCTACTATTTCGCTCCCGATCTGAAGGAGCAGAGATGGTACTGGATCACGCCCGGCTCACTTGTCGGAGTAGCTCTGTGGATAGGGGTTTCATCCCTGTTTAGGATATATCTGCGGCACTTCGATATGTACAGTAATAATTACGGCTCGCTTGGTGCCGTCGTAGTGCTGCTTCTTTGGTTCTATCTTTCCGGGGCCGCGATCCTGCTCGGCGGAAAGATAAATGCAGAGATCGAGAACGCCGCCGCCATGGCCGGGGCACCCGACGCCAAGCTCCGCGGAGAAAAGGCTCCCGATCATCACCAGGACCCCAGCGTCGATACGTAATTACGAGCTTTCTTATGCGTGTTGCTAACTGCTTGACTTACGATCTCAATGGGTTTACAAAGAAGCATCCGAAATTTTCAGAGCTTGGAGGGATAGAAAGTATGGGACGTAAGATCTTGGCGTTGATCGTAGGATCGATCGTGGCGGCCGTCGTCATTATGATCGGCCAGATGCTAATGGCAGCAATGTGGTCGCCCACGACGACAAACATTCAGAACGACCCGGAGGCAATGCGCGCTTATATCGAAGGGCTGCCCTCCGAGGCGTTCATTGTGCTGATCGTTGTTTATGCCATTGCTTCGTTCGCTGGCGGATTTATAGTCACCAAGATGGGAAAGCGATTCAGCCAGGGCATGAATTTAGCGTTGATCATCGCGACTTTGTTATTCGTCGGCGGCATTCTCAACTTTTTTGTATTCGTGCCGTACCATCCGCAGTGGGTCTCTCTGATAAGCCTTGCGGTCTATTATCCGTTCACGCTGCTCGGTTATAAGGCCGCAAGCTAGATCAGGGCTTCATTCCTTCGTTCCATGTGGGCCTGAAGTCAGTATTTACCAGCCACTCGACCGGCTTGATCATCGATTCGATAGAGCGTGTCATGTGGCCGAAATCGATCGTTTTGATCTCATCCGATGGGCGATGGTAATCGGTATGCAGTCCAAAGCTCGAAACTGTATGAGCAATGATTCCCTGCCGCGCCAGGGTGTAGTTATCTGATCTTTGAAAAAAGTTTTGTGTCGGATGGGGGTCCTGGACGATCTTTGCACCTCGCTTTGCGAGTTCGGGGCCAAGATTAGAACGCTCGTATCCGGTCAGCCACAGTTCGTCAGCCTTCACCTTTGCGTCAGGCCGGCCGATCATTTCGAACTGCAGATTTGCCACCAGGTTTTCCTTTGGGAAGGGCATATTGTTAGCGAAGTAATTCGAACCGAGTCCACCGGATTCTTCGCTTCCAAAACAGACGAAATAAACCGTGCGTTTTGACCGCTTTCCTTTCGCCAGCGTTCGAGCAATCTCCATTACGGCGACCGTGCCCGAGGCATCGTCATCGGCACCGTTAAAGATCTTGTCCGGGCCGGGTTCGCTTTCACGTACGCCAACGTGGTCGAGATGAGAACTAAGCACGATCACCTCAGCCGCGAGCTTCGCATCGCTGCCCGTGAGCTTGCCGATCGCGTTCCATGTTTGACGAAGCTCCGGTTGGGCAAGCTTGCCGCTGAAGTCGATCCTCGTGCCGTCTGCGAGAGCCAAGACCCCGGCGGCGGCCTCTTTGCTTAAAACCACAAGTGCCGAAGGTTTAACCGGTGTTGACGTTACCGTAAATGAGAGCCTGCGGGCCGCCATATTTGTCCACGCGGCACGTAATTGCGGGGTTTCCTCGATCATCACGATAGACGCTCCGGCTGTCACCATAGCTTGCATCGCCTGATTCGGATTACCGGGAGATCCCTCAGGTAACTTTAGAAATACGGCCGCATTCGCGTTCGGTTTATCACCAGGCGAGGCCCTCTGAAGGTTTCCGCCCACCGCATTGGTACTGGCACGGACGACGAGCATTTCCTTGCCATGCTCGAGTGACGAGGCTCCAAACTTCAGTGTCGGATTTTCTGCAAAGGTGTTTCGGGTGCTGCTCACGGTTTGAACGAATGTCGGCTTTCCATCCCAGCCGTTCTCACCAGCAGGTTCCAACCCAAACTGCATGAACTGTGAGCCGATATATTCCGCTGCGATCCGTTCGAACATAGTTCCGCTGCCGCGGCCCTGCATAGCGTCGCTTGCGAGAAAGTTCATCTGAGCCCGAACATTTCGCTCGTCGACAACCGATTTCGCTCCGGCCTGAGCCAAACAGATAAGGTTCGCCGACAATAAGAGGACGGCGATCATTGGGGATCGTTTGAATGTGTGTTTCATTGTCTGTATTACGGGTTCTAAGGACTTTAGTTCACCAGGCCTGTGTAGTATCGCCAACTGGCCGTATGGTCCTTCGAAAGTTTCTGCTTAGTCAGGATTGCCCTCACCATTTCGACGGGGATGGCTCCTTCTTTCAAGATCGCGTCATGAAACTGCTTATCGGTCATCTTTTTTGTTCCGACCAGCTCACGATGCAGGTTATAAAACTGCAATCCGCCCATCATATATGCCATCTGATAAAGCGGTCCGTAATCACCCGAAAAAGAGCGGCGCACCTCGGCCAACGCATTGTCGCGTTCGTGGCCGACCTTATTGACGAG
>JBGTBC010000456.1:0-3351 GCA_041749555.1 Pyrinomonadaceae bacterium | reverse complement strand
CGTGCGTCGAAATAAAGTATTGCAGCACGTCCAAGCCTTCGCGGAAATTCGCAAGGATCGGATTTTCGATGATCTCACCCGACGGCTTGGCCATGAGGCCTCGCATTCCGGCGAGCTGGCGGATCTGAGCGTCGGAACCTCGAGCACCCGAGTCGGCCATGACAAGGATCGGATTTAGTTCCTTACGTTCGTCTTCGCGCGTGTGCATGGCCGCGAACATTTCCTTTGCAACGTGATCGGTAACATCTGACCAGATGGCCGTGACCTTATTGGTACGTTCGAGGTCGGTCATGGTCGCGTCTTCATACTGTTTACGGAGCTTTTCTACCTCTTTGAGCGCCTTCTCGATGATCCCCTTCTTGCTTGCCGGGGTGACCATATCGTCAATACCGATCGACACACCCGCCTTAGTGGCGTAAAGGAAGCCCATTGTCTTGAGGTCGTCGAGCATCATAACCGTGTGCTCGTGGCCCAGCTTAAGGTGACAGAATGTCACAAGAGACTGCAGACCCTTTTTCTTCAGAACGCCGTTGACGAACGGCAGGCCGTCACGTGTAAGACGTTCGTTAAAGATAACGCGCCCGGCGGTCGTGTCGAGTATAAGATCGACATTCTCCCTCGTGGTGGCACGCATAACGTCCTGCGGATTGTGCTCAAGGGTCAGGTCGATCAGGTCGCCCCGCCATCTCAGCTTGATCTTAGTCTGGGTCTCAACAACGCCGGCATCGAGTGCGAGCAGGACGTCATCGATCGTGCCGAACACTTTACCGTCGCCCTTCATTTCATCGCGGGCGAGTGTCAGGTAGTAGCAGCCCAGCACGATGTCCTGTGAAGGCACTGCTATCGGCTGTCCGCTGGCCGGCGAGAGCAGGTTGTTCGACGCAAGCATAAGAACGCTGGCTTCGATCTGTGCCTCTGCCGAAAGCGGAATGTGCACCGCCATTTGGTCGCCGTCAAAATCGGCGTTGAAAGCCGTGCAGACGAGCGGGTGGATTTTGATCGCTTTACCCTCGACCAGCACGGGCTCAAAAGCCTGGATGCCGAGACGGTGAAGAGTCGGCGCACGGTTTAACAGCACCGGATGCTCGCGAATAACTTCTTCGAGGATATCCCAGACTATCGGCTCCTGGCGCTCGACCATTTCGCGTGCCTGCTTGATCGTAGCGGCATGCTGGTCTTTTTCTAATTTGTTGTAGATAAATGGCTTGAATAGCTCAAGTGCCATCTTCTTCGGCAGGCCGCACTGGTGAAGCTTGAGTTCGGGACCGACGACGATCACCGAACGGCCCGAGTAATCAACACGCTTTCCGAGCAGGTTCTGGCGGAAGCGGCCCTGTTTACCCTTAAGCGTTCCCGACAGCGATTTGAGCGGGCGGTTATTCGCACCGCGAAGCACGCGGCCACGCCGTCCGTTGTCAAAGAGAGCGTCTACCGCTTCCTGCAGCATGCGCTTTTCGTTGCGGACGATGACCTCAGGGGCCTTAAGCTCGATGAGTTTTTTCAGGCGATTGTTGCGATTGATCACGCGGCGATAAAGGTCGTTGAGATCAGATGTCGCAAAACGGCCGCCATCAAGAGGCACAAGCGGGCGAAGCTCAGGCGGGATCACGGGGATCACGTCGAGGATCATCCACTGCGGATTATTGCCCGAGCGAAGGAAGGAATTCGATACCTTTAGGCGCTTGGAATACTTGAGTTTTTTCTGCTGCGATGTTTCATCGCGCATCTTCTGCCGCAGATCATCGACCAACTCCTTTATATCGATCTGGGCAAGCAGGTCCTTGATCGCTTCGGCACCCATTTTAGCGACGAACTGGTTGGGATAATCACGCGTCAGCTCGCGAAAGCGCTCGTCCGTAAGAAGATCTTTTTGCTTGAGGTCCGGAACGTCACCTTCGTCAACCACTATATATGTCTCAAAATAAAGGATCTTCTCGAGATCGCGAAGTGTAATATCGAGAAGATGCCCGATACGCGACGGCAGGCCCTTAAAGAACCATACGTGCGAGCAAGGGCTGGCAAGCTCGATATGGCCGAGACGCTCACGGCGGACCTTGGATTGTGTGACCTCGACGCCGCACTTATCGCAGATCACTCCGCGGTGCTTCATCCTTTTATACTTTCCGCAAAGGCACTCCCAATCCGAGACCGGGCCGAAGATCCGTGCGCAAAACAAGCCGTCGCGCTCCGGCTTAAATGTCCGGTAGTTGATGGTTTCAGGCTTTGTGACCTCACCGTGCGACCATGAGCGGATCTTTTCCGGCGATGCCAGGCTGATGCGGATCGCTTCGTAATTTGTGGTCAACTGCGTTTTATTGTCTTGATTAAATCGAAACATATTACTCCGTTAGTCTTGAGTCGGAAGTCTGGAGTCTTGAATTGAAGCCTGTCTAAGACTTCAGACCCAAGACTCACAACTCCAGACTGATTAATCCGCTCCTACCAATGTGTCAATACCGGCGACGATCGCGTCGGGATCGAGTTCCTCTTCCTGAATAAGCTCTACGTCGAGACACAAGCTTTGCAGCTCGCGGACAAGCACATTGAACGATTCCGGAATGCCCGGTTCGAAATTAGATACGCCCTTGACGATCGTTTCGTAGATCTTCGAGCGGCCGGCAACGTCATCGGATTTGCACGTGAGCAATTCCTGAAGGATGTGTGCCGCACCGTAAGCCTCGAGGGCCCAGACTTCCATTTCACCGAAACGCTGTCCGCCGAACTGTGCTTTACCACCTAGCGGCTGCTGCGTGATCAGCGAGTACGGCCCGATCGAACGGGCATGGATCTTGTCGTCAACAAGGTGCGATAGCTTGAGCATATAGATGTAGCCAACACATACCTTCTGCTCAAACTGTTCGCCGGTCATACCGTCATAAAGACGGGTCTTGCCCGACGGGCCGACAGATGCCGGTATGCCGAGTTCGTCGTACCGGTCATTCGCTTTACCGATATATCCTTTGATCTCCTCTTCGCTCGCTCCGTCGAAAACCGGAGTTGCGAAATGAAGTCCAAGCACGCGGGCAGCCCATCCGAGATGTGTCTCGAGGATCTGACCAACGTTCATACGCGACGGCACGCCGAGCGGATTAAGCACGATCTCAACCGGGGTTCCGTCCGGCAGATACGGCATGTCTTCCTCAGGCAGGATACGGGCGATAACACCCTTATTACCATGACGACCGGCCATCTTATCGCCAACGCTTAGCTTGCGCTTCATGGCGACAAAGACCTTAACCATCTTGATAACGCCCGGCGGCAATTCGTCGCCCTGTTTGAGCTTGGTTATCTTTTCATCGTAAATATCACGAAGAATGTTGATCTGACGTTCGGTACGCTGTTCGTATTCCT
>JBGTBC010000455.1:0-1164 GCA_041749555.1 Pyrinomonadaceae bacterium | reverse complement strand
ATGACGACAGGAAATCGCAGATCCCGGAGCCACCGGTTGAAGCAAAAGCAGGTGAACATCTATACCTTCAGACGATCGTAAAGAGAATCGGAGAAAAATACGACTTTATAGCGACGGTGGAAAAGCAGGTATTTGGCGGCGTGGGCCGTATCGACGTCGCTCTCGAGAACGGTGCCATAAAGATCGCCTGTGAGGTCGCAGTCACAAATACAGTCGAGTACGAGGTTCAGAGCATACAGAAGTGTCTGAGCTCGGGGTACGACCGAGTTATTGTACTCTCGATCAACGAACAGCACCTCAGCGAAATCGAGCAGGCGGCAGCCGCGGCCATCGATGCCGCTCAAATTGGAAAGGTGGCATTCCTAAAGCCTGATGATTTTCATTTATATCTGGAACGCATCTGCCTCGATAATCCGGACGTGTCTTGTGTTCCAAAGATTAAGGGATATAAGATCCACACTTCCCACGCCGATGCGACGCCTTCCGCGGCCGACCTGATAAAGGAAACTATCGCCGAGATTCTTGGAACGGAGGCTCCAAAGTGACGGATATCGAATCAGTCCGGTCACGAGGAGGTGCCGCGCCGTTCGGATATCGATGGAGCGATGGCCGACTTGAAATCGATGAGAAAGAGGCTCCGGTGCGTCGCCTCATCTTTGACCTTTTCCTCAAACATCGAAGAAAAAAGACCGTGGCAAAGATCCTAAACGATCTGGGCTATCGCACTCGCAGCGGTGCAAATTTCTCGGATATGGCGATCGAGCGGCTTTTACGAGACACCACCGCAAAGGGATTCAGAGATGAAATTGGAACACAGGTGAAGGTCGATCCAATCGTCGGCGTCGATATCTGGGAGCGTGCCGCCCGTCTTCTTGGTGTTCGTGAGGGAAAGCAGCCGGCCAATATTTTTGCTGGCCGCACCCGCTGCTCATGCGGCGGATCTATGAACATTCCTTCAAGATCGAGTAAATACGTATGCTCGTCATGTCGCTTTAAGATCCCTCAGGACGATCTTGAATACATCTTTGTATCACAGATCGGGCCCCTGAGCTTTGGTGGGAATCGGTTAGATGACCGTTGGTTTTTACTATCTGATGTCGGTAAACGACTGATCGTGGAACACCTTTGTGAAGAAATAGTGGTCGCACGCGAATCGATATCGAT
>JBGTBC010000454.1:0-8425 GCA_041749555.1 Pyrinomonadaceae bacterium | reverse complement strand
GTCGGCCGACTCAACCATCGGCGGTGGCGGTGGCGGTGGTGGACTGTTAACATCCTGAGGATTGCCAAGCAAGACATCTCTTCGCGAATGATGGTCCATCACGCCTGCACCCCGAGCGGTATAGAATATGCCCATCGGATCCGGAATGTAGTATCTCGAGAGGGCCAGAACGCTTTCGTCTACGACCACCAACGCGACCTCGGTTTCACCCACCGGTTCGCCACGATAATCCTTGATCTCGATATTTACTTTTGTCTCGCCGCCTGGAATGAGAGTCGTATCGACTGGTTCGGCTTTCACGGAGAGTCTTCGCGATTCGGTCGATATCGAGAGAGCAATATTGCCGCTTGCATAAGCCGGCCTGTTGGCGAGCTTCGGTTCAGGTTCGCCTTTATCGTTTGTTCTCGGCGCGGAGCCGACGAGATCGACCTGTGCCGTTATATTCGGCAGATATTTTTCGTCCAACGGAATGCGGAGCGTTATCGATGAATCCTTCATTGTGAAACGCTCTGTTTTGACGATACCGTCACGGCGAAGCGTCAGCACGCCTTCGGCCGGCGTGAAGGGCGAGATGACGAGCAGCTCGGCAACATCGCCCGGAGCGAAATTCTGCTTGCTCGGGATTATCTGGACCTCTTCCTGTTCGACATTCCGTTTTGGGGGCTGTTTTCCACCGGGGACCCAGATCGTAATTTCACTCTCATTGAACCGCTCACGATCGTCCATAACGGTCGCCGTGATCATATAACGGCCGCCGTTCTTGGCAACGAAAGAACATTTAGCTCCCACCACCCCGTCAGCCGAAGCGGCTGCCACCCCTCCTCCGGCAGGAGGGGAGCCTGCGGGTGACTTGACAGTGCAGGCCTGTTCATCGACCGTGACTTCTTTCCACGAGCCCTTATCAAACTGCCAATCCTTCAGGACCGCCTTGATCTCGATATCGCGTCCGGCGATCAGCTTGCCCTCGATGTCCGAAACGATCGATTCGACATCGATCTTCTCGCCCTTTTGAACAAATGTCCGGGGCGTCCGTATTCCGACGTAAAGATCTGCCGGGTGGACAAGCAGCGACGTGTTTCCGGCCCAAGTTTGCCGATTCACATCCATAACGGCGGCATTTGCCGTGATCGAGTAGGGCCGCGGCGGTTTAACCGAATCAAAATCGATCTTCAGCATATGCCGCCCGCCCGCGTCGGTAACGCCTTTGAAATTTTGAGTCGCACCGCCCGACCTTCCGCCGTAACCCAGATCATATCCGCGCCACCACGGGACCCATGTTCCGAACGTAAAATCACCCCTATTCGGCGGCGTATAGCTTGTCGGCACGGCCGTCACTGTCCAATTGGCCTCGGCATTAGGCAAACCGCCACCCGCATAATATTTGGCTTCGACCGACAGGTTGGCACTGCCGCCGACGAAATGCGGAGCCTCCGATTCCACCTTGGCGGTTACTTCAAATTCCGGACGGCGAAATTCCTGGATCTGGAATTGATGGGTATAGTTTCCACCCGAAATTGAGGAAATTGTCGTGATATCGACACGGGCGTTTCCGAGATTTACATTGTCGGGCAGCTTGAATTTGAAGTCGAACGCGCCGAAGACATTCAGGCTGCCGGTCCCTTTCGCGATCTCATTATTTCGCGGGTCCTTGACCGACCAATTGAGGCCGCTCGCTGAATCGGCCAATCCCTCGACGTCGCCGAGTTTCCCTCCGGTTACCTTTCGGATATAGCCTTTGACGGCGACTTCCTCATTCGGCTTATACATTCTACGGTCGTCAAAGACGAACCAGCGAAGCGAATCGTGATCCGGTTTCTTGTACCAGTTTCCGGTGTCCTGCCAGTAGTATTCCGAGTTTTCCGGCAGAAAGGCGACTTCCTTTCCGCGTTTTGCGATAAGTAGGTTTGCGCCTTGATCAGACGGTTTGTCAGCGAGTATGATCCGCAGAATGCCATTCGGCCCGGTCAGATCGGACTGCGCGGGCTCGACCGCAGAACTCTCGGCGGCGGTCCCATCGGAATTTAAAGATTCGATCTGGCCCGCATTCGGACCGCCGGCACCGCTGAGCCAGTCCCAAGCCCAATCGATCCATCCTATTTCTTCTACTAAAGCTTGTTGCCCGCCGATCCCTTTTCCATTCGGATAGATAGTAAGTTCGACACCGCCCAAAGGTCTTCCCGTTTTGAGCTCGGTCGCGAAACCAACAAGTTCCGTATTATCCACAAGGGCGTCGAGTCCGATCTGCGTCGCCTGTATCCACGTAAGTATGCGAGTGCGGTCGTTCTTGTTCTTTCGCACCGTCGGTTCGATATCGAGGATCAGGTTGCCGAGGCCGTCGCTTAATGCCGATGACAGATCGATCCTGGTCTCGACCAATTCGTCTATGACGTTTTTGATAGGAACCGTTTTATCGAAAACCACGGATCCGGGGATCGCTGGCCGCTGATTGTCGTCATAGTGCAAACGCTGAAAATACTGGGTGTATTGACGCCAATCCTCGGGTTTGACGCGATACATTTTCACACGAGCGCTGGCATGATTGGTCGAATAGATCGAAAACGTAGGTTTCGAAGACGGGTCGAGCACCACCATCGCTCCGCCCTGTGCGTAGAAACTCTGCGGAGCTGGTCCAACCTTGATCGTCGCTACCGCGGCCTGGCCGAGGGCCTGTCCAAAAATGTCATTCAGTTCGCCGCTTACGGTGATCTTGTAGGTTGTATTGCCTTTTTTGTAACCCTGAAAATATATTTGATTCCCGGATGGATAAATGTTCAACCCTTCGACCGCTGGTTCAACCGTCACCATTTCTCTCGTAAATTTTGCAGCGTCGATGGAATTGTTAAATTCCATGACCCATCCGTCGAATGGCGAACAATCGGGCTTTCGGTCCCATCCGCAATAAGCCCGGTTATATTTGAACGGCCCGTAGGTCTGAAACTCGAACGATTGCGCTGCGGTTGTTGTGATCGGGCCTTCCGCTGACGGAGTTCCCTTGCCGACCGTGACCGTGATACCTGTGGCACCTGGCAATGCATTATCGGGCGTCCCGTCGTTATTCAGGGCACGAAATGCAAGCCATCGTCCTGCTTGCGCCTGTTTTGCATGATATGAGATATTGCCGTCACTGTTGACCTCTTCCTGGGTCGCAAGCCTGACCGGCAGACGCTTACCGCCGCCTGTAACCGTGATCATTTTCAGAACGGACTCAGGATCGATAGCCTGGTCAAAACGAATGAACATCAATGCATCACGGCGAACGACCTGGGACTGCGGGATCATCTGTTCGACCTTTGGCGGCGGCGTTGTAAATGTCCAGGTGAAATCCTTTTGCAGCGTTTGGCCGGTCGCCGCCTTTGTTCCGGCGGGAATGCGCGCCGTGTATTTCGTCGCCATCGGGAAGCGCTTGTCGGTATCGAACATCAGCGTTTTTGTTCCCAGCCAACGCCAACGGCCCTCGACCTGAGGCGACATTTCTACCGGCGCAAATTTTGCGGCCTGTTCCTGCGAGGTGACTGCCACCATCGGATGCGAAAAGGTCACATTAAGGTCCGGAGCGAGCGGCACATCGCCCTCCGGCGAAAATCTGATCACCTGGAGCTGGCCGCTTGTATCCACGCCCGGAGCCTGTCGCTGGTCGTCCGCCGGAAATTTGACCGGGATCTTGTTGCCTGCCTTGGGTGCCGGCAGTGTTCCGATCCGTTTGGCGAAATCGGTCTGGTCGTCGCCGGTGGGCTTGATCTCGGGGATACGCTTTAATAAATTCGCAGCAGCACCTTCACTCAGCGGATCAGTGGCGGCGAGCTGCTGCTTTTCGCGCGTTTCGGCTCCCTCGGCTCCTTCGCTGAGCCTGAATTGCAATCCGTTGGGAACGTCTTTCATCTTTTGTTCCATGGCTTTACCAATGACCTGCGCTTGAACTCCCATGCTGAGGGGAGCGACCGTACCCAAATAGATCGTTAGAAGCAGCATCCATGCAGTTAACTTTTTCATATATTTATCGGCTGGCCTCATGAGGGCCAAGAAACAGACCATTCACGTTAACTGAACGGAGGACGACCAATAAACTTGCAACCAGCGGAATCGATCGGAACATATCTATTGCCCCTCGAGTACAACCAAAGCAGCCTCACCGCCGCCCGCGGCCACATTCACGAGAGACTGGGATGACAGTCGGATCAATCCGCCCTCGGCTTTTCCTCGAAAAAGGAAGGGATCGAAATCGATAAGCAGCTCTTCCATCTTCGCTTCGCCGTCATACGCAGGAAACATGACCTTTTCAACGGGTACACGCAGCTGCACGACAAATGGATCAGTTAATGCGTCTTCGAGTGCATCGTCCCACTCACTTTCGGTGCTCTCCCAACCCACAACGATGCCCGAACCGCCGTAATCATCATTCGGTTTGAGAATAAAGCGGTGACGTTCGCGACGGATAAGTTCGAGCAGATCAAATTTCTGCCCTTCGAATCGGACCTCTCTGTCGGACACAAGCCGCGTCCACGGCAAGTGTTTTTCGATCATCTCCAATTGCTTGTTAGTAAAAAGGTGAGCATACCTGTCGTTGCTCACGACAGCAAGGCTGGCCTTTTTGTGCGGGATCTTGGTACGAAACGAATTCGCCATGAAGACATTGCCGTTCTCATACGCCATAAGAAGCGGATGGTCACTCGTTGAGCGTTCAAACAATTCGTGGATCAGAACGCGTTTGTAGAATATATCCACATCGAGATCGCCGATCCGCAATACCTTGCCGTCATAATCGAGTTTGCCGGGATCGGCGATGACGGTACGATGCCCTTCGGACTTGAAGTATTCCTGCAGGCTCTCAAACTCGGTATAGGTCGAAACCCCGTCCCAATCGACGATCGCGATATTCGGCTTTTCTTTTCGGCCGCCGAAATCACGGTATCCGGATACAAGCCCGTCGAGGAGTTTGACATGCGGCCGCGGCAGCCAATGTCGATGTTCAGCGAGAAATGTTCGTATCTCGGGTATTTGGTTCAGCAGCTTTTCGATCTGCAATTGATCGGTAATGCCCGCCGGCGTTTCGCCGTTATATTCCAAAAACTTAAAGCTGCCCTCGGCGATAAAGGCATCCAGCCTGCTGGAATTGCAAACTCCCGGATACCCCGGATCCATTCGTGCAAAACGCTCTTCGGTCTCGGTCAGGCCGAGCTCGGCGAGTATCAAATCATTCTCAAGAGCCGCAATTGTCATCACATCAAAGGCTTCTGCCAGGACCTCTGCCGCCTTCGTGATCTGTTGGTAAAATGAACGCGGAAAAAATTCGGGCCGCAAGAATGAAGAATACGGGCGTCTGCCTGACACGATCCCCAATTCATGCTGCATTTCGTCCAGTTCGGCAAAGAGTAAAAGATTCGTGCGGTGGTTACCGATCAGATCGCTGTCTAGTGATCTTACGAGGTCTGAATGATAGTTACTCATAGTCGCTATTTGTATGGATAATACGTTTACTGTAAACCAATTCAGCGGATAACCAAATTTTCACGGTTTCTATCGTCTCTAAACGGGGTTTATTTATTACCGTTTCCTGTTATACTGATTCGGAATTTGCAACTTTGCGTTTTTACCGTTCGTAGGGGATTTGGCGGTATAATATTAAATACAATTATTTGAGGAGCGGATAGATAAAATGGGACTGTGGGCCAGAATAAAGAGAGTATTTTTTGCAAGCACCGGAGCTGCGCTCGATAAGATCGAAAATCCTGAACTCGTGCTTCAGCAAACGATACGCGACATGCGCGACCGTGTACCGGAGCTGAATAACTCAGTTGCCCAGGTGATGGCTACCGAAAGGCTGTTGCTGAAGCAAAAGGAAAATCTCTCGACTCAGGTCGTGGATCTTGACTCCAAGATCAAGGCTTCGGTCAAAATGGGTAGGGATGATATCGCTACTGCATATATCGGACAGCTGCAGCAGGCCCAGGTCGATCTCGAACGCACAACGGCGCAGGCCGACCAGGCCCAACTGTCATCCCAACAGGCCCTTAAGGCGCGCGATAATTATGTCCTGAATATGAAAAAGCGCTCGGCTGAGGCGATGCAGCTTATCAGCGCGGCAAAGCAGGCAAAGTTGCAGGAACAGCTCGCGCAAACGATGGATACGTTTAACATCGGCGACGATGCTTCGACATTTAATGAGATGCGGGAAAAGATCGACCGCCGGGTTGCCGCTGCCGAAGCGAAACTACAGCTTGGTTCGGCTTCGGTCGATTCTCAAATGCAGGACATCGAACGAGAGGCGATGGATATTCAGATGCAGGACAAGCTGCTCGAATATAAACAGCAAATGGGAATGCTCGGTGCCGGAACACCGCCGGCCAGCAAACAGATCGCTTCAGGCGGCGACGTTCACGAGGCCGAGGTGATCGAATCTGGCGTTGTTGATGAGGCGAATGAGAACAGCCGCTCAAACTAACCCGAACACTTACTTCGAACGCATTGAGGGCAAAAGGCATCTAGTTAGTTTGATATGGCTGATATAGCAAAATACCGGCAGGACATCGAAAAGTTCAATACGAGCTATGCCAAGGCGGCGGTCACGGAGCCCGTCAATTTTTGGGGCCTTGCTGGTTTTGCTGTGGCGGCCGCGTATACGGGGAGCGTCATCCCTCTGCTTATCGCTCTCATTTTCGAAGCGATATACATAATGGTGGTGCCAAACCTGCCGCAGTATCGTCAGCTTGTACGTGAACGCGACAAACAACGGCGCATTGCCGCCAGCATTGCGGGCCGCGAAAAGCTTATCAAGTCGTTCACGCCGCGAGAACGCGAAGCCGTAGAATATTTGCGTTGGTTAAAAGAGAAGATACAGGACAATTATCGTAAGTTTACGGGCGCGGGTGAATTGCCAACGAATCTTAAGGCTCTCGACCAGCGTTGGGAGGATTTCGTCGATCTTCTTGACGTTTATCGCCGCCGCAAGCAGCACCTAAAATCGATAAACCGCCAGGCCGTACATAACCAGCTATCTCAGGCATTTCGTGCAATGGAAAGCGCGGGCGACGAAAAGACGCGTCGGATCCAGCAGACAAACGTAGAGATCCTCAAACGCCGCGTCGCGTCCTTCGATGAGATCGAAAGGAGCGTTAAGCTTGTCGAAGGCCAGCTTCAATCGATCGAGAATTTCTTTAGTTACCTCAATGACGAGATCGTCACGATCTCGACGCCCGAGAAATTCTCACTTCTCGATTTCGAACAGCTTTCGGATTCGATCGCGATGACCAAGCAAATGCTCGACGCGACGGCGGAAGAGGTCGGTGCCCTGGATTCTTACAACCGTGAGATGGGCAACCTCGAACTCTTGCCGGGCGCTAAATAAACACTCAGGACGTTTCACAGATCCAAAGAGGTCAGATCAAAATCCCACTCCCGCCGCCACGACATAGTCGCGTGATCCGGCGTAAATACTGAATAGCCGTTCCAATCAAAAAAACCACTTCGATCTTTCCTGATCTTCATGTCCGGGCCGAGTAGCACCGCAACTCGGTCATCCGGAAAAAAGTAAAAGTCTTTTTTCCGATATCTTTCCTGGCGCATCCGGTGAATGAGGCTGGTAAATGTGCTCCGATACGTACCAATGAAAAGTTCGCCGGCGGTGCAGATCAATTGATCGAGGATCGTCAACGAATTGAAATCAGTAAACGGCAGATCCTCATACTGCTCGCGGAAATTATCGAAAGTAAACTCGTCGATAAACACTGTCTTATACCCGGCAAACATCTCGGCAAACATTTGCTTTTCGTACAAGCCATCGGTCGCAATCACTACCGGCAGGGACCGGTCCGCAAAATGTGCGGCAATGTAGTCGCAAAATCGTTCCTGGTTGACCTTGTATTCGTCGGACGCGTAATTCGTCAAAAAGTCGCCCAACCTCAAATGAACGGAATTAAATCGCCCAAGTTCACTGACGATATCGGAGGCCAGCGATTCCAACTCGGGAATAAATTTAGTATGAACTGAGGCCAGCAGCGCGTCCTTTTCCTTTCGCGGCAGGAAGTAAAAGCAACTCGGATTAGAAAGGCTGGTGTGGGTCCACTCGATCAGATCATAGCTTTGGAGTTCTTCGCGAGTCAGTGGAAAGCGGCCAAAGCCGAAAAAGTCCCAGATCGCCGTATGCTCAAACCTCGCCTTCATCTCTTCGGTCGTGACGAAATAGCTGTAGAGCTTCTCGTAAGCGGCTTTTTTCTTAACGCTTCGATCGATCTCGAAAACCCGATTCGCAGGCATATTTACAAGCTGCGAAACGGTACTTCGCTCGCTGTTCATCAGGATCGCGAACTTGTCCTTGAATTCATCCCGTAACGCGTACTCCGGTGGTGTCGAGCAAGGGACCTCGTAGTCGAAATAAAACGGCTGGCCGAGGAACTCAGAGAAACAGATCGCTGACACGTATGTCATAACG
>JBGTBC010000453.1:0-3251 GCA_041749555.1 Pyrinomonadaceae bacterium | reverse complement strand
GGAAGGCGCGGCGGAAACTGAGGCAATAGTGCCTTTTATCAAGTTATCACACGGTCAAAAAGGGGTCAATGAATAAATCGGTTTGGGCCTTTAACCTCGGGGCATCGGAATAATCGACTGCCTTGACACTAATACATCGTTAAATTACGATTTACGTGGGTCAGAATTCTCAGTGATTTACGGGAATGCAAGGCATTTCCCCGAATAATTGCGGTCAATGAGTGGTAGAAGATAATGTCCGAATTTAACCTATTTGATTACGCCCCGATCGGGATCATGTTCATGATCGCTGTCGGCTTTGCGCTAAGCCAACTGCTTGTCACTCAATTGATAGGGCCGAGAAAGCGGACGGCTACTAAACTGATGCCCTACGAATCGGGCAAAGACCCCGTCGGCTCCGCTCGTGACCGCTTTTCGATCAAGTTTTACGTGGTCGCCGTAACGTTTCTTCTTTTTGATCTGGAAATACTCTTCATGATACCGTTCGCGGTTGCTTTTAAGGACCTGCTTGCCGCTGAGAATCAAACCGGGATCCTCTATGGAACGGTTGCCTTCGTCGGTATCATGGTATTCCTGGTCACGGTCGTTGTGGGGTTGTTTTACGATTGGAAGAAGGGAGCGTTTGACTGGAGCACAGAGGCCCGGGCGACGGCTAAAGCGAGGGCCAAGGTGCTGCGTAGGCAGAATGCAGAGGATCAGGCAAAAGTCGCCGGAACTGCGTGAATGCAACTGACGGAGATGGTGGTTTGCTGACCTTTCTTCGAACCGCTAAGTTAGAGGTATGGGTTTAGAGAATACATTATTTGAATCGTTGCCAGATGTCGTGACAGTTAAGCTCGACGCCGTGGTCAATTGGGCCCGAAAATCGAGCCTCTGGCCAGCGACCTTTGGATTGGCTTGCTGTGCGATCGAAATGATGAATACCGTTTCGGCCCGTAGTGACTTGTCCCGATTTGGCGCTGAAACATTTCGTGCGTCTCCGCGTCAGGCTGATGTGATGATCGTTTCGGGACGCGTTTCGAGAAAAATGGCCCCGGTTTTGAGGCGAATTTACGACCAGATGCCTGAACCCAAATGGGTCATATCGATGGGTGCGTGTGCCACATCGGGCGGGGTTTTTGATAATTATGCGATCGTTCAGGGCGTCGATAAGATCGTACCGGTCGATATATACGTGCCGGGCTGTCCGCCCCGGCCGGAGATGCTGGTGCATGCGATAACCATGCTCCAGGATAAGATCATGAAGGAATCGGTCAAAGACCGCCGCGACACCTTTGAACCTGAATCGCGTATTTCGAAAGTCCCGGGAACCCTGCCCGTCACTGAGGGCACCAAACTGGAAATGGAGATGGAAACCGAGGTCGCTAAGGGAGATGCCTCCAGGCCGTATTCCATCCCATCGCGGCACGAGCGGCGAAAGTCATCGTAATGGGAAGTTGGAGCAGCAACGCGTAGGTGCATATCCTGGAAGATCCACGGTATGCCCCGACGAGGTCTGCGGTGAAAGTTTATATGACAGAGAAACTTTTCGAATTCGTCGACGCGGTAAAGGCGGCCAACGGGGAATGGGTGACCGAGGTCACTGACGCTTTCGGTGAAGTGACTATTGTTGTGCCCAGGCAGTTTATTGCCGATACCTGTCAGTTTCTGAAGGACAGTCACGGTTTTGACATGCTGGCAGATCTTACCGGGGCGGATCGAGGGCCGGAGGAAGATCCCCGTTTTGAGGTCAATTACCATCTCTTCTCAACGAAGCATTACAGCCGACTGCGGCTTAAGGCGTTGTTAAGCGAGGATGATGCGAAAATCGAGACCGTCTCAGGCATCTGGAAGACTGCCAACTGGCACGAGCGAGAGACTTTTGACATGTTCGGCGTCGTATTTGAAGGACATCCAGATCTCAGGCGAATACTCATGCCGTCAGATTTTGACGGATTTGCGCTTAGAAAGGATTTTCCGCTTCGCGGCTATGAGCCCTACAGTCTGAATTAACAGGCGTTTAGATTTATGAGCTTGGTTATTGAACCAAAAACAGTAGATACCCTCGACCACTCACTTGAGTCGGAAATGACGCTCTCGATGGGGCCGCAGCATCCGTCCACGCACGGAGTTCTCCGACTGGAGCTTAAGCTCGATGGCGAATTGGTGGTTAAGGCTACACCGGACATCGGCTATCTCCACACGGGGATGGAAAAGCTCTTTGAATACAAGAAATATCAGCAGGGCATTGTAATAACAGACCGGATGGATTACCTGAATCCGCTCGGCAATAACCTTGCTTATGTGATGGCCGCCGAAAAGCTGCTCGACCTTGAGATCCCGGAGCGCGCGCAGGTCATAAGAGTTCTGTTTTGCGAGCTTCAGCGGATCGCCTCGCACATGGTTTGGCTCGGGACTAGCGCTCTTGACCTCGGTGCGATGAGCATTTTCTTTTTCTGCTTTAAGGAACGCGAGAAGATCCTTAATCTGATCGAGGCCGCTTCGGGCGGCCGCATGACGCCTAGTTATTTCCGGATAGGCGGATTGATGATGGACCTTCCCGCGGGTTTTGATAACCGCTGCCGGCAGTTCATTGAGGATTTTCCTGACGCTCTGAATACGTTTGAGACGCTCGCAACCGGAAACCCGATCTGGCAAAGCCGCACAAAAGATGTCGGCATCATCTCGGGTGAAGATGCGATTAATTGGGGGCTGACGGGCCCGTGCCTTAGGGGCAGCGGTGTTGGTGTCGACCTTAGACGGCATAACCCCTATACTGGATACGAAACGTACGATTTCGAGATCCCGGTCGAAACTGACGGTGATGTCTGGGCTCGTTTTCGAGTACGGATGCGCGAGCTTTATGAATCGCACAAGATCGTCCGGCAGGCTTTGGAAAGACTGAAGCCCGGGCCGATCAAGGCAGATGCTCCAAAGGTCGTGCTTCCCGATCGCGACGATATGCGTAAGCATATGGATTCGCTGATCCACCATTTCCTGATCGTCGCCGAGGGCTTTAACATCCCGCCGGGTGAGGTTTATATGCCGATCGAGGCGTCAAAGGGCGAACTCGGTGTATATATGAAATCCAACGGCGGTCCGAAGCCCGACCGCGTACATTTCCGCGGGCCCAGCTTCGTCAATCTCGCTGCCCTGCCCGTTATGAGCGAAGGCGAGATGATCGCCGATGTTGTAGCGATCATTGGCAGTTTGGATATTGTGCTTGGGGAAATTGATAGGTAATCATATGGCAGATGAATTACTGATTGAAA
>JBGTBC010000452.1:0-19291 GCA_041749555.1 Pyrinomonadaceae bacterium | reverse complement strand
CTCGAGCGCGAGGACGAGTTTCTAAATCCCGGCGTCCTCCGCAGAACGGAGCTGCTCGACCAGTTGGGCATCGACGCCGGCGGATCTGTAAAAAGCTCTCTTCTCATCGAGCACGTTGCCAATGAAAGCGTTTTTCTGCCTCTCGCCTGGATATTCGATCAGAGGGCCAGACTCATAAACGATTTTATCGCCGAGCTCGACCCGACCGCCGCCGGGATAATGACCGCTTCGCTGCTGGGGGATAAGCACTTTCTCGATCGCGAAACGGCTGAGGTTTTTCGCGAGGGCGGCACGTTTCACGTCCTTGTGATCTCGGGCCTCCATATTACTTTCATCGGCGGCATCCTTCTGCTGATCGTCCGCGGATTCACGCGAAATCGCTGGGTCCAGTTTCTCGTCACAGCCAGTATTTTATGGGCTTACACGTTGGCAGTCGGTGCGGATGTGCCGGTTGTGCGGGCTGCCGTAATGTTCACGATAGTCCTGTTCTCATACGTACTTTACAGGCCGGCGAGTATGCTGAATTCTCTGGGATTGTGTGCGCTAGTTCTGCTCGCATGGCGTCCCTCCGACCTATTTAATCCCTCGTTTCACCTTACCTTTGTAAGCGTTGCAGCGATCATCGCCATTGCGTATCCGCTTATCGACGGGATGCGAAGGATCGGTACATGGTCGCCTACATCCGGAACTCCTTTCCCTCCGATGGTTCCTGACCGGTTAAAGCGATTTTGCGAAACGCTGTATTGGAATGATGAGGCGTGGAGATTCGAGACGAAACGACATATTTGGTCAGCATCGATCTTCAAATCGCCCTACCAGCCCGGCCGTATCCACGGGCCCGTTCAGAAGTTTTTGCGGTATCTGACCGAGGGCTTCCTCGTATCGATGGTCGTCCAGATCTGCATGCTGCCGCTGCTCGTGATTTACTTTCACCGGGTTTCGCTTGTGTCGATCGTGCTGAATCTGTGGGTCGGCTTCTTTATCGCCATCCAGAGTATCGCCGTCGTGATCGCAGCCATATTGAAAAGTATCAGCCCGCTGCTCTCAGCACCGATCTTCGTGCTTGCCGAGGCGGTAAATTGGCTGCTGCTGTTGCTTCCGCGATTGATGACAGGCCATTCGTGGTCGGCCCTGAGAATGCCGGCTTACGCTGGACCGGCGGGCATTATTTATTGGCTTTATCTCGCGGCCCTCATCGTCCTGGCGATCGGCTTGTACCGTTGGGACCCGATACGGACAACAAAGTCTCTGAAACCCCTATTTGCCGGAGCCAGCACCGCGGCGGTGATCCTGTTTTTACTGATCATTTTTCATCCATTTAGTGCTCCCCGGCCTGATGGCCGTTTGAAGATCGATTTTCTGGATGTCGGCCAGGGCGACGCCGCTCTGGTCACCTTTCCCGACGGGCGGACAATGCTCGTCGATGGCGGTGGCAGGATACGTTTTCGCGGTGCTAAAGACGACGAGGACGAACCATTCGAACCGGACATCAGACGCCTCGGCGAGTCGGTCGTATCCGAGTTTCTATGGGAACGCGGCTATCCAAAGATCGATTACATCCTGGCGACGCACGCCGACACAGACCACATGCAGGGCCTGACCGATGTTGCGAGAAATTTCAGGGTATACAGGGCGATTGTCGGCAGGCTAAATGCTGGCGACCCCGATTACGACGAATTGCAGAGCACCTTGGACCGCCGCGGGATCGAGACCTCGTTTGCATCGGCAGGAGATATTTGGAATATGGGCGACGTGACGATCGAGGTCCTTTTCCCGCCTGACGAAGAGGACTCGGCCGGCCTCTCGAATAATGATAGCTCGATCGTCCTGCGAATAAAATATGGACAGCGGACGTTCCTGCTTACTGGTGACATCGAGTCACTCGCCGAGGCCGAGCTGTTATCCTCCGGCAGCGCACTCTCAGCCGACGTCGTCAAGGTGCCCCATCACGGCAGCCGCACATCCTCAACACTTCAGTTTGTAGAATCAGTCAGACCGCGGATCGCCGTCATTCCGGTCGGCCGCAGATCACCTTTCGGCCATCCTCACCCGGAGGTGATCGAACGCTGGCGAACCTCAGGAGCCGACGTCCGAACCACGGGCGAAAAAGGGATGGTCACGATCTCAACCGACGGTTCTGATCTGCAGATCTCGACTTTCCTACCTTGAAACAGCCAGCTTTGAACCTTAAACTTTAAACCCTAGGCTTGAACTTTGAACCCAAACTCTAGACTTTGTAAACCTTTGCGGGCAAAGTATCATCTTTATCTCTTATGAAGCATAACTTTTTGGCTTTTATTTTCACGGCAGCGGCGATATTTATTGTCGGTTCCACAACGATGGCCCAGCGGAACGTTGCGATGGCCGTCGAGCGGGACCCATTAATGGAGGCTGACGCAAAACACAATCTCGACGTCGCCTGGAATGCCTACAGGCTGAAAAAGGCCTATAAGGGTGTGCTGATGCGGTTTGAGGAAACTTATGCCGCGTATCCCGAGTTTTCCAAAATAGACGAATTTTTGTATATCGCCGGAATGGCCAGCTATTACCTTTCCGAGGGCAAGGGCAACCAGAAGATCGACCCGAAAACGGAAAAGAACATGGAAAAGTACGAGCCTGCCAAGCTCAAAGAAGATGCCGTCGCGTACCTCTCGACCATTGTCGATAAATATCCCGAGAGTAAATATCGCGATGACGCAGCGAAAACTTTGAAAGTCCTTCGACCCTAGATGAACCTCAATCAGGTTACGATCTATTCCGAACGCCCGGTCGAAACGGTCGAATTCTTTGAAAAGCTCGGCCTCCGGCGTATAGTCGATTCCCTGCCGCGTTACGCTCGACTCGAGTGCCCTGACGGCGAATCGACACTCTCTGTCCACATCACCGAAGAGGCAGAAACTCGATCGGTAGGGAGTGTGCCCCAGTCAAATATCACGCTCTATTTTGAATGCGACGATCTCGACTCAACGGTCGATAAGCTAAAGCTGGCGGGCCTCACATTCGACGAAGACCCATCCGACCGCGCCTGGCTTTGGCGCCAGGCATATCTCAAAGACCCTAACGACAACAAGATATGCCTCTTTCACGCAGGTGAAAATCGCAAAAATCCGCCCTGGCGTGTAAAATCTTAAGAAGTCAGTAGTCAGAAGTCAGAATTCAGCAGCCGTATGTCGTTCGCTGTTTCGCGGCTTCTTAAATCTAACTTCTGACTTCTGGATTCTGGATTCTGAGTCATTATGTCATTAACAGTTGTAGGTTCGGTCGCGTTTGACGCTCTGGAAACACCCTTTGGAAAGAGGGATAAGGTACTCGGCGGTGCGGCTACGCACTTTGGGCTTTCGGCAAGCTTTTTCACTGATGTGAATGCGGTCGGCGTCGTCGGCGGCGATTTCGGCGATGATGAATGGTCCGTTTTCAAACGCCATTTTATCAACACCGACGATATCGAGATCGTGCCGGAGGGCAAGACGTTCTTTTGGCAAGGCAGATACGATTACGATATGAATACCGCCCATACGCTCGATACGCAGCTAAACGTCTTCGAGACCTTCGATCCGAAGCTCTCAGACAATTCGCGCGGCGCAGATTTCCTGTTCTTGGCAAACATCCTGCCGATGCTGCAGAAGCAGGTCCGCGAGCAGTGTAAAGATGCGAAATTCGTGGCGATGGATACGATGAATTTCTGGATCTCATCGATGAAAGACGCCGTGATCGAAACGATCAAAGTCGTGGACTGCATCATTATCAACGATGCCGAGGCACGCCAGCTTACCGATGAGCCGAGCATCTACAAGGCGGCGCGGAAGATAATGGACCTCGGGCTCAAGGCTGTCGTCATCAAACGCGGTGAATATGGCGCAACGTTATTTACGCGTGACGGTTACTTCGTCGCACCGGCTTATCCGCTCGAATCGGTTTTTGACCCGACCGGAGCGGGCGACACATTTGCCGGCGGATTTATGGGCTATCTCGCTGCTCAAAAAGAGATCTCGGACGAAACGCTGCGGCGGGCAATGATCTACGGCTCGGTGATGGCATCGTTCAACGTCGAGAAATTCGGCACCGAGCGTGTCGATGCCCTCGATTATCCAGAAATAAATGAGCGTTTCCGGTCATTTAAGACGATGACGCATTTTGACGATATTCCCTTTGAGCGAACTTCGATCGCGGCCTGACGTCGGTCAATGAGCAATAAAAACGATAATCCTCTCGCAAGGTTAGAACGCCCGAAGTCCAACTATCCGTTGTTGGCAGGTGTGATCGTGCTCTACGTTACTTTGGCGGCCGCGCTCGTCATGGCGTTAGGCGACCAGAACTGGAGCCTGACAGGTGTGTTGTTTCTTGCGGTTTCTGTTTTCACGGTAGTCGTACTCCTTTATACGGCCCATAGGCGTCGTCTTGACGCGGTCGACGACCGAAAGTTTATCCATTGGGATGCCGCAATTCCAGATATTCAGCGGCAGAACGTGAATATAGAGGTTCGCGAGCTGGCCAGACTGTTGGACGTCGGCGAGGACCAGCTTGCTGATCTGCTGTCAGCGTATATCGTTGCCGAGGATCTTGCCCTTCGGCAGATACAGCAGGAAGAGAACCTGCCGCTTATGAGGCACGTGAGTATCGGCAAGACGCCGTTCGACGGGATAATGGTCGATCAGGACCTGATCACCTGTATCGAGGTCTCGTTCCTGGTTGTTCCGGACGTCCGGCAGGAAAGGATCGAATCGATGCTGAAAAGGATCACTACCGCGAAAAAGAACCTGGCTGAAATGAAAAGCCGGCTCAGGCTCCGTCTGATGGTGGTGCTTGTAACCCAATTGACCTTTGACGAAGAAGAGAGCCTGAGGGCCAAGCTCGTCACCCGGCGATTCACGGATACGCCTGTTGACGTTGATATTCGGCTTTTGGATTTTGAGATGCTGCAGAGAGTTTATGTTTCGGAGTGACTGGTCTCGGAGTAACAGAAGACGGACGATTAAAAAATATGCTTGAAAATAAAGTAGGAATGATCTTCGGCGTGGCGAATAAACGCTCGATCGCATGGGCATGCGCATTGGCCTGCTCCCGTTACGGAGCCCGCATGGCATTTACATACCAAGGCGATCGCCTCAAGGAGAACGTCGAAAGCTTGGCGGGTACGCTTGAAGATTCGCTAGTCGTGCCTTGCGACGTAACCGATCAGGCCGAGGTCGACGCCGCTTTCGAGGCGGTTGGTAAGAAATACGGGCGGCTTGATTTTCTTGTTCACTCAATAGCGTTCGCGCCAAAAGAAGCACTCGAAGGCGAATTTGTCACGACCACCCGCGAAGCGTTTCGCACCGCTCTTGAGATAAGTGCTTTCTCGCTGACGCAGGTCGCCCTGGCAGCATCGCCGCTTATGACTGAGGGCGGCAGCATAGTGACCATGAGCTATTACGGTGCCGAGAAGGTCGTGCCTAATTACAACGTAATGGGTGTGGCCAAGTCCGCTCTCGAGGCGTCGATGCGTTATCTCGCCGCCGATCTCGGAAAGAACAATATTCGCGTCAATGCGATCAGCGCAGGTCCCATCAACACTCTTTCGGCTCGCGGCGTAAAAAACATGGGTTCCCTGCTCACGTACGTCGGTGAGAAATCGCCGTTGAAACGAAACGTGACGGTTTCAGAGGTCGGCAACACCGCACTCTTTCTTGTTAGCGACCTTTCGACCGGCATTACAGGCGAGACGATCTACGTCGATTGCGGATATAACATCATGGGAATCTAGTTTTGAGTCCCGCCTTTAGGCGGCAATACTCTAACAGAGAAACGCCGCCTCAAGGCGGGACTCAGAACGCCGCCTCAAAGGCGTAACTCAGAACGAAATGGCAGAAACAAAAGCAAACAAGCCGCCTGTAAAGATCGGGAAAAAGAAGGTCACGGAGCCGATAACGGTTGCCGACGTCAAAAAGCTTCGGGAAGAACCGGGCTACTGGCACCTAACCGATGACGAAATCCTCCTTAGATCCCCAGAGCCTGAGGATGATTATAAGACGTCAGACTCTTGGCGGGTTTTTCGAATTATGGGCGAATTCGTTAACGGATTCGACCATCTGGCAACGATCACGCGGGGAGTGTCGATTTTCGGTTCAGCACGTACGCACGAGAAGGACCCCTACTATATCGCCGCCCGCGAAACGGCTCGGCTTTTGGGCGAAGAAGGATTTGAGATCATTACCGGCGGCGGACCCGGCATAATGGAGGCATCCAATCGCGGTGCCCATGACAGCGGTGCCGTCTCGGTTGGCTGTAATATCGAGCTGCCATTTGAACAAGCGGCGAATCCTTACCTGACAAAATCGCTTACGTTCAAGTATTTCTTTGTGCGAAAGACGATGTTCATTAAATACAGCAATGCCTACGTTATATTCCCCGGCGGATTCGGCACGATGGACGAGCTGTTTGAGGCACTTACGCTGATCCAAACGCGCAAGATCCGCAATTTCCCCTTGGTCTTGTTCGGTTCGCAGTATTGGCGCGGCCTGCTGCAATGGCTGACCTCAACTATGCTCAATGAGAAAATGATCGGTTCAGAGGACCTGAGCCTAATTCATCTGACCGATTCGCCGAAAGATGCAGTCGATTTCATCATCAAAATATGCAGCTCCCCGACAACGATCGAGCCCCAAGGTGAGGTGATATGAATTTAGATATGAGATGGGGACATATGTTGGACAGTTTACACACCAAGCATTTCCCGCATCCATTTGAGATAAGGTGTCGAGATCCGTTCGGCACCTATGGCCACGATCTCTGGTACAGAATAGCTGTGATCTTTGACAATTAAACTTTTGAGTTCATCCCATTTCTCTGGAAGCGTTTTAATGAGAAGCAGGTGCTCGGGCTCTCGCTGCAATTTTCCGTCCCAGATATAGACCGAAGTCATTTTCGGCATTATCTGGACACATGCCGCGAGGCGTAGATCGACTATCCTTTCAGCAAGTGACTCGGCGTCCTGGATATTAGGACAAGTGGTGAAAACGATCAGCATCAGGGGCGAGGGAGGTATTGCTAAAGACTTTGACTGGGTTCGAAGCTATGGAGGATCGGACCAAGATCGCCGCGGACGCCGACTTCGTCGACTCCTCGGACATTCTCTGCGTCCGAGGTTGCAAGCATAGTGATCTCAAATCCATTTGGGGCACCAGGACGAGCGGCCGGCACATACAATCGCCGGCCCCAGACGATCAGCGTTTCGCCGGTGGACGATGTGCCGCCGCCTTGAAACTTCACTTCGTAGGCCCGCCAATTGCCGTTGAACAAGATCTCTCCTTCGGAGATCATTTGATAACCGGGCAATATCTTTTCTAAAGTCTCGTTGGTTTCGCGGACTAGCCGCGGAAATTTCGCGGCATCGGCGGCCATGGTTCCACCGCTGGGATAATAACTGACAAGCATCTGTTCCTGCATCCGTCCGTCAGGCGTCGAACGTGATATGTCGAGAAACTTACCCCGAGTGCCCGACGATTCACTTGGCTGAGGCCCGTTTATTGTCCAGTTTTTCGGATAATACAGAGAGAACCCAACGAAGTTTGCTGCCAGGTCACCATTCAGGTTCTCCTTGTTATTTTGATACAGATCCGTATTCGGCGGCTGTACGAGGAGGCGCGGCTGTGGCGGCATTTCAACACTCTCGGTGCCGGATACTACATTCGCGCCGTTTGATTTAAGTTGTCCGGTTTCGTTCGATCCAACTGCTTGCGGCGCACTACCGCGGTAAATTTCGATAAAATACCAACCTAGCGCCAGGGCGGCGGCCAGTATTAGGATACCCGCCCCGGCGATATACCATAACTTTGATCTCGGTTCTTGAGGCAGTCTCGAAGAACGAGTTTTCAAAACCTGGTCGGTCTTCGGCAGCGACGGATCCGCTTTTCTTGCCGCAGGCACTTGTATCCGCGGCGACGGCATTGACTCGGCCGGTGTGGGTTTGACAGCGGGAGCAAGCGGTTGAAGATTTACAATATTAGGCTGTTCGACGCTCTGTTCTTGCGGTACCGAGACTTCGGCCAACGCAGCGGTCAGAGCATCCCCAAATTCCCGAGCTTTCTTATATCTTTCCGCCGGCTTAAAGGACAATGCTTTTTCAAATATTTTGTCCACGGCCCGCGGCAGATCCGGCCGCAGTTCGGACGGCAAAGCCGTTGGACCTGCATATTGTGCCCTTAGGATGTCGTTTTTAGACGTGCCTTCGAACGGCACCCGTCCGGTAAGCATCTCGTAACTAACAACGGCGAGCGAAAAAATATCGCCTACTATAGTGTTTATTCGGCCATCGATCACCTCAGGGGATTTGTAGACTAAATTATCAGCGTTCGGTTCACCGTTGGATGCCCCGAAATTTACAAGCTTGGCTTGTTCGATTTCACCCGCATCAGGATCGATCACCAGATTTCCCGGTCGGATATCTCGATGCAGAATACCCTCCTGATGAGCTTCGTTTAGGGCATTTGAGATCTGACGGACCACTCTTGAAGCTCTTTTAGGATCAAAACGGCCGTGAATGGCAAGTATATCCTCGATCGAGAGTCCGTCGACGTACTCGCTAATTAGAAAATAAGAGCCATTTGCGAATTCACCGGAATCGATCAACCTTGCGATGTTCGGATGGCTAAAATGTGAAAGCGAGATCCGTTCCTCAGCCAAGATGCTCTCGATCATTTCGTCGGATTCGCCGTCAAAGTGAACTCGCGCCAGAACTGTTTTCCCAACCACTATCCGGTCTTCAGCCAGATATGCAAAACCGGTCTCGTCACCTCCTAGAAACTCGATCAACCTGTATCTTCCTTTCACGAGGTTTCCGACGAGTTTTTCGGGATTTTCTATATCGAAATTTGCAAATATGTCAGGAGCTTCGTAGCTGGTATCAACCTCAAAATGGCCTTCAGGGACCTTTGTTGGGTCGATCTTTGTAATTGTTTGAGCTGTATTTAGCTGAGCACTTCCAGTTTCCGGTTCCGGTAAGATATCCGCTTTATTGCCGAGCTCAAAAAATATCTGCGGCTCAGATTGGGATTCTGCAGGATCGTCCAGTTCGAAGAACACATCGTCAGTTTCCGAGTCAGACTTACGGTCTGGTCCCTCATCACTTTGATCATCGGCAACAAAGACGCCCGGAACATCGGAAAGCCTCGCCCCAAGGTCGCTTAGGCCGCCCATTTTGGGTATAAGATTGGCAAAGATACCCCCTTGGGATTGGTTCGTAGCAGTGTTTGCCTCGGAGATCAGTCGAGCGCCGTCGGTCGGACAGAACCGGCGTGAACCTTCTTCAAAACTCTGGTTACATTTCGGGCAGTACATTAAGGGTGTTGATCGTTAAAAAGAGGCCGGTCATTGGCTACACCGAGCGCCTTACTACTAATTGTTGAAAAAACGACTAATAACCAAAATATTTCAACAAACAGTAGGCAAACGCATATCTCAATCGAACTAATTCCCAGGGCCGAATCTGCCCTGTTGGGCACGAGATAGTTTGCCTGAGAGAGCCTCAGTTTCACCGTCAAATGCAATTGCCTGTTTGAAAGCACGCTCGGCGTTCCTCGTATTGCCGGCTCTCATATAGGCGTCTCCGACGGATTCAAAGCTCTGGGACAGCGACCGGCGATCGAGGTCCGAAACAAAACGCGACGCCTGCAACAAAGCATTCTCGGCCAATTCCGGTTTTCCCTGCCGTAAATATAACCCAGCGAGCTGACTGTTTGCGATGAATCCGTTGGCACCGATCGTAAGGGCTCTCTTTAAAACCGCTTCGGCCTCCGGATAACTAGCTGTAGTTATTAGTGCCCTGCCCAATAAAAGCAACGCTGTCGGGTTGCGCGGGTCTTCCTCCAATGCGGCTCGTAAAAGTGTTTCAGAATCGGCAAACCTTTGCTCCGATTGCAGGACCTCCGCAACTACTATTTTAGTGCCGACATCCCTGGAGCGATCGACCGCATTCCGGTAAGCGGCAGTTGATTCGCGGCTCATTCCACGTCTTCGCAACAGACGACCTAGATGTGCATGAGGCGGTGCAAAAGACGGATCTAGCTGGATCGCTTTCCGATATGCATTTTCCGTCTCGGCCCCGATAAACCCACGAAGCTCAAGTGAAACCCCAAGCTGATCAAAAGCCAGGGCATTAGCCGGAGCGAGTTCAAGGGCGCGACGCGCCAGCTTTTCGGCCTCCGCGTACCTGTCGCCAAGGTTTGGAGCTGTAACCGGTTGAACCAAAACATAGCTAAGTGCAATATGGGCAACCGCATCGTTTGGGGTCATCTCGATTGACAAACGGTAATGCTTCTCAGCCTCTTGCCAACGTAACTGGTCGCTGTATAAATTGCCTAAACCATAGACCGCCCTGGAATCAGAAGGTTTTAGCGGTCGTGCCGTTGTATACGCGGTTTCGGCCGCAACATAATCTCTATCATCACGAGCCAAATTCCCTCGCAATATCAGATCCTCATATTGTTCGTTTGCCTCGGCGGAGCCTATTCCCGCTTTCGGTGAATTCTGCGAACCGGGGCCCGCAGCGGTTATTTCGCCAGAAAACCTTTTTTCAGGGGTTGCTAAAGAGGGATCTTTGATCGCTTCCTTTTTAGCTGTTTCTACCTTTGTGATGGTTATCGCCGGAACCTTTGTGGGGGTCTTTGTCGCAGACTTTTCAGTCCCCTTAGTCTTTTTGGCCACGACCGGTTTAGTCGTTTTCGAGGTCGTGGTTTTCTTTGCGGAGGCCACGGGAGTTTTTTTGGAGGCCGTGCTCGTATTCTTTTTTGCGGGCTTGGCAGGAGCGGCTTTCTTTTTTGGATCACCGAAAAGCTTGTTACTGCTCCCCAAGTCCTGGCCAAAAACGTTGAGGCCAGTCAATACAAATAGTAAAGCTAAGATAAGGAGACGAAACATGGTGTTTCTAAGACGTTCAAGAGCAGATTGCTAGTTGCCCACAACAAGCCTAAAACCTAGTTCTTTGTCACGGGTACTCGTTGTCACATCGAAGCGAAATGTCGACGTTATCCCAAACTCCCCTTCAGATTTTGTGAGAGCGGCACCGCCGCGTATCATGTGCCTAAGCTCCCTTGTCTCAAGGATCTGACCTGAACTTCCGGGATAAAGAGATGCTTTTGAACCTGTCCATTCGTGAACATTACCGATCAGGTCCATGACTCCCCAATCATTTGGGCAGGTAGCGGTTCCTACTGCATCGGGTACTGTATTTTCCTTATCGGTGACAGCACATTTCGGATCAAATTTATTGCCCCAGGGATATAGATTTTGCTTAGCTCCGTTTCGAGCGGCAAACTCCCATTCGGCCTCAGTCGGGAGCCTGTACGTTACACCGTCGCGCTTCGACCGCCATCGGGCAAAGGCCTCGATATCCTCTATATTAACGAAACGCACAGGCATTTTTTCGGTCTCCGGAACGGGTCTGTCGTTCACCCAGTGAGCGGGCACCGGCCGGTATCCGGTTTCGTTTACAAACGAATAGTACTCGCCGTTTGTTATTTCAAACTTGTCCATTTGGAATGCCGGAACCGTTACCGAATTCTCGGGCCGCTCATTCTCTCGGCCATCGTTACGGCCCATCTTAAATGTCCCCCCCGGGATCGGCACCAATTCCGCGGTAAATTGCGGAGGTGATTCCGCTGGTGTAGGGGATGCTGATATATTTGCCGAAGGAACGCTGCCGCCACCAAAAAGGCCGAGCATATAGGCCGATCCTAACCCAATCGCCCCAATCAGAAAGAGTCCGAATAATCCGAGAATTCCCAAAAGCCAGGGCGAAACAGTCGATCCCTTTTTTGGCGGAGCCGTGACGACCGACACGTCGAATCTGTTAGGCTCGAAATTCTGCTGGACGGTCTGCTCCATCTCATCCGGGCTACCGTGCGAAAACTTTGTCGAGAGGTCTTGTTTGCCAGAGCCTGAAACCGAGATGCTCGGCTTAGGTATGGCAGTTTTCGAATCGAGATCGCCTCGTTGAAGTTCAGCGACTATCTCACGCGGGCTGCCATCGCAAACCACATCTGCCATCCAGTCCTGAAACCCGCTATGACTCACTCGAAGCAGGTGATTTCCGCTCTGAATGCCTTCTACCAATAAATGCCCGTCGTCGTGTGTTTGTCCAACAGCGACATTATCAACAAAAACACTGGATTTTGGCGGTTTTGAGGTTACTTTCAGAGATGACACTGGCAAAGATCGGGCCGTAGTCAGGAATTGTTGTCCTGGATAAATTGCCTCTCTAAGTTCATCGACAAAAACCTCAACTGTAGGGGTCCGATCGTCAGGTTTTTTCTGAAGCGTGTGAAGGATCGCCTTCTCAAGTTCGGGTGATACATTAATGCCGGATTCGGCAAGAGTCGGCGGCCGGTCCGAAATATGCTTTTTCATGATCGCCGGGATCGAGGAACCCTTGAAAGGCACATCGCCGGCCAGCATTTGGTAAAGCATTACTCCGAGGGAATATATGTCCGACCGGGAATCGGGGTCTTCATCTGCCCATTGCTCAGGAGCCATGTAGTAAGGTGACCCCATCAGACCGGTCGTCTGAGCTTGAATGAAAGACCCAAGCAATTCCCCTGACTTGATCTTCGCCAGCCCGAAATCCAATATTTTCACGGCCTGCGACATATTTGGCTTGTCGCTGCAGATCATGAGGTTAAGTGGTTTGAGATCCCGATGAACGATCCCTTGGTGGTGGGCCGCTCCTACACCGGCACAAACCGCCGCAATCAATTCGAACGCACGTTCCGGCGAAAGTGACTTTTCGCGGACAAGCAGATCGTGCAACGATTCTCCTTCCACGTATTCCATGACCAGAAACGGCACTGTCCCGCCAATCACACCATAGTCAGTAACGCTAACTACGTTCTGGTGCCGGATCGCTGCCGCCGCCAGAGCTTCTTGTCTGAACCGGGTAACAAGCTGTGGATCATTGCCTACGAGATCCGGGAGAATAACTTTGATAGCGAGCTGGGTCTTTAGATATGCGTGCCGGGCCTTATACACGACGCCCATGCCGCCCTGTCCGAGCCTGCACTCGATCTGGTATTTGCCCTCTAGGACCGGTTCTCCCGCGATCGTATGGACGGTGGGCATCCCATCATGTGGACAGGTCGCGACCGAATCGGAGAAACAGTTCTTACAGAGCTGGCATTCCTTCATTTAAATATTGTTTCGCTAGACAATTACAGCGTCGACCCGACGATTCAACTCCGTCAGCCGACAAAAGTAGCTATGGCGTTATTAATTTTAGTTTTTTTGTATATTTCAAGCAAGGTATAAGACTCGTTGCTTCCAAACAAAACCCTTTTCCCATTCACGAAACAAACCTATTAAGACGATCAATACGCTTAAATATCAGTTTTTGATCACTATATTTACAAGGCGTCCGGGTACGATTATTACCTTTGCTATCTCTTTCCCTTCCGAATACTCCCTGACCTTCTCATCCGCAACGGCCATTTCCTGAAGGACCCCGCTAGCAGTATCAGGGGCAACCATGATCTTAGACCTCAGTTTTCCGTTAATTTGAATAGGTATCTCGACAAGGTCAGCCTTGGCGAGATCCTCAATATATGCAGGAAAACATGCTCCGTTCGCCAGTATTCCGTCTTCATTTCCAATCATCGCGGCAAACAATTCCTCCGCAGCATGAGGGGCAAATGGTGTCAGCATCAGCGTCAACGCCGTGATCGACTCACGTACAGCAAATGTCAGATCTTCGCCTGCATCAGACGGTTCGCCCCCTAGATCTCCGATCGCATTCGACAATTCCATAAGCGCCGCAACCGGTGTATTGAACTGTAGCGATTCAAAACTCTCGCTAACTCGTTTGATAGTTTGATGGGTCTTGCGGCGCAGATCTCGGGCGTTCCCTTTGTTTTCAGTGGCCTTCGAGGGGGCGGTCAAGCCTGTTGCGGCTCCAGACCACTTATGTACAAGACGCCATACACGCTGCAAAAATCGAACGGCACCTTCGATCCCTGCCTCATTCCAAACGAGCTCATTCTCGATCGGTGCAGCAAATAAAATAAACAAACGGGCCGCATCAGCACCATAGATCTCAACCATTTCGTCGGGGTCCACGCCGTTGCCCTTTGATTTGGACATCCGCTCTATTGCGAACTTAAGGGCTTTACTATCGGAAGACGTCGCGCTTATGATCTTTCCTTTTGAGTCTCTAGTGACCTCGACATTGTCAGGTGAAAAATAGATCCGCTTTCCGCTCTCGTCGTCAAAGAAGGTCTCCCCGACCACCATGCCCTGCGTCAACAACCTCCTAAAGGGCTCGTCAAACTTGATCAGTCCAATGTCCCGCATCACTTTTGTCCAGAACCGGGCGTAAATGAGGTGCATTACTGCGTGATCGTCGCCGCCGATGTATTGGTCGACCGGCATCCAATACGCCGCGGTTTCCGGGTCCATCGGCAGAGCCGGATTTCCCGGGTCGGTGTATCTGAAGAAGTACCATGACGAATCGACGAATGTATCCATCGTATCCGTCTCCCGCTTTGCCGGGCCATCGCACTTCGGGCATACGGTCTTGTAGAACTCGGGCAATTTGGCCAACGGTGATTCACCGGTCCCGGTAATAGGCGCATCATCGGGCAAGGTTATCGGCAAATTCTCATATTTCTCGGGCACCACGCCGCAGTCGGGGCAATAGACTACGGGAATAGGCGATCCCCAAAACCGCTGGCGAGAAATGCCCCAGTCGCGCAGCCTATATGTAGTGGCGGCTTCACCGAAACCGTGCTTTACCGCATATTCGGTCATTTCCGGCTTGGCATTATCGCTGGTTTTTCCGTTCCAGTAGTCAGAATGGACCAGAACGCCGTATTCGCTGAATGCCTGTTCCAATGCAAGCGCCTGCATCGTTTGGTGTTCGTGCACCAAATTAGGCTCTGAGATGACCTGCCGGATCGGCAATCCGAATTTTTTCGCGAATTCGAAGTCTCTCTGATCGTGGGCGGGTACCGACATTACTGCTCCGGTACCATATTCCATCATCACGTAGTTCCCGACCCAAACCGGCAGTTCCTCGCCGCTGAAAGGATTGATAGCCTTAAGCCCGGTATCGATCCCGTCCTTTTCGACCTCAGTTTCGTGATCAGTCGGTCTTGCGTTTTCTGTTCGAATAAACGCGACCTTGCTCGAAACCTCTTCCGAGAAATTGTCCATATTTGCCTGAATAACCGGGTGTTCGGCAGCAAGGACAATAGCATTTGCGCCGTAGATCGTATCGATCCGGGTCGTAAAGACCCGCACACGGCTTTTGCCAAGTTCGGACGAACTCGTAATTCCGTCTACGATCGGGCAGTAAAATAAAGAATCCCCTGACGCCCTGATCTCAAAGTCGATATAGGCCCCGACTGATCGCCCGATCCAATCGCTTTGCCGCTTTAGTACATTTTGCGGCCAGCCTGCTTCGATCTGCGACATATCGTCGAGGAGTTGGTCGGTGTACGCGGTGGTTTTCAGGAACCACTGTTCCAGATCTTTTTTTGTGACAGGATTGCCGCAACGCCAGCAAAGGCCGCCGCTCGCTTGTTCGTTCGACAACGTTGCCTGGTCATGTGAGCACCAGTTGACCTGTGTCATCCGTTTGTACGCCAGGCCCTTTTCGTACATTTTCAGGAAGAACCATTGATCGAATTTGTAGTATTCGGGCGTGTGGGCATACATCTGACGCCGCCAGTCATAACTAATGCCGAGCCGCTGCAGTTGGCCCCGCATGATCTCGATATTGTCTTCCGTCCATTTCCGCGGATTGATGCCTCGCTTTACCGCAGCATCCTCGGCGGGCTGGCCGAAGGAATCCCAACCTATCGGATGCAGTACATTGAAACCCTGAAGGCGTTTGTACCAGGCAAGTGCGTCGCCTGCGGAATAATTACGAACATGGCCCATATGGAGATTACCGGAAGGATACGGGAGCATCTCCAACTGGTAAAATTTTGGCTTCTCTGAATCGATCTCGGCGTGAAAAGCACCGGTTTCTTCCCACTTTTGCTGCCATTTCTGCTCGATCTTCCGGGCAAAATATTTTTCGTCCATAATTATTGGTACCGCGACCTCCAAGGGCGGATCGCAAAATTGCAAGTTTAGCGGATAACATCTCCGCTATCTACTTAGAAAGCCTGTAAAAATTGGATCTTACGAGTTATCGCCGCGTCGCTAACGGAGCTAACGAGCGGCTATATAAGGGCGAGGCTGTCACGACAGAATGTCATACCTGCATTCTAGAAAAGTTTTGATCCTATTGTCCAATTTTTCTTTAAACTTTTTTTCTATGATGATATCCTAGAAGAACCTTTTATTTGAGGAGTTTTACACGACGAAATATTTAATGAGTATCAATATACATCAGCAGTCGGTCGAGACTTGAAAATATAAGTTGCCGGTTCGACCGTCTGCCCCGAAAACAGGAGGCAAGAGAGATGGTCAACCCAGTATTAAGGAATTCCTCGGTCAAAAGCGATGAGCTTACCCCACTGCAGGCTTCTACCGCACAAAGACAAAACTCTGACACCTTCCCTTCGCAGTTAGTAAACAATAAAAATTATCCCCAGATCGACGAGGTTATCGGTGCGCTCGCGAATGCGTACGAAAATAAACGCGCCCGTCAGGTCGTAGAATGGGAGCGGCGGCAGATCATATCCGAAGCGCCGTATCGGGCATACTTGTAAACCGTTGGCTTTTTAATTGCGGGCAGAATTTGTTCTAATTAGTCCATGCATGGGATAAGCACAGGGACGTCGTCTAACGCCGAACTCCGCGCATTTTTCGACGCGGTCCGGTCGCATACCGAATTTCTTTGCGAGCCTCTCGAACCGGAAGACTATATTCCCCAGCCGATCGTAGATGTATCGCCCACCAGATGGAATATCGCCCATACCACGTGGTTTTTTGAGGAGATGGTCCTCAAGAAGCATCTCGCCGGGTATCAGCCGTTTGACGAGAATTTCGGTTTTCTCTTTAACAGCTATTACAACACGATCGGAGAAAGAACAGCTCGGGATAACCGGGGTCATCTTAGCCGCCCGACGGTCGCCAGGATATTTGAGTATCGCCGGTACGTGGACGAACAAATGTCGAAACTGATATCCACGCCGGAGGCCGCGGAGATCAAAGACCTGATAATTCTCGGGCTTAATCACGAGCAGCAGCATCAGGAACTTCTCATCACCGATCTTAAATTCACCTTTGGCGTGAACCCGCTGTTCCCGGCCTATCGTGAAGGCTATTTCCCTGAAGAAGAACAGGAATCCAACGACCGGAATTTCATAGAATTTGATGGCGGAGTTTACGAGATCGGCTTTGCCGGAGACGGGTTCTGTTTTGATAACGAACTCGCCCGCCATAAGCAATACTTGAATGACTTTGCGATCGCCGACCGATTGGTAACAAATGGCGAATTTCTAGAATTTATAGAAGATGGAGCCTACCGAGCCCATCGATTGTGGCACTCGGAAGGGTGGGATTGGATAAACGGGAATTCGATCGATTCCCCGCTGCATTGGCATCGGCGAGATGGAGAGTGGTTTCACTTCACGCTCGGGGGCCTTCGAAAACTGCCGCCGACAGCGCCTGTCTGTCACATTTCTTTTTACGAAGCATCTGCCTTTGCCGAATGGAGCGGCATGCGGCTGCCGACCGAATTCGAATGGGAGGTTGCTAACGACCAATTCGCATGGGGAAAACGCTGGGAATGGACCAACAGTGCATATTTGCCGTATCCCTTATTTAAGAAGCCGGAAGGTGCCGTTGGTGAATATAACGGCAAGTTTATGATCAACCAGATGGTACTGCGTGGCGGCTCGGTCGCAACGCCGCCGGGCCATAGCCGCGGCACTTATAGAAACTTTTTCCATCCCCACCTGCGTTGGCAGTTTACGGGAATACGGTTGGTAAAATAGTAATCTATCTTTCTAGATCGCAAAGACTTACAAGGTATGCAGGCTTCAAACTCCATTGAACTTTCCGCGTTCGCAACGGACGTTCTGCGAGGGCTTTCTTCAACTCCGAAGCACCTTTCATCGCGTTATTTCTACGATGACGAAGGTTCGCGTCTCTTTATGGAGATCATGAAGCTTCCGGAATATTACCCGACCCGGGCCGAGTTAAAGATCTTTACAGAACAAACAGAAGCGATATATCAGGCTTTTACTGAAGGCGTAGAAGCGATCGACCTGATCGAGCTCGGTGCCGGTGACGGGACCAAAACAGCGGTTCTGATCGAGTATTTTATGGCCAGGGGCCTCGATCTCGACTATTCGCCGATCGACATATCGCAAGAGGCAAACGATGTTCTCTCAGCAAGATTTCATGAGAAATTTCCCGCGTTGAGCATTAAGCCCCATACGGGCGATTATTTCCAGATCCTTGACTCGTTGAATAACGGTAATGGAAGGCGAAAGGTGCTGATGTTCCTTGGATCGAATATCGGCAATTTCCAACGGGACAAAGCTCTCGATTTTTTTCGCGCGCTAAGGGATGTGATGAGCCCCGACGACCGGCTTTTTATCGGGTTTGATATGCAAAAGGACCCGCGAGTGATCGTTAGAGCATACGACGATCCCACGGGTGTTACAGCCGCATTCAATCTTAATCTGCTGACCCGCATAAACCGCGAACTCGGTGCCGATTTTGACATCACAAAATTCTCGCATTACGCCCAATACCGCCCAGTGGAATGCGCAGCCCGGTCATTCCTTATCAGCCGGGAGAAGCAGTCAGTGACGATCGGTGCCCTCGATCGAACATTCGATCTCGAACAATGGGAACCGATTTTTATGGAGATCTCACAGAAATACACGCGTTCTATGATCGAGGAACTTGCGGCCAGTAGCGGTTTTGCGATCGAAACGGAATTCTTCGACGGCGAATACTTCTACACCGACTCGCTTTGGAGGCGAGTTTAAAAAAAGTCAATACTCATTTCCCCGTCGCCGATGAATATAAACATACTCACTTTCGACTCTATCGACTCCACCAACACCGAAGCGATAAAACAAGCGAAGATGGGTGCAGATGAGGGATTATGCATAATCGCACGTCAGCAAACAGCCGGTCGGGGCCGCCATGGTCGACACTGGGTATCGGATCCGGATGCAGGTCTCTATTTCAGCATTGTCCTTCGGCCCAAAATGGATATGCGGGATCTGTCGTTGATAACCCTCATGACCGGCGTAGCGGTGTATGACACTCTTCTCGAATATGGCTTAAAGCCGGACCTGAAATGGGTCAATGATCTGCTCGTCGACGAAAAAAAGATCGGCGGGATATTGGCCGAAGC
>JBGTBC010000451.1:0-8578 GCA_041749555.1 Pyrinomonadaceae bacterium | reverse complement strand
GACCGTAGGTCCGAGTGCCCTGATCCCGTCTTTCGTGAGCCTCTGGTACGTCACTGTCTTCCTAAAGCTCGCGACAGAGACACCGCTGTATGCTCGGGCGGCACCACCGGTTGGCAGGGTGTGGTTCGTTCCCGAGGCATAATCGCCGGCACTTTCACAGGAGTAATTGCCGATGAAAACTGAGCCTGCATTCATGACCTTGTCGGACCATTGCTCCGCGTCCGCCGTCGCGATGATCAGGTGCTCGGGTGCGTAGTCATTCAGGATCTCCATGGCTTGATCCAGGCTTTCGACCAGTACCGCGGACGAATTTTTCAGTGCGGCGGCGGCCATTTCTTTTCGTGACAGCGTTTCAATCTGCTGAGCGACCTCGGCGAGAGTGTCATCGATCACCTTTTCCGAATCAGAAAAAAGCAGCACTTGGGAGTCCGCGCCGTGCTCGGCCTGTGCCAAGAGATCAGCGGCCACAAACGCGGGCACGCAGGTTTCGTCGGCAAGGACCGCCACCTCCGACGGTCCTGCGGGCATGTCGATCGCGACGCCGGAGCGCAGAACCTGGAGCTTGGCCTCGGTCACGAACTGATTTCCAGGCCCGAATATTTTGTACACCGCCGGTACAGTCTCGGTGCCGTACGCAAGTGCCGCGATCGCTTGCGCACCGCCGATCTTATAGACTCGCGTCGCCCCGCAGAGCCTTGCGGCATAAAGGGTCGCCGGATCTATCGAACCGTCTTTTTGCGGCGGCGAAGTGATCACGATCTCGCGGCAACCCGCGATATTGGCAGGGATAGCCAGCATCAGCACAGTAGAAAACAGAGGAGCTGAGCCGGCGGGTACGTAAAGCCCAACCTTCTCGATCGGCAACTCGCGCTTCCAGCAAAAAACACCCTTCGAGGTTTCGACCACCACGCTGCTCTGCTCAGGAACGGTATGAAATCTCTCGATATTGTCCCTCGCGACGGCGATGGCACGCTTGAGCTCCTCGGGAACCATGTCGTCCGCTGCATCGAACTCTTCCTCGGAGACGAGAAAATCATCGATCTCGACCTTATCGAAATGACGTGAACAATGCCGTAAGGCGGTGTCCCCGTTTTGACCCACATCGGCGAGGATGTTCGCCACGGTTCGCTCGATAAATGCGGTGTCGAGCGACGGCCGGCGTAAGATCGCGTCTATTTCAACCTTTTTCGGATATTTGATCTCCTTCATATTCTCACCTGATCATCTGGTCGATAGGCAGGATCAAGATACCCTCGGCACCCGCCTTTTTGAGGGAATCCACAACTTCCCAGAAATCCTGCTCACGGATAACGGAATGCATCGACACCCAGCCTGGGTCGGCGAGCGGGATCATCGATGGGCTTCGCATTCCGGGAAGCAGCCCTGCGATTGCGTCAGCCCTGTCTATGGGGGCGTTCAAAAGAATGTATTTATTCTGCGAGGCCGCAAGGACGCTGCGGATGCGAAACAGCAGGCGGCCGAATATATCGTTCACCTCCGGCGGCATCTCTTTCCGGCGGACCAGAGCGGCCTCGGACCGCATAACCGTCTCGACCTCGCGAAGGCCATTCGAGAAAAGCGTGCTACCCGAACTGACAAGGTCGCAAATCGCGTCGGCGAGGCCTATTGACGGAGCTATTTCGACGGAGCCGCTGATCTGATGGATGTCAGCCTCGACATTTCGTGATGAGAAAAACTCGCGAAGTATCGCGGGATAGCTGGTGGCAATTCGCTTGCCGGAGAGATCGGCGAGACGAGCGTATTCCGTCGCCTTCGGCACTGCTAGCGAAAGCCGGCACTTGCCGAATCCTAATTTTTCGACAACTTCCAGATCGATCGCTTTTTCTGCGAGCACGTTTTCCCCGACGATCCCGACATCGGCCACGCCGTCAGATACGTAGCCAGGTATATCGTCGTCCCGCAGAAAAAATATCTCCAGCGGAAAGTTGCCCGCCTCGGTCCGCAGCTTACCCAAACCATTGGGAAATCCTATCCCGCATTTTTTGAGCAGGTCTATAGACCCCTCAGATAATCTGCCCCCTTTTTGAACCGCTATTTTTAATTTCATATAAAAAACGACAAAACGACGCCCTTACGGAACACTTTGTTGGAGTTTCGCGGCGTGAACTTAGAACTAGTTATTCGTGATCGTTAAGAGACGAGTATTAGCCCACGCGCGGATGTATGCGCATGGTGATGATGGTGAGAGGTATGTGTGACGTTCAATGACATCGCTTTTCTATTGAAAACATATTCGTCCCCAACATGCAAATCGGATTCATGTCGATATGCTAGAATCTAAACTTTTGTTATGGAATCAATTAATAGTAATGAAGTCCTGCAGGATTTTGGGAAGCGGATACAGCGGTGTTATGGGTGTTTTATCGCGTATCATCTCAAGGATATGTACCTCGGCGAGGACGTGACGTTTTTCTGCGAGCATTGTAAGGACGATACGATGTTCCACTTCGATGATTTTTCAAAGCTGCTGGATCTCAGCAAGCTCAATGAGGTGGCGGGCGATCATCATCATTAGTCATGCAATAGGCAGTGGGCAGTGGGCAGTGGATAGTGTCCGAGACAAACCCCGAACTGACGCATCGGCGTCGAACTTTCGTACAATACTAGTTAGTGGACGAACCAAACAGCGAAACCAAGCCGACTCTTACTGGGTTGGCCCGGCGGCTTGGGCAATTGCCGGCGGATAAGAAGCGTGCGGCGCTGGAGATGAGCGCGGCGCTTGCGGGGGTTTCGCTAAGGGTGAGCCGTGAGTTTGTCGAGGCCGTGCCGCCGGCGGCCAATATTCTCTCTGCCGACGACCTTCGGCATTGGGGTGAATTCGGCCGGCGGATCGCGATGGGCAATGCTGACACGGGTGTCAAATTCTTTGCTGAGGGTGCAGAAGGACTGGCCGAGGTGCCCGAAGCTGCCCGGGCTGCCGTTTTTGAAATATGCACGCGGCAGCTCGTACTTTCGAGCTCAACGGCTCTGGCGACCTATCGATCGGTCCCGGCGATCGCCCGTCAGGTAAAGGACGAGGACTTCCTGAGCCGCGTACTCGATATCGCCGTGCTTGTCGCCCAGCGTTCGGCTCGGCACAGCTCCGAGCTGCTTCAACACACGCCTGCACTAGCTGACGCCCTCGAGCGATTTGGTGAGGAGAAGAGCCAGGTCTCCGATGCGCTGTTAAAGCTGGCCGTGCAATTTGCAAACCGGACCGGCGGGATGACGGCGGATCTCTGGGCCGGATTGCCAAACGCGCTCGGGCGGCTAACGGCTGCCGATGCCGTCAAGCTGATCGAGTCGGCCGATAATATGCTTGAATTCGGCGGCAGCGTCACGCTTCATTATGTTTCGTCAGGCAGCGAGGTGCTCGGCACTGTACGCAAGGCATTCGCTGACTGGAACGACCTCGTCACCGCGATCGCGCTGCACGGTAATGCCGTCCTTATCTCCTTTCTCCGGGCGACTCCGAAATTCCTCGCAGCCTTTAAGGTTACACGCGGCCGGATTTCCATCGACGAGATCCGCCGTATTCTTCGGATCGTTCGAAAAGTCGCTGATAACGACGGCGAAAGTGCTCTTGCGGCTTTTAAATCGAGCCCAGGGGCTTTGCGAAAGGTTTCGATCGGGCAATTCGAGGAGTGGGTGGAACAGGGCATTCGGCAGAGCGAAACGGGTTCGGCCAAGGCCCGCCGCAGCTATTTCGCCCTCGAGACCCGCGGTTCGAATGATCATCTGCAGGAAAGCCGACTCGGTCTTCCGCTCGAAAAGGTCCAGTCGATCCTGCGGATGTACGTCGAAGCCCTGACCGGCAAAGAGGTCGAGATCGTGCCGCTCTCGGCTATGCCGCAGGAATCCCGCATCGGCGACGGAAAGACCATCCACCTGCCCGCAACGGTCGCCGAGTTTGATGACGATGAGATGGACTTTCGCCTATTCAAGGTGCTGGCGGCCCACGGCGCCGGGCAGATCGAATTCGGGACATTTGAACGAGATACGCGTGGATTGAGAGCGTCTTACCGCGACCTCGCGGAGTTGTATTCGGCATCGGCGGATGCCCTGGATGCATTTTCGCTTTCGGGGTATATCGAAGATGTGCAGAAAGGCGAAACGGCGCTGCCTGATGGGCAGGCTCCGCGTTCGAAAAAATCCTTGCCAAAGGGCTCCGATTACCGTGCGGTCCTATCGGTTTTTCCTGAACCGAGGCTCGCCCGTAAGATCTTTGGCACGATGGAGAACGCTCGCATCGACGACCGTTTGCGTCGAACTTATCGCGGCCTTCGTAAAGACCTCGACCTGATGCAGGAATATCTAAGACGGTCGCGGCCGTACATTTTTGATCTGCCTCTGCATCAGGTGCCGTCGGAGCTGCTGTTTCAGATAACGCTTTGCGGCGGTGCGACTGATGACGCTCGGCAATTTTACGGGCAGATCGTATCCGAGATCGAGACGGTCATCGAGGCCTATCTGGTCAGCGACGATGCGACAGTTGCCGATTCGCTGATGGCCACCAGCCGCGTCTATGCCCTGTTTCAGAACATAATGCCCGAGCAAACGAGCGAGGTGGAGTCAGACACGACCGAATCTAAGGGCGAATTCGCCTACGATGACAAGAACGCCGCCGAGGCTGTAACCGAAGACCAGGTAAAGCGCGAGCAGCAGAAAAACGCTCAGGACATCAGTGATCTTTTTAGCGCATGGAATAGCCTTGACGACGAAGGCGAGCCCGACGACCTGCAGGGTTCCGAGGCATGGTCGCAAAACGAGGTGCCCGAACAGGCCCTCGAGGCAGACGACATTGCATTTGCCTATGATGAATGGGACCGCGAGCTTAACGATTATCGCGTCGGCTGGAGCCGTGTGATCGAGAAAAAGGTTAAACAGGGCGACCGGAACTTTGTCGAACTCGCACGTTCGCGCTACCGAGGGGCAATCTCGTCGATAAGGCACCAGTTCCAATTGATGAAGCCGGAGAACCTGACCAGGATCAATCGAGAGTTGGACGGCGAGGATTACGATCTGAACGCCCTTGTGGATTTCGTAATCGACCGCCGTGCGGATGGCCGCCAATCGGAGAACATTTACACGAAACGTTTGAGGAAACAGCGCGATGTTGCTGTCTCGCTCCTGCTCGACCAGTCGTCATCGACCGCACGCACCATTACGCGAAACCCGCTGCAGCCGTACACCCATCCGGGCCGCCGGATCATCGAGATCGAAAAAGAAGGCTTAGTATTGATGAGCGAGGCCCTCGAGGCCGTCGGCGATATTTATTCGATCAGCGGCTTTACGAGCGAGGGGCGGCGGAACGTCAAGTATTATGTCGTCAAGGATTTTGACGAGAAATACTCAGAAGAGATCGAATGTCGGATCGGGGGTATTACCTTCCAAAACAACACCCGTCTAGGAGCCGCGATACGTCACGCCTCGGCCAAATTGCTCAAACAGGAATCGCGGACCAAGCTGCTTATTATCCTCACCGACGGCCGTCCATACGACCATGATTACGGTGATGCACGATACGCCAGGGAAGACGTGCGCGAAGCACTGCTCGAAGCAAAAACCCACGGCATCACGCCTTTTTGCGTTACTGTAGATCGCGAATCAGAGAGCGAACTTCGCGACCTATATGGTGACGTAGGCTACACGATCATCGACGACGTCCTGAGTCTTCCCGAGCGAATGCCTAATATTTATCGGAGATTGACGAGTTAAAATATGAATATTGTCTCTCTCGAAAATGTCTCGAAAAACTACGGATTTAAGCCGCTTTTTGAGAATGTAACGCTCGGCCTCGAGGACAACGACAAGATCGGGATAATCGGTGCGAACGGCTCGGGTAAAACAACGCTTTTGCGTATTATTGCCGGGATCGAGGTCCCGGACACTGGCCGCGTCATTACGACAAAGGGCAAGACTCTTGCATTCCTCTCGCAAAATCCGCCATACGACGAGAATCTGACGGTGCTCGAAACCATCTTTGCATCGAGCAGCGGCGTGATGCAGACGATCCGCGATTATGAGGCGGTTTGCCACGATCTCGCGGCGGGAAATCATGATCCGGCGACACTCCAGCGAATGTCCGATCTCCAGCACGAGCTAGAGATGAGCGGGGGTTGGGAGATCGAGACAAATGCCCGTGCGGTCCTGACACGTCTGGATATCACGGACACGACAGCGAAAATGGGAGAGCTTTCCGGCGGTCAGCGGAAGCGCGTCGCCCTCGCCCACGAACTGATCTTTAAGCCCGACATCCTGATCCTCGACGAGCCGACCAATCACCTCGACGCCGATACGATCGAGTGGCTCGAATCCTATCTTGCACGCTACACAGGCGTGCTGCTGCTCGTTACGCATGACCGCTATTTTCTCGACCGCGTAACGGATCGGATCTTCGAGGTTGACCGCGGTACGGTGCAAAGCTTCAGCGGCAACTACGCTTACTATCTTGAGAAAAAGGCCGAGCAGGAAGAACTGCGTGCTGTCGAGGGCCACAAACGCGATCAGCTTATCAAGAAGGAGCTGGCGTGGCTCCGGCGCGGAGCTAAGGCCCGTACACGCAAATCGAAACATCGCATCGAAGCCGCCCACACGCTGATGGCCCAGCCAAAAGAGCAGGCCAAGGGCGAGGTCGATATCGCCATTGGTTCAAAACGCCTCGGGTCAAAGGTCGTCGAAATCAACAACGTATCCAAATCCTACGGTGACAACAAGTTGATCGACGATTTCTCATACTTGCTAAAACGCGACGACCGCATCGGCATCATCGGTGCCAATGGCTCGGGCAAAACGACCCTGCTCGATATGATAACCGGCCGTGTAAAGCCGGACGCCGGCGAGATCGAGATAGGCCAGACCGTTCATATCGGCTATTACGACCAGGAAAGCCGTGCCCTTAATGATGAACAACGAGTCATCGATTACATCCGTGACGTGGCCGAATACGTCACGACAAACGAGGGCATTCAAATTACCGCCGGTAAGATGCTCGAGCGTTTTCTCTTCGCGCCCGCGGCCCAATACGCAGTGATCGGCAATCTTTCCGGCGGAGAACGCCGAAGATTATATCTGCTGCGGATCCTAATGGGATCGCCCAACGTCCTGCTGCTCGATGAGCCGACAAACGACCTCGACATCCCGACGCTCATTGCTCTCGAAGAATACCTCGACGAGTTTGCAGGGGCCTTGATCGTCGTCAGTCACGACCGCTATTTTCTCGACCGAACGATCGAGAACATCTTCCATTTCGATCCCGGCGGTCACGTCAGCGAATACCCAGGCGACTACACCGCCTACCTCGAAGCCCACGAACGCCAGGAAGCCGAACGCAAAGCGGAAACGTCACTTCCTGTCGGAACCGGAAGCAGCAGCGGCCGGGCAACGACTCCTGTCAGAACCAGGAGCGATAGCGACTGGGCTCTTCCCAAAACTGACAAGTCAAAGCCTAAAAAGCTCACCTTCGGCGAAAAGCGAGAGTTCGAAACCCTGGAAAAACGTATCGCCGAAACCGAAAAACGCCTGCCCGAGATCGAACGCGAAATGGTAACGCACGCTATCGACGCCGGCCGCGTGCACGAGCTATTCAACGAGCAGCAGCTATTGAATGATCAACTCGAAGCCGATATGGATCGCTGGGCCGAGCTGGCCGAACGAGCCGAAGTCTAACGATGAGCATTCAAGAACTCGGATATCAAATAACACCGCTTGGTGAGCTGACGCTTCGCCGGAGGCTGGAGCCGCTTGCGAATAACCGCGAGGTTTTTGAGGTGAAGCTTGGCGACGAATATCTGATGTCGAGCCTCTTCACCGAAGCAGAACAGCAGCTCGCTACGCTGGGCCTCGCCCCGCTTGAAGGCAAACTTGATGTTGTGATCGGCGGCCTCGGCCTTGGCTATACCGCCGCTGAGGCCTTGAAAAACAAGAATGTCAGCAGCCTGCTCGTGATCGACCTTTTCCAAACCGTGATCGACTGGCATCGCAAAGGCTTGGTGCCGCTCGGCCCCGGACTCCGCGAAGACCCCAGATGCGAACTCCGCCAGGGCGATTTCTTCGCTCTCGCCCATACCGGGTTCGACACGAACGCCCTCAACCGAAAATTCGACGCCGTCCTGGTCGACATCGACCATTCGCCCCGGCATTTTCTCGACGCCGCCAACGAATCTTTCTACACCGCCAAGGGCTTGACCGCCGTCCGTGACCAGCTAAAACCCAATGGCACCTTCGCCCTCTGGTCCGACGACCCCGCGAGCGATGACTTCACCGCCCATCTCAAAACGATCTTCACGACCGTAACCGCCCACAACGTCGAATTCCCGAATCCCTACACCGGCTTAACATCCCTCAATTCCGTTTATGTTGCTCGGATGAATGACGGTAGGTTGATCACCTCCCGGTAAATCGATAGAAAAAGGGCACAGTGAAATGCCATGCCCTATCACATTACCCGGAAAAAATGATCAGCCTCTGTCTATCTTGTTGCCCGCATTGCTGATGGCTTCTCCGACGCTATCAACCGCGTCGCCGACACCGCCTTTGACCTTACCCCAAGCTTCCTGGCCTTTGCCGGCCGCGTTTT
>JBGTBC010000450.1:0-10538 GCA_041749555.1 Pyrinomonadaceae bacterium | reverse complement strand
TGATCGGCAGGCTCGTTACACTTCACATTTTGATGGAGGATGAACAGCAGCCGAGTCAGGCAGCGGACTCTCAGCAGTTGGCGAATGAACGCCGCGGACGCTACGATGCGCTCAGGCGAGCATATGATACCGAGCTACTCGAAAGCCTCCGGAAACGCAGAGGCCGAACGCAGCTGGTTACAGCCTTAAGGATATTTAGTTCCCTGCCGAAAGAGGACTTTTCAAGCGATGCTTACAATTTGTCGAGAGGGTTGGTTCTTGAGAAGTTCGACGAATTGAAACACCACGAACAGTCGGATCTTCTTAACCGGTTCTGGGATAAGATCAAGACCGCAACTCTGGTTCCTTCGCTTGAGAAAATATTATCCGGTATTGAGCCCGGTTCCGGTATCAAGCCACGTAACACCGCCGAAAACTGGTGGTTTAATAAAACGGCTGACTTTTTCGACAGTAGAGGCATCGCCGGTCAGGTAATCTAATTCGCGTTTGAAAATCTGATGCTGAGGTAAGCTCGAAGCCGAATCCATCAGGGTCGCGATTCTCTTGACCTCCGCACGCTCTTCCGCCTCGCTCAGCTCTTTGATTTCAAGTTCGATCTCGTTAGACGACAGAAGAATCGGGTTTGAACGAAAAGAGACGTCCCCTTTCGGCTTCCAAACTCTTCGCGAGACCGCCTTAACGATATATTTTCCAGGATTGTCAAAACGAACCAATTCATTGAGTGTGATCTCGACCTGGGCAGGAGAAATTGAAAGCTGATGAACGACGCTAACATCGTCGTAACTGTACAGTCGATTGTATCTGTATAGCCAATCGTAGATCCCATCTTTTGGCGTTACGATAATGTCGTCGAAGCGGGGTGAGTAATACGTTTCTAGCAAGTAACCCGGCTCAACCGCCGTAAAGGTGAAGATCAACTTTACTGGCTCGCCGGTACGATAGGTAGTTTTCCCGCCGGCCAACGAGATCCGAAACGAAACTACATCTTTTACGTCCTGTGAAACAGCCAAACCCGTGGCTGCAAACCAAATAGTTAGGAGCAGCAGACAATGAGGCTTGAGTTTCATATCGACCGGGAAGGCCCTTATTCTTCGGATTTCTTACGGCCGCCGGTAATGGTGGCGTAAAGACCTGCGAAAAAGAGTAGGACGCCGAAAACCAATCCGGAATACTCCCCGACGGCGTACGCACCGCTACTGCCCGGGGCCGACCTGAGGAAGAAAGAGATAACGATACTGGCTCCCCACAGTACCGCTAGGACACCAACTATTCGAAAGATATTCATTTGTGTTTTCCCGTGAGCATATTCTTCACCCTAACATATCGAAGGCTTTGGTTAGAGCGATTATTACCCTTATCTCTTTTCCCCTGTCGAGAGGGATTACAACGGGTGCAGCCCCTATCGCTTCAAACTCGCCATAACCTTTTCGATAAATTCATTTATCTTTCCGTTCTCGATCCAGCGGACGACCATAACGATGTCGTTGTCAGGATCGACATAGATGATGTTCGTGCCGTTGCCTACATGGACAAAAGCCGAGGCCGGGGCCGCGGGGTAGTATTTTCGGTCGGTGTTCAGGAACCAGTTCATAAATCCGTAGGTGGGCTGCGGTCCGGTTGGGGTTCGGGCCTGACGGACAAATTCCTGTGAGAGGATCTGTTTATCGCCCCATTTGCCATTTCGCGATGTGAGCAGCCCGAAACGAGCCATGTCAGTCGCGTTGATGAACATCCCGCCGCCCCAGTGGCCGCCGCCGCTGACCGACTGAATGATCTGTCCGTCGATAACGACATATGAATTTTCATAACCGAACCACCGCCAGGTGTTCGACGCCCCGATGGGGTCCATAAGGTGTTCCCGCAGCACCTTCGGCAAAGGACGCCGCCAAATATTTAGGGTGGCCAGGGCGAGCACGTTTACGCGAACGTCATTGTATTCGTATGCCGTGCCGGGTTCCTTTCGCGGGCGGGTAAGCCACGTCGAGGCATCTCGGTCCGGCCGGTCGGCCCACTCGGGCTTGCTCCACAGCGTGCCTTCCCAATCGCTGGTTTGCCGCAGCAAATGCTCCCATGTGATCTTGCGGTTATGCTCGGTTGCAAAGAGGTCGATAAACTGCGTTTTGCCGAATTGCTCGGCGACGTCGAATCGCTGACCCGGAACGTAAGGAGCTGTCACTGCAGATTGATCGGCGGCATTATCCTGCAATGATCGAATAAGTTTGCGGTCGAATGCGAGTCCGACTGTCGCCGAGAGAAAACTCTTTGTCACGCTGTGTGTCATGTCAACGCGGTTCGGCTCGCCCCACTCGGTGATGATATAGCCGCTGCGGATGATGATGCCGGTCGCGTCGCCCCGATCTTTGAAAAGTCCGATACCCTCACCAAATGGCTCTCGCCCGAAAGTCTGAGCCTGACCGAGTTCCTGGCTCCGCGGCGATTTAGCTTCATTAGCGATCGCAAAATCGACGGCTTCTTTTAGCTTGGCGGCATCAAATCCCGCTCGTTCGGCAGTTCGCCGTTCCCACGAACCAGCCGGCGGCGTGTAATTATTTTGTGCGAAGGCAAGCTGCGTCCATAGCAAAAACGATGCCGCCAGCCCAATAACTCTGAATTTACGCATTAGTTTTTTTATTGAGATCATGCAGGATCGCATCTGGTCCCGTTCGACTGATTGCCGCAAAATGAGGTTCCGGCCGCGCTCTCTGCGATTTTTACTGACTAGTATACAACCGCCGCCCGCTATGGCAAGGAAGGAGAAGATATCCGGACTGGTCAATTTCAGGACTACAACCGAATTCTACGCCAAATGATACATTTCACGCCACATGCTACATTTCGCGACATTTGGTATTCCAATCGACCACCAGAATACGTTAGCCTATTTCGGTGCTCGGACTTTTTTCCAAAAACGCCGAGCGGATCTTTGACAATTTGACCGGTTTTCGCTGTTCAAATTCCGTTGTTTATAACCCCTGTATTACATTGTCATACCGACACTCCTTTTGCGCGGGACAGTAACATAGTCTGTAACTAGCACAATACAAGATAGTTACCGCGATTTCACTGTCCCAGCCTGGGACACTTTCAGGCGATTTGAGAGTAGAAATGGAGAATGGAAAGTGGAGAATTGAGAGTGGTAAGTGGTAAATGCTGGATGCCAAACGCGGCATTCCTGTCACCTGTCACCGTTTACGATTTACGAGGTTCTGAACCTTGAACTTACTTGACGACTCCGCGTTTTGAGGTTTCGATGAATTCGACCAGGAGGTCTACTTCGGCACAGCCAGTGATCTCGTCTTTGATCTTTTCGACGGCCTGTGTGGTGTTGAGCTTGGCTGCGAGTAGAAGGTGAAAGGCACGGCTGAGTTTTTCGATAACTTCTTTGCTATATCCTCGGCGTTTCATTCCGAGGCTGTTGAGGCCGTAGCATTTGGCGTGATTGCCCTGGATGGTCGCATAGGGCATGGCGTCCTTGACCACGACGGAGTATCCGCCGACAAATGCCTCCAGGCCGATACGGCAGAATTGGTGGACACCGGAGTAAGCCCCGACGCTTGCCCGGTCGGCGATCTCGACGTGGCCGGCGAGAGTGGCGGCATTTGCCATGATGATCTCGTTGCCTAATTGGCAATCGTGTGCCACATGTGCCTGGGCCATCAGAAGGTTATCGTTGCCTATCCGCGTCGTGCCGCCGCCGCCCGCAGTTCCGCGGTGAATGGTGACAAATTCGCGTATATGATTTCGCTCGCCGATCTCGGTACTGGTGGGTTCCCCGGCGTACTTAAGGTCCTGGGGCGAAAGGCCGATGGAGACAAACGGATATACATGAGTTTCATCGCCGATACGCGTTCGCCCGTCGATCACAACGTGCGAATCAAGCCGGACGCCGCGGCCAAGGGTCACCTCGTCACCGATCGTGCAGTAAGGGCCGATCTGGCAATCAGGTCCGATTACGGCTTTATCGCTGATAATTGCTGTCGGGTGGATCGAGTTCGTCATGCGAGCGTGCATCATAGGGCCGAACCGGTCTGGTCGTTATCAACCTCCTCGATAGGTTCACCTGCGGTCGAAGCAGCCGATGCTTTTCGGGCGATCAGGAAAACGAAAACCGCTGACACCAACAGGGACACGATGAATGATATCGCGCCGCCGGCAACTATCGAAAGGATAAGGCCGATTATTCCCAGCCGTAATTTGCCTTTCTTCCACCCATAAATCAACGGGACCAGGCCGATGACCAACCCGATAGCGGCACCGATCAATGTTAGGTAAATTATCGCTTCACGCGTTGTTAAGTGTATTTCCTGCATTGTTTTAAACCTTGGGGCGGTCAGCAATAATGGAGAGGATCTCGGCCTCAGCGGTGACCTGCCCATCGACCGTAGCTATACCTTTCATCTTCTGGACCTTGCTCCCGACGCGCATTGCGATCACCTCAAGCCGGAGTGTATCTCCCGGCACGACGGGCCTGCGAAACTTGGCATTGTCCAGACCGCTGAAAAAGGGGATCTTATTTTCGCGATCTTCAAACTCGCGAAGCACCAATATGGCCCCCAACTGTGCCAGGGCCTCTATCTGAAGAACGCCAGGCATCACCGGTGCTCCGGGGAAATGGCCTTCGAAAAAATATTCGTTCGAGGTCACCTGTTTGATCCCAACGATGCGGACCCGTGGCTCGAGTTCGATGACCCTGTCAACAAGCAGGAAAGGGTACCTGTGGGGCAAAATAGATTGGATGGCGACTGAATCCAGGATGACCATAATTTCGCGGCGGAAAGAGTACGTATAAGCCAAAAGCCGGCAAAATGCAATTTCACCGGCTTTTAGCCAATCTTACACGATCTGTTTTTATACTACTATTTAGGAGCAGCAGTCGTCGCGGTTGTAGCCGGACGTGCATTATAGTAAGTAATAAAGTCCTTTGTTATGTTCGCTGTTGGGTCAAGGGACAGGATGGCATTCGCGTTAGCAAGGGCGGCAATATCGAGGACCACCGAATATCCTTTCTGCTTGGCATAATCCTGTATTGCACGGCTAATGTCGGCCGAAACAGGTCCGAGGACCTCACCGCTCCGCTTTTCGACCGCGGCATCATACTCTTTTTTCTTGAACTCAAATTCCCGCTGCAGTCTCTGGCCCTCGTCCTGCTTTTGCGCAACGACCTGCTGATTGACGGGCACGTTCGCGGGAACATTCGTCGCGGTCCTGAGTTCCTCGGCGATCTTCTGCAGCCTCGACTGAAGCGTGGTCAATTCTGTAATACGCGGCTTCATTTCTGTATCCAGGGCCTTGAGAGCGTTGTTATATTTCGTTACGCCCTCCTTTTCATCGGCAAACATGCCGGTGTCGATCCAACCGATCTTTCCCGCCGGCTGTGCTCCGGCCTGTCCAAACGCGGAAACCGCGAATATCGAAGCAAAAACAAAGCTGACGGCGATCGTGCTAATTCTTTTCATGTGTTATAAAACTCCTTAAACTTCGGAAAGGTTGTTACCTTTATCTCTATACCTATCTTTGAACCCTAATTCGTTAAAACTGTTGCCTTGTCCATAGAAAAAAGAAAGGCAATAGTAATTAAAAGAAAATTCGATGTCAATTTACCGTTTAGAAAGTGCGGCCGACGGTAAACCTAAAACCATTTCGTTTGCCTGGTAAGAAAATGCCGGGCAATTCCTCAGTAAATCCGATCTTCGCGTTCGGATTGAAATAATAAATAAGCCTGAATGGCACATTTACGACTGGGACCTGAACGCGGAGCTCAACGCCCACACTGGACTTAAAGTCTCTGATCCCCGCGAATTTAGCGTCGGGAACCCGCAAGAGAGTGTTCTGTTGGACCTCTCCGCGAAGGAAGAGCTGCTGGATCTGCGGCGAGAGGCTCGTTGGGCATCCAAAACGATTGCCCCTGCAGAACTCATTAATGAAGTCCGTTTTTGTCATGACCCGGCCGCGAAAATATAAGACACTGCCGAAGCTGCTTTCCAGTACAGGCGTGTTGATAAGGCCAAGCGAGGTAAGCCTTCCGACTCCGAGCAGCGTTTCATCGGGAAAAAACTCGCTATTGATCACCTGGGTGTCGCGATCTCGGAGGTTAAAGACTGATCCGACATCGGCAAAAAAGGCCATCGTTGCCGGTCCGAATAACGGGATCCGATATTCGACATTTGCCAGCAATTGGGTATCGCCGCCAATGAAACGGAAATTTCGCGAAAAAAGCGCAGGGTTTGCCCCCGCAAAACCGGTGACCATGCCGAGTGTAGCGATCTCAGCGCGGTCGCGTTGGTTTAGGCCAGTATTTTGGTCGGCTGTGCCCGACGCATTTGCAGCCACTACGACATCGCGGGAGGTAACATACGTGTCAAATGGAGCTACAGGGCTTATAGAACGTGTTTCATAGCCGCGGATATCATTCTCACTCCCCAAAAAGAAACGCTCGAATGCCGGGACGCCCCCGATGAATGAGATCGAGTTAGCGTTACGGACTGTATCGGAAATCGACCACGTACCAACTGTACCAGCCAGGATCCGGTACGCAAGGACATGCGGATTTCTCGAACGCTTGTTCCTGATCGGGATAAAGTGTGAATACTGCACACTCGGCGAATAAGTCCTCACGTCCCCCCCCAGACCCGCGAAACCGAGACTGATCGAAAGCGACTTGCCCCGGGCTGTGTCGATACCGTTGGCCGACGGCTGACGAGTATCGTAAACAAACGAAGCCGTAACACGACTAGTTAGAATGTTCGGCTGGCGAAAAATGACCGGGATAACCGCCGCTGGATCGCCGCTCTGATTAACCTCAGGATCGGCGATATTTGTTGTAGTGATCTGGTACGTCAGGCCGACGCGCGAAAACTGCGTGAACTGACGTTTTTTAAAGATAAACTCCGAAAGCGGGGCCGTCGCAAATACTGTTGCTCCGTAGGTGCTCTGGGTAAATAGGAGACTTTCGTCGGTTTGGATCTGGGCCAATGGGTCAAATAGTCTATCGAGAAGATCCTGATTCTGTGTAAGAAATGTTCCTTCACCAAAAAATCTAAAGCGGCTGGTAAAAACCGAAAACCCTACTGAGATCGGACGGTCACGAAAATATGGCTCCTGATACGAAAACTGAATGCTCTGCTGGCGATTGCCGGCTCCGACATTGAACGAAAGTACCTCGCCGCGGCCGGCAAGGTTATTGGTCGAATATTCCAAACCAAAGAATGTACCCCCGATACCCGAAACACCACCGTTGAAAGAGATCTGTTGGCGCCCTTTTTCCTTGACCTTTACGATCAGATCTACGTCACCCTGTTCCTCGGCTGTGCGGATCTCGACGTCTTGATCTTTGTCCAGAGGGTCGAAATATTGGGTTTGGTTAAGCCGGGCTATCGAAATATCGAGGGCCCGTTGATTGTAAATATCGCCCTCGTTCAGGAGAAACTCACGCCGCATTACCTTGTCACGAGTAAATGTATTGCCCGTAAATTCGAGGCGGCGAAGCGTGAACTGTTTTCCTTCGTCGATATTGATCGTGATATCGACGATGCCCTCATTCGGGTTTGTGGGATTGTCTTTGAAAACCGGATCAAATTCGGCCGAATACTGGACAAAACCCTGGTCGCCGTAGACTTTCTTCAGATCTTCATAAACGGCGTCCTGCAGCCGTTTGCCGTCAGCAACCTCGCCGGTCTTAAGTCCAACAAATCCGAGGATTTGCTGTTCGGAGAAGATCGAATTCCCCTCGACCTTTAATTCACCGACTCGAAAGACCTTGCCTTCAGTCACGGGAACAATGATCTTCAAAGTGTCATCAGTCGACGTCACGAGCGGAATGGGGAAACTTTTGAGAACAGAAAAACCTGTTCGCTTAAGCCCCAAACCAACCACTTCGGGTTCGCCAATACGCGCCTGGAAATATCCTTTAGACCACATGTATGCGCGAACATTGCGCTGGAGGTCGGCTTGCAGCTTTTCCAGATGAAGAATGTCCTCACCCTTAAATCGAGATACGAGACCGGTCTCCTTAACATACTGAAGAGCGCCGCGAAGTTCGCTGTCTTTAAAGTGTTGATTACCCTCAAAATCGATCTCGATGATCCGCGAACGGTTGCCTTGTTCAATGTTAAAAGTCAGTGCGATCGAAGTGGCAGATACTTCGTCTTCCGCAACGGTGATCGTCGCATTCGGGTAGCCCTTGGCGGCAAGCATCTCGCGAAGTGTACGGATAGCTACACGAGACTTTACCGGATCGTAGACCGATTCCTTCGAAATGCCTACCCGACGTTCGCGAAATGTTTTGAGAATGTCGGACTCTGTGAGAGCCCCTGCTCCCTTAAACTGGAGATCACGAATGATCGGAAGCTCGCGTACCTCGAATATTACATTTACGCCTCCGCGTATTCCATCTTCAGTAAGGACGCGAGTCGCGGTCTTATCAAAGAAATTTAGGGAAAGCAACTCTCTAAGATCACGCTCCAGAGCAGCTGGATCGTAGGTGTCGCCGGCTCGGGTCCTGATGTAGTAAAGCAGGTCTTCGTCACGCAGACGTCGATTTCCCTGGATATCGACACTTTCGACGATCTGCTGAGTTATCGAAACACCGGTTATGTTCGTATTGACACCGGAACCGGCTATCGCCGGAATCGCCACTGCAAAAAGCACCAGTACAACGAATCCGAGTGCGCGAAAATTATACATAAACCGGGATTTTCCTTATGAATGCGAAATGACTGCAAATTAATCAAGCTTATAAAGCAAGTAATCACCGTTCTCTTGCTTGTCGGGAAGAGGCTACGGGACTCAACGTCGGATTTAACTTGGCACTTTGATTCTGCCACACCGGCGCAGGTTGCCCTTTCAGGTGCTCCTCTCAAACTTACAAATTATACAGGGATTTCGGTGAAAATAGAAAAGTGGAGCGATCGGGTAACACAAAAGCCCTCGACCTTGTGCAACTAGGTGGTTAAAAGGCAATGATGAAACTCGAAGATGTTCAGGCCTTTTGAGTCAGTTCTTTAGTTGGATTCTTGGCACGGATCTCGCGAAAGGCCAGGCGGGAGCCTTCGGGGAAGACCTCGACCGTGCAGTCGCGCTTTATTTGGTCCTGGATCAGTGCTTCTGAAAGTTCGTCCTCGACGTACTTTTGCAGGGCACGTTTTAGGGGTCGGGCACCGTATTTTCGGTCTGAGCAGGTTTTGTCAATGAGCCATTTGCGGGCTTCAGCTGTTAGCACGACCTTAATATCGAGGCTTTCGACTATCTTATTGAGCTTTTCTACCTGTAGCTCTACGATGCGGAGCAGATCTTCATCGTTTAATTCATCAAATAAAATGATCTCGTCGAGGCGATTGATGAATTCGGGCTGGAAAGTCTGCTTGACCTTCGACATGACCTCGTCCTCCATCTTTTCGCGCGAAGTGTCAGCATTTGCCTGAAAGCCGAGAGCAGCCCGTTTCTGGATGGCGCGCGCTCCCAGGTTTGACGTCATTATAAAGATCGCGTGCTTGCAATCAACCGCCTGGCCGAGTGAATCCGTCAGAATACCGTCCTCGAAAACCTGAAGTAGGACATTGAATAGATCCGGATGGGCTTTCTCTATCTCGTCAAAAAGAACCACGGCATAAGGCGAACGCCGAAGTTTTTCGGTCAACTGCCCGCCTTCTTCATGCCCGACGTACCCTGGAGGTGAGCCGATAAACTTGGAGACAGAATGCTTTTCCATGAACTCACTCATATCAAAACGGATGAGTGCCCGTTCAGAACCAAAGAGATATTCAGCGATCGAGCGGGCGACCTCGGTCTTGCCGACACCGGTAGGGCCGAGAAAAAGGAATGAACCAACGGGGCGGCCGGGGTTCTTGAGCCCGGCACGAGAGCGGCGTATGGCCCGAGCTAATGCTGAGATCGCCGGACGCTGCGAGACTATCCTTTCATGAAGGGCCGTTTCGATCGTCAGGAGTTTTTCGGCCTCCTTCTGCTTGATCGACATGACAGGCACTCCGGTCCAGCGGGCGACCACATCATCGACGTCGTCCTTTGTCACTTCCACAGCAAAGAATGAATCTTCGAGTGAACGCAGTTCGTATGAAATGAGCTGGTCCTCGTTAGCCGCGGCTCGTTTCCAGTTTTCGACTGTTTCCTTCCACGAAGGCTCTCCGCGATTCTCGTTCTGGTATCGAAGTTTCGCGCGGGCTCCGGCTTCATCAAGAACGTCAATAGCTTTGTCGGGAAGAAATCGGTCGGGAATATATCGGCTTGATTGGAAGACAGCGGCCGCAAGAGCCTCTTGGGAATACCGGAGTTGATGGAATGCCTCGTAACGTTCGACGATACCCTGGATTATCACGAGTGCCTCGGCTTCGGTCGGCGGCTCGATCTTAACAGCCTGGAACCGGCGTTCGAGAGCTCGGTCCTTTTCGATGGTCTTGCGATACTCTCCGGGTGTTGTAGCTCCGATGCACTGAATATCGCCGCGTGAGAGCGCGGGCTTCAGGATGTTTGCCGCATCGAGCGTGCCTTCGGCCGAACCCGCGCCCACCAAAGTATGCAGTTCG
>JBGTBC010000449.1:0-9044 GCA_041749555.1 Pyrinomonadaceae bacterium | reverse complement strand
CCGCTGTCAGCGGAAGCAATAACCCGCCGCCGACATCCTGCAGGCCGAGGATATATGAGCCGATCGACCCGCCTACAACCAGCAGGACCAGTGCCAGATTTGTCGAGAACAGGAAACGGATAAATTTCTGGATGTTTTCATATATGCTACGGCCCTCCTCAATGGCAGCTACGATCGTCGCGAAGTTATCATCCAAAAGGATCAGATCAGCCACTTCCCGCGAGACATCGCTGCCGCGTTCGCCCATAGCAATTCCTACATCTGAACGTTTGAGAGCAGGAGCGTCGTTCACTCCATCACCGGTGACTGCAACCACTTCCCTATTTGCCTGCAGGGCTTCGACCAGGCGAAGTTTGTGTTCGGGTGCCACACGGGCGAATACATTGGTGGTTGAAACGGCCTCGCAGAGAGCTTCCGGGCTCAACATCTCGACGTCATATCCCGTCAAGACACGACTCGGCGGAATGCCGACCTCGTGGGCGACGGCGAGAGCGGTGGCCGGATGGTCGCCTGTTATCATCAAGACGCGGATCCCGGCTTTTTGCGCCAAGCGGATCGCGTCGGGGACCTCTGCACGCGGCGGGTCCCAGAGCAGTATCAAGCCGCCAAAATGGAGGTCAATATCTCCCTCGCCATCGCGCCAGCCGAGCCCCAGGATACGGAAACCTTCTCTGGCATACCCGTCCGCCTTTTCCTCCCAGTTTCTTCGTTCGTCGTCCGAAAGCACGCTCATCTGCAAGATCACCTCGGGAGCTCCTTTAAGGTAGCTCTTTTGATGGCCGTTTTCGTCGACGGTTACGCGCATATACTTGTGTTTACTGTCGAATGGGAGAAGAGAAACGCGGACGGATTGCTCGTTTGCGGCCTCGATATCGATGCCCTGCTTTTGTGCGAATTCAAGGAGCGCTATCTCGAGCGGGTCACCGACCCCGGCGCCGAGTTCGGCATCGTTGACCAGGACCATCGCGCGGAGAGCCGTACTGGATTCCGGGCTGTCGAGGTCCTTGACGAACATCTTGTTCTCGGTCAGCGTACCGGTCTTGTCAGAAGCGATGACGGTTACTGAGCCAAGCGCCTCCACCGCGCTCAGACGACGGACCACGGCTTTTCGCTTAGCCATTCGTTCGACGCCCAGCGAAAGCGTCAGTGTCAGTACGGCAGGCAATCCCTCGGGAACCGCGGCCACGGCGAGAGCAACGGCAAATAGCAGGACATGGCCGATGCGCTCGACCCCCTCAATATAGAGTCCGGCAACTACGAGAAAAACAGCAAGTATTAAAATTGCATATGCGACCTGTTTACCGAATACGTCGAGCCGGCGTTCGAGAGGAGTTTTTCCCGCTTCGATCCCGCCGATCATCACGGCCAGCTTTCCCATAGCGCTTTTTTCACCGGTACGTGTGATCTCGGCGAAACTTTTGCCCCGCACGAGTAACGTGCCGCAAAAGACTTCATTCTCTTCACCTTTATCAACCGGAACGGATTCGCCTGTTAGGATGGACTCATCAACGGATACACCCTGGGCCTCATACAAAACACCGTCGGCAGGGACCCGATCACCGGACTCCATACGAATGAGATCACCGGGAACCAATTCCGTGCCTGGCAAATGGACGAGTTTGCCGTCCCGCATCACCCAAACGAGCGGCGCGGCAAGATCCTTGAGCTTTGCCAGCGCAGCTTCAGCTTTACCTTCCTGATAGACCCCAAGACCGGCGTTTATTACCAGAATGAAGGCAATTGCGATTGATTCAACCGGCACGCCGCTCGCCCCTTCGATAATCCAAATCACGAAGTCCAAGACAAGAGCGATAAGCAGAATATAGATCAGCGGGCTTCTGAACTGTCGGAAGAACCGCAACCAGAACGGTGTCTTTTGTTTGTCGGGGAGCATGTTGCGACCGAACTGTTCCAGCCGAGCAGTAGCCTCCGAGCTTGATAATCCGTGGAACTTCATGATCTCCTTTTGATCAAGATCGGCCTCTTAAATCCTCTTCGACCATCAATCATGGTTTGATGGCGACTTTCATAACTCCGTCCAGTCTTTCCCCGAAGATCCGATAGGCTTCGGCAATGTCGTCTAGCGAAAAGCGGTGAGTGATCAGCTGCGTCAGATCAACGCGATGGTTTTTCACCATTTCCATCAGCCTACGCATCCGTTCCTTTCCTCCTGGACAAAGGGTTGTGACAATTTTGTACGTATTACCGCCTCTCCGAAACCTGCTGTGGGACGCGGGACATCTTCGATGCCGAACTCACTTAAACTTCTGAATACATTGGCTTTCATAGTTTGGTCTTTGAGCATCCAAACTCTTAGTCTGCTTTGGGCTCCAGCGATCGCACGACCTCAACCGAACATTCGGCACGCGCCGCGACTGAGGAAGAAACACTGCCGATCAGAATGCGTTTGATCCGGCTAAGCCCCTTCGCTCCGACAAAAACACAGTCGGCTTTCCATTCTTTCGCCTGTTCGATCAAAAAAGTTTTTGGGTCTTGATTTTTTATAACGGATATCGTTGGAAAACCGGCTCGTTCGAGCTTCTTCGCCGCTTCATTGATATTTTTTTCGGCTTTTTGCAGCTCTTCGCGGAAATATTCCGAGTGATGGAATCCGGTCGGTTCAACCAGATCGAACTGTTTGAGCGGAACTAAATAATCCATTGCCGAAGCCACGCAAACTTCGATTCCTGTCGACCAATTCCGGCTGATGATCGAATCAACCGCCGCGTCTGAGCCTTCCGAGCCGTCCACGCCAACGAGAATTCGCACTGCCTTTTCTGAATTGTTGATCCCGGATCCCTCATTTCTACGGGCTACTCTGACCGAAGAAAGAGCATTATTGACCAATGAATGAGCTACGCTCCCAAAGAAAAAGCGACCAACTGGGCCGCGGCTCTGTGAGCCGACAACGATCAGATCCGGTTTCCATGCGTCCGCTTTCGCCAGCAGAATTCCCGCCGCCGAACCCGCCGCCGCCGCATGCTCGATCGTCCATTTCGGAAAATATTCTTTTAGTTTTTCCGCGCCTTTAGCAGCGATGATGCGCGACTGCGCTTCGCCTGTCACATTTTCGTCAACATAACTTGTTTCAACCCCGCCAAAACTTCGAGGCGCTTGAATCCACATTTCGGCAATGGTCGCCACGAAAGCGTCCGCTTCTTCCGGCAATCCGGCTTTTTGCAAATCATCAAGAGCTATATCGGCGTATTCCGAACCGTCGTATCCAAGTAAGATCTTAAAGTCTTTCGGCATTTTCATTTCTCCTCTAAGGGAATTTAGTTAGCGTATTATTTCGACTGAGCATTTGGCCTTGGCGGCAACAGTCGAAGACACGCTGCCGAGCAGAAATCGTTGAAACCGACCTAGTCCGCGTGCTCCCATAAATATCGAATCGGCTTTCCATTCGTTAGCTTCATTGAGAATGATCCGACGGGCATCACCCCATCTGATCACCTGCGATGATTCGAAACCACTCGCTTTCAGGACCTGGGCTGGCGTTTCGACGACTCTTTTTATCCATTCTTCTGCTTCCGCTGAGTCCTTTTTACCTTCAGGCATATAGTCGATCAGACTTATCTCCGGACGAGAACCGGGATCGTCATCAGCGGTGATGATCATAAACTCAGTTCCCTCCGGCCAACTACGAGAGGCGGCCGCCTTGACGGCCGCTTCAGCGAACTCGGAACCGTCAACCGCGATCAAAACACGCGCCGGCGAATCCAACTCTGAAACACGATTGCGAGCTATACGTACCGAACACTTTGCCTCGTGCAATACTTTTTGAGACACACTGCCAAGAATGGCACGGCCCAGAGCAGTCCTTCCCTGAGAACCTACTACTATCAGATCAGCCTCCCACTCGTCTGATCGTTCGATTATCTCCCACGCTGGAATTCCCGAACGCGATTCGGGCCGAACGACCCAGGCAGGGAAACCGGCCTTCAAAATCTCCGCGCCTTTTTCGGCAAGGGCCTCAACTTCTTTGTTTGCCGCGTCAAGATAATGTTGGACAGCATGCAGTTCCTCGGACGACGGAGAATGATCGGGTCCGGCCAGTTGCTCGAAGGCTCCGGGTTGTTCCCATGCGTCCGATACAGTGAAAACGACCGCTTCCGTTCCATCCGGAAGGCCAGCTCGCTTAAGATCGTCAAGGGCCGCAATGGCACATTCAGACCCATCATATCCGATCAGAACCTTGAATTTTTCTGACATATTCTATCTCCAGAAACTTGTTTGTTAGCGAAGCTATTACTCTAAAACCCGAATGACCTCAACCGAGCAGGTCGCTTTTGAAACTACGGCCGAGGAAACGCTTCCGAGGACAAACCTTTTTACAGGTCCGAGTCCTCGGGCACCTAGAAAGATCATGTTGGCCCGCCAATCGGAAGCTTCGCTGAGGATCATATTTGCCGCGTCACCGAGACGCATATTGTGCGTGACTGTTAATCCGGCCGATCTCAATATCTCAGTCGGCCCATCGATCACTTTCCCTGCCCATTCCCGCGATTCTTCAGTATCGTGGGGCTTATTCTCCTCCATGTTCCAGCTGATATATCCTGTTCGAGGCCGAACGAACGGGTCGTTTACCGCGACCAGCCGTATCTCGGTCTCAAGGGGCCAATGACGCCCCGCGACCGTTTTGACCATTGTTTCAGCATTTGGCGAGCCATCCACCGCGACGAGCACACGAACATTCGCGTTCTCAACACTTTCGTTTTTCCTCGCGATCCGGACAGAACATATTGTGTCGTGGAGAACTTTGTGCGAAACACTGCCGAGCAGAACACGCCCGAACGCCGACCTTCCCTGCGACCCGACAACCAGAAGGTCGGGCAGCCATTCGTCTGCCATTTTGACGATCTCGACGGCCGGGCGGCCGCAGCGGACCTCCGCCCTTACTTTCCATTCAGGGAACATACTCCTTAGACGTTCGACGGCGGGCTCCGCAAGGATGCCGGCCCTTTTTGAAACCTCGGCAAGATGATCTTCGATCACAGCGACATTCGGATGAACAAACCTTTCTGCGGTCGATGAAACACTGTCGATAACAAGTGGCAGTTCCCACGCCTCGCCGACCGATAGAACAACTGCCTCAAGATCCTCGGGCAAGCCGGCTCTTCGAAGATCTTCTAAAGCAAAATTCGAATAATCTGAGCCATCATATCCGATCAAAAGTTTCATAAAAGTCGAGCCCCCGTTCAGAAATAATAACAGCCAATCTTAGCCAAAAGTGTCTTGATCGCTGAATCTGCAAGCAATACTGACCAGCCACGTATGTAAATCCTAGAATACCAATGAAACGGCGGCAGATAAAATTGGAGTTTCCGACCGCTCAGCCGGGGTCATTCATTCGGTTTCCGGACAACCATTACCGAGCAAGGAGCATGATGGACCACGCCGTTCGACACTGAGCCGAGCAGACGGCCCCAAAACCCGCGGCCATGCGAGCCGACGACGATAAGGTCTGCCCCCCATTCGATTGCTCGCTCGACGATCTGCTGGGCGGGTGAGCCTCTTAAGATCTCCGTCGTGACAGGGAAATTCTTTGATGGAAATGCTTCGCGGATCTTGGTCTTTGCCGCTTCGACAAAACCGACCGTCTGCTCTTTGACAGCGTTTTCTAACTGCTGGTAATACTCTGCCGAAAGAGCGAATGGTTCGGCAGATAACGGATAGGCATTCTCGTAGGCCGAAACAACAAGTACGTCCGCAGTTTCCGGCCGAATCATCATCCTGCAGCTCTCCTCGACTGCCGCTGTGCTGTAGTCTGACCCGTCTGTCGCGATTAGTATCTTCATAGATAATTCCTCCTGCGGGGTGGCCCGCTGATAATAAAATAGGGCAAGCGGCGTTCCATCCAGGTACAGGCAGGGCTGCCCTATTTATGGGTGTTTGGATGAGGATGTGTTGGTTCCACCGAACTTATTTGGGTGCAAATTCACACTTTATGGTGATTTTCACGCGCCGGGCATAGACATTGCCTGTGATACTGTTATGGGTAAATGTTTAGGGGGAAAACGCTATGATCGAAGTTGTTGATCTGTCCGAAAGCGAGATTACTGATCTGCTGAAACGGGTCGGTTATGGGCATCTTGCCTGCTGCAAAGAGGGAAAGCCATATGTAGTGCCGGTTCATTATGCGTTCGAAGATGGCGGCATTTATATATACACCACTGAGGGGAAAAAGGCGGATATTATAGCGGTGAATCCGGCGGTCTGTCTTCAGGTCGAAAGAGTTGTGGACAACCGTAACTGGGAAAGCGTCATAGTCGAAGGCATCGCTGCGAAGCTTCCCCGAGGGGCTGAGCGTGACAAGGCCCTCGAGTCAGTCGTAGCTGTCAATCCGACCCTGACTCCGGCTGTCAGTATCCGGTGGCTCGATGAATGGGTCAAGGAAAACATCGAAGTAATTTACCGGGTCACACCAACAACTACCAGCGGCCGCCGTTCGCTCGACCGTGCGGGGACACCGACGATCATTCCTCAAATGGACCTAAACCAGGGTCCTGCGATCTAGAACCCGGATACTATGTAGGGCAGTAGCAGGGTCTTCCCCGCCTAAGCCTTTTTCACTATTACTGAACCGGCAACAAATCACCTGCCGCATATTCCATTAATGCCGGCATCGGCTGTACAAAGGTTATCAGAGTGGTAGTGCCGGAAGCATCAAGTATATCGAGCGTTCCTGCCTTGCTTCCGCTGGGCTCGAAAGCGATTTTTACCGGTTCGTAGATATTATGGAACTGATGATCATACGTCCCGTTCCCGATCGCCAGTTCGATCGGGCCGCTGCCGTCCTTGTTCTCCAAAGTAAGCCCCGCAAAAGGTAGGCCGTCGGACAACACTTGAGCACCTGTCGTTTAGTTCAAGACCCGGACCGTTGTTTGCCAGTTGGCCATGTCCCGGCTAAGGCCGTCAAAGAATTCTTTCCATTCTGTTTTCTGAATTTCCTGCGTCATATAAATCTCCTGTTCCGCCAATCCACCCTCATATACCGCGCAATTCGTATTCCAAGAGATGATGAAAAAAATAACGGATTAATCTGAGGCTGAATGTACTCAAAGGTTTTATTCGCGGAAAAATACGCGCGCAAGCGGTTCAGAATGCGTAAATTTACACATTCTTGAGTAATGAAACGCTGATAAACTCGGCAATTAGAATGGCATAGAGCTTGCGAAATATTTTTCCGGTGCGATTTGGTCGCCACCTATCGATTACGCGGAGGTACAAAAATGTCGCCTAGAATGTATAGCCTTTTGTGGGTTGCCGTGACCGTTGTTGCAGCTATCCTTTGGATAGGCGGGGTCTTTTCGTTATTTGTTGGCGTGGTGTTCGGGTTCATTGCGTTCGGCTTGGTCTTTATAGGTATGATATGTGTATTGCCAAGTACAGTTTCTCATCCCCATCAAGCAACTGGCGTAAAGGCAAGTAACGAAAAGCCGCTGCGGGCACGAGCGGTGATCCCTACATATCGTTCGGCTTGAGAAACTAAGACACAAAGCGGCTTCAGTGCCGCTCGGGCAACAAGACCGATTCAATCCCCCCTTTCCGGACCTTGTTGCCCTTTCTTCTTTTAGAACTTAGAACTGGCCGAAGGATCATTGGCGCATTTTCAACCATTCCGCCCGGAGCATAAAGCTGCCGGTGGTGACGACCTTGTCGCCAACATTGGCGCCTTCTAATATCGGGATCCGCCCGGTTATCTCGCTGCCGACCCTCACGGGCCTGAGCTCGAATACATTTGGATCCGAGGTGGTAAGAAAGATAAATTGTTTACCGTCGATGTTCTGAACGGCCGACGCCGGGGCGACGGGCACTGTCCGCTCGCTCTGGCCGAGCGCACCAAATGAAACGTTAACGTACATTCCTAGCTTTAGCACTTGTCCCGGGTTGGCAAGTTCGACCCGCACCTTTGCGGTCCTGGTGGCGGGGTCAATGCCAGGGTCGATGTAAGTTATCTGGCCGCGAAATAGCCGATCAGGAAATGCAGTCGTGGTGACACTCGCGCCGCTCCCGGTCCTCAGACGCGACAGGTCTCGTTCGAACGCTTGGGCGATCACCCATACGGTCGAAAGGTCGGTAATGCGCATTAGTTCCTTATTTGCATCGACGACCTCGCCGGGATTTGCTGCTCGACTCGTTACAGTGCCGGCTATGGGAGCCGGAACCGCAAGTTCAGACGTTACCTGCGATGCGGTCTGAAGCGATGACACCTGCTGTGGACTCATTCCGTAGAGAATAAGACGCTGGCGCATTGTCGCCAATTCAGATTCTGCAGATCGAAGCTTGTTCAAGGCTTCTTCGTTCTGAGCCCGCGTTTCGGGGTTGATCGGGAGTATCCTGTTTGCCCTGTCCAGACGGCTACGCGCCTCGGCTGCCTCGGCCTCGGCGGTACGCAATTTGGTCGTATCTTGTTCTAATTCCTCGCGGCTTGAGGCCCCGATCGTTACCAGACGTGTCGTTCGCTGATAGCGGTTCTGCGTTTCCGCCAGTAACGCTTCAGCGGCCTTCACCTGTTTGGAGGCTGCGTCGAGCTCTGTGCGGCCGGGCTGATTGATCGCAACTAGTCGCTGGGTGCGCTCATAATTACTGCGTGCGTTCTTGGCCTCAGTCTGAAGTGAAACATATCGTGCCTGAGCCTCGGCAAATTCATTGCTAAATATAGTGGCTACAGTCTGGCCGCGAGAGACGTTATCGCCGAGTTCCGGGATAACCTGTCTGATGATACCGCCGATGAGTGGAAGGACCGGAGTGTTTCTATAAGCATTCGCCTCGACCACGCCAGTCGCCGCTGTTAGTCCAACTTCGGCCGCCATCTGCTCTCCGATCGATTCGATCTCGATACCTGAGTTAGCAAGCTGCTCAGGCGAAATGGTAAGTGTCTGTCCCGTTGACAGTTCATTTGATGGGGCATTGTCCGTCGCCGCGATTCGCGGCGCAGGGACAGGACGGCCGACTTCAGGGTCACGAACGGCAAAAAACCAAACAAGGAATAAGATCAACGCGATAGCCGCGACACCGGCCGCGGCTATCATGCCGGGATG
>JBGTBC010000448.1:0-1240 GCA_041749555.1 Pyrinomonadaceae bacterium | reverse complement strand
TCCTACGAACGCGACGGTTCTTATCACCGGCGAGACAGGTACCGGAAAGGAACTCGTTGCCCGAGCGATCCACAAAGGAAGCTCACGCGCGAAAACAACTTTTCTCGCCGTCAATTGTGCAGCGGTATCTGAGCACCTGCTCGAATCGGAGCTGTTTGGCCACGAAAAAGGTTCGTTCACCGGAGCGGACAAGCCTCGGCAGGGATTATTCGAGGCTGCTAATCACGGAACGCTTTTTTTGGATGAGGCTGGTGAGATGTCGCTCGGGTTACAGGCCAAACTTCTGCGTGTTTTGACAGACGGACAGTTCCTGCGGGTCGGGGCAACCGTGCCGCGAACTGTGGACGTACGCGTGATCGTTGCGACTCATAGAAACCTTCAGGAACGAGTAAAAGAGGGCTTTTTTCGCGAAGACCTGTATTACCGTCTGGCCGTTGTACCGATCGAAATACCACCGCTTAGAAACCGCAGGGAGGATATCCCCGTTTTGGTCGATTTCCTGATAAAACAAGTATCACGGGAACTCAAAGTCAGCCCGAGAACCATCAGCCCGGAGGCAATAGCTAAGCTGACTTCCTACTCGTTTCCCGGTAATGTCCGCGAACTTAGAAATCTTGTCGAGCGAGCCTGCATACTCGCGTCGGGCGACGTTATTTCGAGCGATGATCTAGTTCTAGCTTCTACTGAGGCATCCATTGATCCCGTTACAAACACGGCTGAAATGCTGCCTCTAAATGTAGATCTTCCCGCTTACCTTGATTCGATCGAATCCCGGTTGGTTCAAAAGGCCGTAAAGGATTCGGGCGGTGTGCAGGCCGAGGCAGCCCGGAGGTTGGGCATTTCGAGAAGCGATATCGCTTACAAGATCAAAAAATATCGATTGCACTGATCACGTCGTAAAATTACGACATACTCAAGGGAGAACCTGTATCACTTTTCGGACAAGGTACGTCAACTTGTTATTCACAAACTCACCTAAACTTCCTTTTTACTTATACTTACCGTTCCCTCATTACGTGGTTTTAACATTGCAATAGTACTTCGTAGAACGCTGGGCAATATATCCGGCAGATCTAAGGAGACCTATGAACAACCAAGCAGTCAACTGTTTTAATACTTTTTCATTCAGCTTCTTTGCGGTCGCGTCGGCGTGTTTACTCGCCGTCGTCTTTCTCACCGACTGTGCGAGCCCCGCTAACGGAATAGTCGAAACCTCGAGATCAGCCGCTTCAAATGGCGA
>JBGTBC010000447.1:0-6076 GCA_041749555.1 Pyrinomonadaceae bacterium | reverse complement strand
AGAGAGTACAGATAACAAAGAAATGCGGATCGATAGCGTTCGTCTCGGATCCGCGGGTGCAAGTGCCCGCATTATTCCTCCCGACGAAACGTATTCGAAAAAGAGTACGGATACTTCGGCCCTGCCGAAGGTTGTATCAGGAGGGGTCCTGAACGGAACGGCAATGGCTCTTGCAAAACCGAGTTATCCGCCCGCGGCAAAGGCCGTCCGTGCCACTGGCAGCGTCACTGTTCAAGTTTTGATCCTCGAAGACGGAAGCGTCTATGCCGGTGCCGCCCTTTCGGGCCATCCGCTGCTACGGGCGAACTCCGAGATCGCCGCCTGCGGCTCCAAATTTTCGCCGACTTTGCTCGATGGTTATCCCGTTAAGGTCTCAGGCGTAATTGTTTACAACTACATCCCGTAAGATGTAGCGTTCTACTCCGTATATTCCAAAATATCACCCGCCTGGCATTGCGCGTCGAGGGCCGGCAGGTTCTTTTCATTAAATATAGGGTCTGCAATGCATCCATTTTCTTAGTCGTGCATCTCACAAAGCAGAAAACACAAATATGAATGATCGTTAGTTGAATAGATTTAAGAACGAAGCGAGGTAATTTTTATGAAGGGCTTATCAAGTTTCAGTCTTACGGTAGTGGTGTGTCTTTGTATCGGAGTTGTGTCGGCGTTTGGACAAACCGCGTACCGGATCTCGGCCCCGAGCACGCACCAGAATTTGACGATCTTCCTTATCCACGGTGAAGATGCAACCAGCAATAAAAATTTGATCACGCTGCAAGAGGCGATGGAGATGAAGGTCTTTAAGGTGTATGAAACCGAGGACGTGGACGAGCTGATCGTCGAAAACATCTCGCCGAAATACGACGTTTTCATACAGTCAGGGGATATCGTTAAGGGCGGAAAGCAGGACCGCGTGCTTGCGTTCAGCATCATCATTCCGCGAAACTCCGGCAAGATCTCGATCGAAGCTTTCTGCGTTGAAGCAGATAGATGGGAAGGCCGCGGAAACGAAAGCCGAAAGGAATTCTCGTCGGCCGAAGAGCGCGTGGTTTCGAAGGAACTGAAGGTAGCTACCAATGGAGCGGTAACGGTATCAGGAGCGAGATCATCTGGATCTGGATCCGGAACTGGAGATGGACGTGGAACCGGAACGGGAAGGGGTTCGCAATCAGAAGTTTGGAATGAGGTGGCGAACGTACAGAAGAATATCTCCGCCAACGTCACGGTCGATGTTACGGCAAACAGCTCTGCCTCCAGCCTGCAGCTTTCGCTTGAGAATAAGAAACTTGTAAAAGCCAGAGAAGATTTCGCAAAGAAATTCTCGCAACTTACAAAAGGCAAGACTGACGTCATCGGATATGCGTTCGCCATCAACGGCCGTGTAAACAGCGCCGATATCTACGTGTCTAATCACCTTTTCGGAAAGCTCTGGCCGAAGATGCTAAAGGCCGCACTCACCGAAGCGATCTCGCTGGCCGACCAGACAAAAGCAGAAAGCGAACCGACCGCCGGAGATATCAGCAGCTTTCTCTCGGAGGCCGATAAAGGGATAACGAAAGAACGTCAAACAGTTGCCAGGTCAAAAGTGGTCACGCGTGCGTCAAAAAATGAAGTAGTGTACGAGGCGAGAGATAAAGCCAACGTCGTCATTCATCGCAGCTATGTGAAATTGAACTGATCAAGCCACACCGTTTTGTCGGGTGCGGTTCGGCCGAGGGTCGGGATCATTTTTGCTTCTATTCCAGGGGTTGCACCCCTGGCTATTGTGTGTATCCCCTTCGGGGAAAAGAACGGAAGATCTTTTCTATAGTTCCTTTTCGCCTTCCACCCAGTGTTCGACGGCGGCGTAGACCTCTTTTTTCCAGATGGGGACGGTGCGTTTGAGTTCGCGGATGAGCCATTCGCAGGCGGCGAAGGCGGGTTTGCGGTGCGGGGCCGCGACGGAGATGACGACGCTGGTTTCGCCGATATCTAGCTTGCCGAGGCGGTGGACGATGCCGACGTTGGCGATCTCGAACTGCTGTTTTGCGGCTTCGATGAGCTTTTCCATCTCTTTGATCGCCATCGGCTCGTAGGCTTCGTATTCGAGATAGAGCGTTTCCCGCCCACGCGTGAATTGCCGTACGTAGCCGTCAAGCGTCACGGTTGCTCCGCATTCGGGCGGGACCACGCGGCGGGCGACGGAGGCAATGTCTATCGGATCGGTCGTGAGCTTTATGAGGTCCATAGCATTATTAACCGCCTGAAACCGGAGTGAATACGGCCACTTTATCGCCAGCCGTCAGGAAACGTTCCGGATCTGCGTATTCTTCGTTGACGGCAAAAAGAAGCTTTTTCTGTCCGAGCCGGGGATTTTCCGCGACAAGACGTGGAATAAGGCTGCCGACGGTCTCATCGCCGGCGATCTCCATTTCGAGCTGACGTGACCCGGCCGCATCCGCAGTTGCACCAAAAAACAAGACCGTAACATTAGCCATTACCAAGATTCTGACAAACTTTCGGCGTTCTGTATAATCGTTGCAAAGCGTCGCTATGAGGAAATGGAAGTAAAAACGGTAAGGCGCCCGGTGGCCCATAACGACATTGCGCAGTCCGATCGGGAATTCGTGGACGATGCGGTATATCGGCTGACATCCGCCGACCTTATCCACGGCAACGACGTCAGTTTGCTGGTCGACGCTACCGAGAACTACCCTGCATGGCTCGAAGCGATCGAGAGCGCAAAGTACCGCATATTTTTCGAGACCTATATTATCCACGATGACGACCAGGGCCGGCTCTTCGCCGATGCACTGATCGAAAGGGCCCGGCAAGGCGTCGAGGTCAAGATCATCTACGATTGGCTGGGAGGATTGGGCAATACCTCTCGCCGTTTTTGGCGCCGGCTTCGCAGCCACGGGATAGAAGTAAGATGCTACAACCCGCCTACCTTTCTAGATCCGCTTGGGATAGTAAGCCGAGATCACCGTAAGACCATGGTGGTCGATGGGCGCATAGCTTTTGTCAGCGGGCTCTGCGTAGGCCGCTACTGGGTGGGCGATGAAACCAAAGGCATCCCGCCGTGGCGAGATACAGGCGTCGGGATCACCGGGCCGGCCGTCGTGGAGGTCGAAGGCGCCTTCGCTGATGTATGGTCCACGATGGGCCCGCCGCTTGATCCACATCTGCTGAAAAAGAATCAAAAGGATATTGGAATCGGGGGCGCAACGGCCCTTCGGGTCGTGCAGAGCGTTCCGGGCTCGGCACAGGTGTATCGGCTCGATCAGATGCTGGCGGTTGTGGCCCGCGAGCGAATGTGGATCTCAGACGCTTATTTTATTGGTGTTCCATCATATCTTCAGACGCTCAAGGACGCATCTAACGATGGCGTCGACGTCCGCATATTGGTGCCGCAGTCCTCTGACATCGGGTTGATTCCCGAGACAACGCGTTCGACATTTCGTCCGCTGCTCGAGGCGGGGATCCGGCTTTTTGAATGGAACGGCCCGATGATGCATGCCAAGACCGCCGTCTTTGACGGGCGCTATTCGCGTGTTGGCTCGACGAATCTCAACATCGCCAGTTGGTTCGGCAATTACGAGCTTGACGTACTCGTCGAAGATGACAATTTCGGCCGGAAGATGGAAGAGATGTTCCTCGGTGATATGTCGAACTCGACCGAGATAGTCCTCAGCGAAACGAACAAAAAACGCCGGGTGCCCAACGTTAAAAGGCGTTTCGAACGAAGGGGCGGCAGCGTTCGCAAAGCAACCGCGGGTGCTATAAATGCAGCAACCACGATCGGCTCTGCGATAGCCGGAAAAGCACCTCTCGGAGCGGCGGAAGCCAAAGTGCTTTTCATCGCGTCAGGCATTCTGACGGCCCTTGCTGCACTATTTGTGCTGTTTCCGCGAGGCACGTCGACACCATTCGTTGTCCTGCTGTTATTGGTGGCGATCCCAACCTTGATCAAAGCCATCCAAAGTTACCGCGACAGCTGATGCATACGATAAAATTAGCCACTTACAATATTCATAAGTGCGTTGGGATCGACCGCCGTTATTCACCTGAGCGGATCGTGGATGTACTTCGTGAGATCGACGCCGACATTATTGCCTTGCAGGAGGTCGTCTGCCATACGGATCTGCAGCGGCGTGATAATCAGGCTGAATTCATCGCGAAGGAATTAGGATTTCATTTCTGCCTGGGCGAGAATCGGAAACATCGCGGAGCCGATTACGGAAACGCAACGCTTAGCCGCTTTCCGATCGAGCGGCATCGCAATTACGACATTACTGTTTCCCGCCGCGAGCCCCGCGGCCTCCTCTGGTCTGAGATGAAGGCACCCGGCGGCCCGGTGCATCTGGCAAACGTTCACATGGGGACATCGTTCTTCGAGCGTCGCAAGCAGGTACATAAGATGCTCGCAGAGCACGTGCTGGACGCTCCGGAGCTTAGCGGCAGGCGAATTGTAGCCGGTGACTTTAATGAGTGGGTAAGCGGATTGGCGACGAAGCTCTTGCGTTCGAACTTTCGCAGCGTCGATCCAAAGCTGCACCTCGGCCGTTCGCGTACATTTCCGGGAGTTCTGCCGCTGGTTCATCTTGACCACGTCTATTATGACGACTATTTCTGGCTTCAAGACGCATTTCTCCATCGCAGCCGGACCGCTCTCATCGCCAGCGACCATCTGCCGATAGTGGCAGAATTCGAGTATTAGAGGGATCTATTTGATCGCACCATCGATCGGGCTCGATGCCGAGGCGTAGAGGCGTTTGGGCATGCGTCCGGCTAGATGACCGAGACGGCCGGCTTCGACAGCGAGCTTCATCGCGGTCGCCATTTGGGCGGGTTCTTGAGCCTCGGCTATTGCCGTGTTCATAAGGATCGCATCGGCTCCAAGTTCCATTGCGATCGCGGCGTCGCTCGGCACACCTACGCCGGCGTCAACTATAATGATCGCATCGGGCAGCTGCTCACGCATTATTCGTAAATTCGAAGGGTTTTGAACTCCCATTCCCGAACCGATCGGTGCCGCGAGCGGCATCACGGCAGGGCAGCCTGCGTCAAGCAGCTTTTTGGCCATGATCAGGTCGTCGGTGAAATACGGCAAGACGATAAAGCCTTCACCGACCAGCACGCGGGCGGCCTCGAGCGTTTGCTCGTTATCGGGCAGCAGCGTGACTTGATCGCCGATGACCTCAAGCTTTATCCAATCAGTTTCGAGTGCCTCGCGGGCCAGGCGAGCGGTGCGGATCGCGTGGTCTGCGTTGTAACATCCCGCCGTATTTGGCAGGATCTGCATTTTGGGATCGAGATGGTCGAGAAAAGACTCGGTCTTGCCGTCGAGCGGAACGCGGTTGACGGCCACGGTGACCATCTCGGCCCCTGAAGCGGCGTGGGCAGCCTTCATCTCGTCATAAGAGCGGTATTTGCCCGTTCCTATTATGAGACGCGACCCGAAAATAATGCCTGCAAGTGAAAATTGATCTGACATATTACATGACAATTTTCACGCAAAGCCGCAAAGAACGCAAAGTTAGCCGCCGCCGACGAAATGCACGACCTCGAGGATGTCGCCGTCCTTTACGGCTGTGTCGGGCCAATCAACCCGGCGGATCACCGCGTGATTGACCTCGACCGCGACACGTTTTCTGGGCAAAGAAAAAAGATCGATCAGGCTTTCGAGATCGATCTCTTTATCTAACTCACGTTTTTCGCCGTTCAGAGTAATCGAGATCACACGATCATTTTAGTAGGTCGAGCGGTCCCGAGTCTAATTACCAGGCGTTACGAGGCGTCGGATCTCCACTTCCTCGCCGCCCGCGATCACCCTGACAAGCAATGCCGCACGTCCCGCCGAAAATTGCGGCAACTGAAGATGAACCTTTGCCAAACCGTTAGAGTCGGACCGGGCGTGAAAAATGACCGGCCTGAAGGCAGACCCAAGTACTTTGATCATGATCTGCGCGTCTGAAACCACTTTTCTTTCGGTGCCGCGGCAGACCATTATATGGACGGTACGGCGATCGCCGCCCTTGAACTTTGTCTCGCCGAGGATCTCGAGCTTAAGTTTATTGTTCGCGGGGCGCTCCCG
>JBGTBC010000446.1:0-5228 GCA_041749555.1 Pyrinomonadaceae bacterium | reverse complement strand
ATATCCCGGTCGATAGGCTGTTCTCTTGCGAATGCGCATAAACGAGGTAATCCTTTCCCACCTCGAATCCGTATCCGCAATCACCGCCGCCCATTCCGGTACGGACCTCAACCGACTGCTCGACGCCGCCCCCGCGGTAATAAGCAGTAACAGCAAATTTCACGATCCTCGGCTGCCATTCGATCTTGCCCTCAGGCGCACGCGGTCCCTCCTCGATCGTGGTCACTCGTCCGCTGAACACCACTGGCGTGTTGAAAAAGCTCTGGCAAACCGGTCCCCCGGAAAAGCAGCTGCAAGCCTCTGCCTCACCGGCAGCAAACCCGATTATCATCACCGCCGCCACCACACCCCACGTCTGGCCCAGCTTCATACACGTACTCCTAATAACGTCATCACTGCTGCGATGGAATGAGGACAGACTTGGTTGCTTTTCGCGCGGCAACCATTGTCCTGATACTTATTGTATGTTGATCGCTGCATACAATAAGTATAGGATTGATCGCAGTGAAGGATCGAATTCTACTGCAAGAATTCGGTAAGCGAATCAGACAACTTCGTACCGAGCGAAACCTCTCACAAGAAGAACTCTCATTCCTAACCGGTTTTCACCGCACCTACATCGGCATGGTCGAACGCGGCGAGTATTCTGTCATGGGCCACGCATTTCTGGCTTCCGGTTTGGAAAATGGATAATCCTGTGAGAAGCTATCGTCAAATTCCCAACGGATGCAACGCTTCTATTATTCGAATACTATTCAGGGCTTTCTCGCCGATTCATCAAATGAGATCCTTGGCGAACTGTCGCGAAATAGTGGCTTCGCCGATGAACTGACGCAGAAAAGCGCTTGGCTTCAGCAAACTGATATTTTAAAACCATGTCTTTCCGGTCATGATGGCCGTGTGTTCTTCGAGTACGCGATCCCCCGAATGGGCCGACGCGTGGACGTGGTGCTCATTATTGCCAATGTAATTTTCGTTTTGGAATTCAAAGTTGGTGAGCGTACGTTTTTGCCTTCTAATATTGATCAAGTATGGGATTATGCTCTCGACCTGAAGAATTTCCACGAGACCAGTCATGCGCCCGTTGTTGCCCCCGTTCTCATCGCCACTGAAGCAACTAGTGGGCTGTCTAGCTTTGACTTTGCTAGAGATGCGGACGATCTTATCTCGCCGCCAATCCGAACGAGTGCAACCGAGCTCCCGAACGTGCTCGATTCTGTCATAGAATTCGTCAAAGAATGTGCGGATATCGATTGTGATGCGTGGGATTCGGGAAGATACGCTCCCACACCCACAATCATTGAGGCTGCGACCGCCCTATACAATCAACATTCGGTTGCTGATATTTCGCGAAGCGATGCATCAGCGAAGAACCTTCGAGAGACAGGAAGTGCAATCGCTGAAATAATCGGCGAGGCCAAGGCAAAGAATCTGAAGGCCATCTGTTTTGTAACCGGCGTACCCGGTGCCGGCAAGACGTTGGTTGGTCTCGACGTAGCGACTCGGCAAATGGGCGATAAGGCGGAGTCGCCAAGCGTATTTCTTTCCGGCAATGGTCCGCTCGTCGCAATCTTGCGGGAAGCGCTCGCCCGCGACAGCGTCCGTCGTTCAATCGAAGCTGGCAAGCGCATTTCCAAAGGCGAGGCACTTCGCCGGGTCAAACTTTTCATTCAAAACGTCCACCACTATCGCGACGAGTATCTGACTGATCAAAGCGCACCGGCCGACCACGTTGCGATTTTTGACGAAGCTCAGCGAGCATGGAATCTGCACGAAACGGCGAGTTTCATGAAACGAAAGAAGGGAATTCCAGATTTTGAAATGTCTGAACCGCAATTTCTCATCTCGTGTCTCAATCGGCACGATGATTGGGCAGTCATCGTATGTCTGGTTGGTGGAGGTCAAGAAATCAACCGCGGTGAAGCCGGCATCGGCGAATGGATCGAATCTCTAAACCGATCCTTTCCGGATTGGAACATCCATATCTCGGACCGACTCCACGATGCAGAATACGCAGCAGGCCACGTCCTAGAAGAGATTCAACATAAGGAGCAAGTCCAAGTCGACAATCGTCTTCACCTTTCAGTATCTATGCGTTCCTACCGAGCGGAGAAAGTTTCGGATTTCGTCAAGGCGTTGCTCGATATGGAGACGGAAAGTGCGGCTGATCTATACCAGGAAATCAAGAAAAAGTACCCGTTGGTGCTAACTCGCGACCTTTCGACGGCTAAAGAGTGGTTGCGAAAACAGGCCCGAGGCAGTGAACGATTTGGATTGCTGGCATCATCAAGCGCTGATCGCCTCAAAGCAAAATGCATAGATGTTAACTCGCCAATGAATCCCGTCAATTGGTTTTTAGAAGGGAAAGATGACGTCCGGTCTTCTTATTTTCTTGAAGCCGTCGCTACGGAATTTCAGGTTCAAGGTCTAGAGCTCGATTGGGCCTGCGTTGCGTGGGATGCTGATTTTAGATATTCAGCGGACAAATGGGGAACCTATTCGTTCGTTGGATCAATATGGCACAACGTGCGTAGTCCCGAGAGGAAGCAGTACCTCAAGAATGCTTATCGGGTTCTGATGACGAGAGCGAGGCAAGGGGTGGTCATCGTGGTTCCGAACGGCGATCCGGAAGATACAACTCGTCAGCCGACGTTCTATGACTCCACATATCACTATCTTAAAAACATCGGGGTCACGGAGTTAACAGATAGCTTAGTCCTCGTCTAAAAACCCCGTTTCGAATGTAGCTCTTAGCCTATGGGGGAGATTCTATATAGTGTCGCCAGGAATGAGGCCGGCCAACAAGTGCAAGCCAGCGACGCGGAGAAGAGTGATCGATACTTCTGCGGATATTGTAAAGAAGCCTTGATCCTCAAGAAAAGCGGAAGAACCGGGCGAGGACGCAAGCGTCCGCATTTCGCCCATAAGACGTTGACTCCAAACTGTAGTCCCGAATCGGCTCTCCATTTCGAATTTAAACGCCTCTTATTCGACAGGATCACTGATTGTCTTAAAGCTGGCACGGCTCTGGATTTGTCGTGGGAGTGTGTTTACTGTTTTCAAGTACATACTGGCAACCTTCTAAAGGTCGCTAGACATGCTGCCCTCGAGCGGTCTTTAGGCGAGTGCCGACCCGACATTATCTTATTCGATGGAAGTAACCGTGCCATTGCTGCCATCGAGGTTGTTGTTAATCATAAACCTGACGAAGCCGCTCGGGCGTATTACGTGAAATGCCAGATCATCCTCATTGAACTTCATCTTGTATCGGAGGCTGATCTGGAAAATCTCGACAACAAGCTCGTCAACGCCGATCATGTTCAGCTGTGTGTAAACAGAAAGCGGTGCTCCGTTTGCGGACATTTCCGCCAACCAGTAATGTTGAGGATAGTGGAAACCTCCTGTTACAAATGCAACTCCAAAATGCGATTTCCTTTTATCGAAGGCGACCACTCCCGAGGTTCTCATACCGGTCCAGAGCGTTTCACAACAAAGGAGCTAATGCTCGCTCGAGATAATGGTGCACTGATTGAGTGGCAATACAGCCGCACGCTTAATACGAAATACTGGGCTGCAACATGCTCGAGGTGTCGCAGCTTCATTGGGGCCCACTACCTTTTAACAACGGTATTGGACGGTACTCCGGTCGCGGATGTACCTCTGGGATATTTCTGCGAGTATTGCAACGAAGAAAAACATTGGGAGTATTTGGATGATAGCGTGGATGGATAAAGATTGAGTGGTCGCTAATATACTGGATGTTTCCAAATAAATGGGCCATACAGCCACCAAGCGTTACGCGGTGGCAGAGCGAAAATGGGCGAGGACGCGAACGGCTTGTTCATGCGTGACGGTTGGGAAATTTTCAAGGAATTCGTCGAGAGAAACACCGGCTTCGAGATTTTCGAGCAAGGCAGTTACCGGTACACGTGTCCCTGTGAAAACCGGGGCACCGCTCATGATCTCGGGATCGACTGTAATGGGAATGTCTTTAGTTATCGTCATCATCCTGCGATTATATCACGAAGAAATGCGTGGAAAATGGAAAATGGAAAGTGGAAAATGGAAAACGGAAAGGGAAGGCGACCTGAGTCGCCGCCGGGTCCGTAATGAAAAGACCCGTCGTGCTGCCGCCGACAAAAACAAGCTCGTCACAGAGCTCTCCAAGTTGGGCAACGGCGGACCGCAGCATTTCTATATTAGGATCGGCCATTTCTAAGACTCTTGATCAGCTCTTTCTCGGCGAGAGATCGTTCCCGCGCTCGTCCGTCTCGAATAGCATCGAGCAGTGCAAGGCGTTCGTACAACAGCGGGTCACGCCGCGCGGCCTCTGGAACCGAGCGATATAGGGGATTTAGGCTGAGGCCACGGCTCTTTCCATTGGGGTCGGGCCATACGGGAATGGGATCGTCGCCTTTCGATATTAACCGGTCCAGTGGAGGTGCGGCGTATGACGTGGGCATTCCTCGCGAAGCCCCGCCCCGCTCGGCCGGAAATGAATATTTAACTCCATGGATCAGGAACTCTTCTACAGAGCGTAAGATCGGTGCATCACCCATTTCTGAGCCCTGAATCAATCGGGCGTTCCGAAGTCGTTTGACAGCCTCGAACACTTCGGATCGGCTGAGTCCGATTTCCTCAGAAAGCACGGCATAGGAGGGCCGTTGGACTTCGGGATATCCGCATAGCTTAACGAGAACCAGGATGTCTTGAGGTTTCAGCGGCATAGTCATTCGCGATTCGCGAATCACGAACGCAAAGTTATCTTATCCGAAAAGACATCTCATGACAACCGTTTTTTCTGGCGTCCGAGATTGCGGACGCACCAACGATTTTCACGCGCCCCCCTGTGCGGGTTGAACTTACACTTGTTTTATACTTTCTTATCGACTTGATGAGCGACTAGATGCTGAAGCTTTGAACATGGAAAATAATTTTACAAGAGCGATAGTGTGTCCGCCGGCGGCGAATTTTGCTGATGGGCTTACTACCGTTTCACTTGGGCGGCCGGTGTTTGAAAGGACACTTGAGCAGCATCGTGCGTATTGTGAGGCCCTGGAGGCAGCGGGGCTTCGGGTTATTATGCTGGAGGCGGACGCGGAATATCCTGATTCGACTTTTGTGGAGGATGCGGCGGTGCTGACGCCGGACTGGGCCGTGATCACCAGGCCGGGTGCGGCGAGCCGCAGCGGTGAGATCGTCCGAATGGCTGCGGTGCTCTCGGAGTA
>JBGTBC010000445.1:0-19300 GCA_041749555.1 Pyrinomonadaceae bacterium | reverse complement strand
GAATACTACAGAGGCGGTGGAAGAACTACTTTTCCACGAGGCCAATTGCTCAAGCCGCGGCTTGAGCAATTGAGAAAACTAAAACAAAAAGGAGACAATGTAAACCTTGTTCAGGACTAAGACACGAGTGACAACTTCCATCAGGAATACGTACTGAAAAGTGTCAACTTTTTTCAGGACGACACACACTAACCGCCCACTCCTTGAAAACACGTGGTACAAGGTACAAGTCTGTAAATGTTACGTAATAGGATAGTTACGACAATTTTCTTGTCCCGGCCTGGTACAAAAACAGGGGTGCGCAAAGTGGAAAATCGAAAATGGCCAGTGGAAAATGGAGAATTGTAAGTGATGAATCGTGAACGGTGAATGGTTAATTGTAAATGGTGATTTGTGAATGCAGCATTACCGTCACCCGTCACCCGTCACCCGTCACCCGTCACCCGTCACTTGTCACTCATCACTCATCACTCATCACCGTCACCCGTCACTGTTTACTATTTACCCACAGATCTCATCGAGTACAGGATCGCTTGAAAGTTGTCTGTGTGCTTTCCGAAATTGGTGCCTTTTGTTGAGGTCATGACGTTGAGCTGCTGTTTTTGGCCGAGATAGCTGCGATAGCCGATCCATTGGTGCCGACGCGGGCCTGTCTTGTCTTCGGGCACTGCCTCGACAAACTCGACGCCGGGGATGCCGTCGATCTCGACAAGCTTTACCGCTTCGTACTTGCCGTTCTTTAGCTGCTGAAGCGCTTGTTCGTGATAGGCGTTGAGGCTCAGATCCATCGGGAAATTGTCGGCCATCACCGAGATGTTAACCAGCAGGAAGGCATTATCAGGCGACTGGTAGTTGAAGGATTCTTTCTTGACATCCATCTTTTTCCAGCCGGCGGGCAGCTTCCATGAAAGTCCCTGATCATCCCACGAGGTTTCGGTTGCCGAATCGAGGATCGATTGCTGGGCACCGGACAGTTTTGGCTTTTCTGCCTTCGATGTGGATGAGCCCGATGAATTGGACGCCGGCGAGGTAGTGCCCGAATTCGACGAGCCGGTGAGCCCCTGGAGACGTTCGGAAAGCCCACAAAAGGACAGCGCCAGTACCAAAGTTCCCAATGAAAGTAACAAGTTCATCAAAGTGCCTCCGAAATGTGATCTCGATATCTGAGCTATTGTCACCGCAATGGCAAAAAAATGCAAAATTCATCGTGGATACAGAACCGGGTGCTCGCAATATCGCCGCTGTGCCGGTGAGCAAAGGCGAAGGGGCGGCTGATCTTGATGTTTTGAGCATTGTGGCGTATATACTTATTGCTCGTTTTCGAAAATATGAGATCTGTCACGTTTACCTTCCTGCTTCTGGCCGCGATAGCCGTTACTGCACAAACACGCACGTTTCGTTGGCAAGACGAGCTTTGTACGTACGACGGCACCTATAACGCGGGGAAAGTTTCCGTGGTACAACTTCGGAATACCCTTAAGCTGGCGCGGCCGGGCAGCTACTCGCTCGAAACGAATACAACCGTCTGGAATTTTGAGGATATCGCGAAGATAGATCTCAAATCCCTCGACCTCGAATTCCAAAGGAAATCGGCCGAGCTTAAAGCTCTGGATATCGCGGCTGCCCCTTACTGGCAGGATTTTCGGAAAAAGAAGCTGCGTGAAATGGAACAGGTTTATAAGCTCGAACGCACCACCATGAGAGCTTATCGCGAGCCCGCGGCGTTATTGGAGTACAGAGATGCACCAACGTGTACTGCAAAATTCGCTGAGCCGATCATCGCTGGCGGTGACGAGCTTTTGAAAACATGGCTGTTGGTGAACGAGGACAGCCGGTCAAAAAACTCCGATCCCGAACGCCTTAAACGCATATTTGATAATCAACTAAGATCGCCTGATAAGTTTCGGTTCGCCCTGCTCGAAGTGATGGCATTTGGCTGGTCAAACTGTGCCAACGAATTGATCGAATATATTAATTACGACGGAACGCCCGAGCGGGAATTCAAAAAGCTGTTTACCAAAACACGAACGATAAGATGCGAGGAGCCGTAAATGACCCCTCGCTCGCCAAGTGGCAGGCTTATGCCTCGCCTTTTTTCATCATTCCCAGAACCTGTCCGATCACGCCGCCGGCTATCGCTCCCAAAACGGTCGAGCCGATAATATCGGCAACCATCGGAATGTAATTCTTGTGCAGATTCATGAATGCAAGGAACATCAGCTGAAAGCTCAATGCGATCAGGAAATATACAACCGCACCTCCCTTGAGCCCGCCGACAAACGTGCTGATACTTGCCCATTTGTCGAAAATATAGGCAAGCAGCAGGGCCGAAACAAGATTTGCCAGAACGAGAGGGATCCAGTTCGGCATCTCATTCATCAGTCCCGGAAACGTGTTCATGTTTGGCTTCATTACGCGTTCATCCAATATCAAACCGTAAATGACAAAACCCAATACAAAGAATGTAATTCCTCCGGCAACGGTAGCTGCCAGAATTCGTGTAAGCATAGAGACTCTCCTGTAAGAAAAAGACTTACCCAAAATCCCTTGGTCTGTTGGTTAACAGTGGAAAGCTATATGAGTTAACGATGAATGTCAATGCCAATTCAAGCACTCGGGCAGTTAGCTCTTCCCAGCCAACTCTCGCTGTCTTTCAAAATGGCCCACGATCGCGCTTGCTGCGGCGGGGCCGACAAAGGGCTTTAACTCTTCGAGAGATGCATTCGCAATTCGCTCGATCGATCCGAATGACTTCAAAAGAGTCATCTTCCGTTTATCGCCGATCATCGGGATCTCTGACAATTCGGACGAGAAATCGCGTTTCTCACGCCGCTTGCGATGAAATTCGATAGCTGTCTTATGCGTTTCTTCCCGGATCTGAAGCACCAGCCGGAATGCCAGCGAATTGCGGTCGAACGGGATAGGTTTGTCCTCTCGGCCATGGACGAGAAGGTGCGAGATCTGGTTATGCCGTTTTGGCGGTTTGACGATGCCGACGAGCATGATCTGTTCGAGATCGAGAGATTCCATCGCGGCAGCGGCTGCACTGAGCTGGCCTTTCCCGCCGTCGATGAATATCAAACGCGGCAGTTGTCCGCCATCGGCGAGAATTCGCTTATAACGGCGGAAAACGGCTTCGTGCATCGATGCAAAATCATTGGCACCTTCGACAGATTTTATGATCAAACGCCGGTAGGCATAGCGTGCGGGTTTGCCATTTTCGAAAACCACGATGCCCGCGACGTTCTCTGAGCCGGAGATATTTGAAATGTCGAACGACTCGATGCGTTCGGGGAAATACGATAGTTCCAGGATCTGTTGCAGTTCCTCGAGCACCTTTTCGCTGTCGGGTTTTAGAACGCGAAAACGCTGTTCGAAGGCGATCTTGGCATTGGTCTCGACGAGATTGACGAGATGTTTGTTCTTGCCGCGTTTAGGATCGAGGATGCGAACGCGTCGACCGCGTCGCCCGGTCAACGCTTTTTCCAGAACCGCTCGATCATCAAAATCCTGCGATACGTGGATCTCAAGCGGCACGTAGTCGGTCGAATAATATTGAGCGAGTACGACACCCAAAAACTCCGCTGCGTCAAACGTAACGTCATCGGCGAGTTCTTCCCAAAAAAACTCTCGACGGCCCACAATGCGCCCTTCGCGCATTGTAAATAGCTGCAATGCGAGCCGCTGCTTTTCGCGGTAAAAGCCAATAATGTCGATATCCCGGTCCGCGGTCGTCGCCATTTTTTGGGTCTCGCCCAACGCCAAAACCGTGCGATGCAGATCACGGTATTTTGCGGCCAATTCGTATTTGCCTTGTTCCGAAAACAGCCACATTCGCTCCTCGAGCGTTTTGGCAAGCTCCTTGTTCTTGCCTTCGAGCAGGATCTTAACGTCAGCGGCCGCTTCCCGATATTCGGTCTGGGTACAGAGGCCTTTGACGCAAGGGCCGAGACAGCGTTTGAGATGATACTCGAGGCACGGACGCGGAAGTTTGCCGTCGATCTCGATCTCGCAGGTGCGAAGCTGAAAAGCTCGATTGATAAGATTGAGCGTATTTCTCGCAAGCGTAGCAGGCAAAAAGGGCCCGTAGTAGTCAGATCCGTCGCGGACTATCTTACGCGTAACAACAACTTTTGGATAAGGTTCGTTTGTAAGCTTTAGGTGTGGATACGATTTGTCGTCCTTGAGGAAGATGTTGAACCGTGGCTTGTGCTTCTTGATGAGGTTCGATTCGAGGACGAGGGCCTCGACCTCATTGTCGACGACGATAAATTCAAAATCCGCGATCAGTTTTACGAGCTGCCGAGTCTTGGGATCGTGGTTCCGGCTTGAATGAAAGTATGACCGCACACGATTCTTGAGGTTTTTTGCCTTGCCGACATAGATGATCTTGCCGGCACTATTCTTGTGAATGTAGATCCCGGCTTTGGTCGGCAGCAGTTTGAGTTTTTCGACGATCGTCACAATGCCTATTTTAGCTTGTTGAAGGGAAGTTTCACCACAGAGGCACACGGTCCGTGCTTTATCTCCGAGTTCTCTGTGGTGAATTCGCCCTTTGCGTTCTTCAAAGCTTTACGTGAAACTTCTTGCTGTGGAAACACTCCTCACAAACTCACCCGAGGCAGCAGCCGCGTTCATCAAACGCGGCGGAGTCGTGGCATTTCCGACTGAGACCGTTTATGGCCTCGGGGCCGATATTTTTGACGAGGCAGCCATCAGAATGGTATTCGAGGCCAAGGGCCGCCCGGCTGACAATCCGCTGATCGCGCATGTGGCCGATGAGGACCAAATAAAGCTGCTGACGGACCATCTAACCCCGGTGGCACAGCGTCTGCTTAAAGTCTTTTCTCCGGGGCCGTTGACAGTCGTTGTGCGTAGATCACAGGCGGTCCCTTTGATCGCTACCGCAGGGCTCGAAACCATTGGGATAAGGATGCCTCGCCTGCCGATCGCTCGAGAATTTCTCGCTGCTTGCGGCGTTCCCGTGGTCGCGCCTTCCGCGAACATCTCCGGAAGGCCGAGCCCTACGACGTGGGAGGCTGTCCACGAGGACCTCGACGGAAGAATTGACTGTATATTGAAGGGCAGCTCCTCTCAGATCGGATTGGAATCGACTGTGGTCGACTGTACTCAGGAAACGCCGATGATCCTGAGAGCCGGAGCAATATCGATCGAAGAGCTGCGAGAGGTATCGCCCGAGATCCGGCTATCGACCGACAAAGATCTTGAATCGCCGCGCAGTCCGGGGCTGAAACATCGCCATTATTCACCGAAGGCCGAAGTCGTTTTGGGCAATGTTCCCGGCGTGACGCCAAATTCAGCGTTTATCGGGCTCCACAGGACCGACGCGGATCTTAAAGTCACACAAGTATGCGCGAATATTGAGGAGTACGCTCAGTTGCTCTACGAATTCTTTCGAAAATGTGATCGTATGGGAATCGAAACAATTTATTGTGAGCCAGTGACAGAGAGCGGGCTCGGAACGGCCTTGATGGACAGGTTAAGGCGGGCGGCTGAGTTCAGTTCCTAGTTCTTCAAGAACACCATTGCAGCAGAAAATTCGTCATTGTTGCCTAAAACCTCGGTCTCGATCTCTTCGATAACTGATAATTGGGCAACATACTCTGTAGGCACGAGGATAACCGCCCGGCCGCCGAGAGTTTGGAGTTCGCTGACGAGTTCTTCCTTCGTCATAACTCGGCGTTGTTTCCCCTCTTCATCGCGGACCAGCCGGCCTGCGGCATAAAATTCCGCGTTGTGCGAGATCCTTAGGAACATCAGGACCGGCTCCGAGACATGGCCGCGAGCATTGGCCGCATCGAACAGTGATTTGACGGAATCCCGTTCGGCGAATCGCGGTGCCGCGAAAAGTGCCACAGCGATCAGGACCACAAACGTAAGTCCGGCGAGGCCAAGGACGATATTCTGCCATCGAACACTGCTCATCACGAGCCCGTAAACGTATAAAACAGTGACCACTATGGCTGCCGGAACCACTGGAAGTATGTAGCCGGGCAGCTTTGAGCCGGATAACGAGAAGAATACTAGAGGCACCAATAGCCATGCCCATGCAAAGAACAAAAGGGGTGAAGAGTTTGTTGATCCTCCAGCTGAGAACCCTCTAAAAAGGCCTCGGATGGTCCTCGCTACGGCGGCGCCGAAAAATGGGAGCCACGGGATGGTCATCAGCGGTAGAACCCAGTAAAAGAAATAGAATGGTTGAGGATGCTGGTATTTGTTGGACGTGAATCTCTGAAAATGGTGTTGGAGGAAAAACTCGTCGACAAACTCATATCCATGCCGGGCATACATCGGCCAATACCAGGTGGCGGCGACCGCTGTCGCCAGGAGTGTGCCCCAGACAAGGCTAATAACGAATGCTTTGTTCGGAAGCTTGCGTGAAAGAAAATGGTAAAGGCCAACGATCGCAAACGGGAATACGATGCCGATCAAGCCCTTTGCCAGTACGGCAATTCCGATAAAAAAGTAGAAGGATAACAATGGCAAGGTCGAAGACCGGAAATTTCGCGTTCTAGCCTGGTCGAAAATAAAGAAACTCACCAGGGCGGCGGTCATCGGAAAGGTGACAATAATATCGAAGCTAGCCCCATGAGCAAATACGATTATCCCTAAAGTCGATGCCCCCATCAGCGCGAGCCAAGGTGCAAAACTGCCGTTTTTCACGTCATCCCGTGAATTGACGTCGAGGGAGCGGCCAAGCACCCATAAACTCAGCACTGTTCCGAGGCCGAACAAAGCCGGGCCGAGACGGGCGGCGAATTCAGTAACTCCCAGCAGCGAATATGAGCCGATCTGCAGCCAGTAGAGCAGAGCAGGTTTCTCGAACCAGTGATGGCCGCCGAGCGTCGGAGTGACCAGATCGCCCCGATTGAACATCTCGCGGGCAACCTGAGCGTAGCGTGGCTCGTCTGGCCCCACCAACGGCATATCCAGTCCTGCGAAGTACGCGCCGACCGCTAAAACAAAGAGCGATATCCAGACCCATGCGGGTACCGAGTGCCTTCGAATATCGTCGATCTTTGTGTTTTCCGGCATCTTAAATAAGAATGTAAAGTATTGCTGAAAAGCGGTTTGTTATCAAACTATGGCCGGAAAACCTAAACTTCGCGTGGCCGCCATCGGCGTCGGTAGCCTTGGGCGGCACCATGCACGTAATTATGCCGAACTTGCCGCCGAGGGATTGGTCGATCTCATCGGAATTTGCGATATTGACCCGTCAACCGCCGAAACCGCCGGTACACTTCATAACGTCGCGCATTTTACAGATTGGAACGACCTACTCGACAAAGTAGACGCAGTTTCGATAGGTACACCTACCGAAACACACTCTGACATCGCCTGTGCTTTCCTAGAACGCGGCGTGCATGTATTGGTTGAAAAGCCGATTGCTCTTACACTCACCGAAGCCGATCGGATGATCGAGACGGCGTCGAAAACCGGTGCGAAATTGATGGTGGGGCAATTAGAGCGATATAACCCCGCTATGGTCGCTCTTCGGCCGCACGTTACGCGCCCGCTCTATTTTGAGATACACCGCGTATCGCCTTTTCCAAATAGGTCGCTGGATGTTGACGTGGTGCTTGACGTAATGATCCACGACCTCGATGCCGTGCAATGGCTGGTCGGGGAAGATGTGAGAGTATCGGAGATCCGCGCCGTCGGTATACCCGTGATCTCAGACAAGGTTGACGCCGCGAATGCCCGGATAGAATTCGAAAATGGAGCTGTGGCTAATATAACAGCCTCGCGTATCGGGACCGAAAAGATCCGCAAAACGAGGTTCTACCAGACAAATGCCTACGTCGTGCTTGATTACGCCACGAAATTTGCCTCACTTACATCGTTGAATCCTGAAGCGGCGCATCCGCTTCTGGGGATTACGATCAACCGGCTTGAGATCGACGATATCGAACCGCTAAGGGCAGAGATTCTTGCTTTTCTGCGTAGTGTCGAGAACGATGAAACGCCGCCCATCACGGGTGAGGACGGGCGGCGTGCATTAACTCTCGCGATCGGTGTATTGGAAAGGATCGACGCCCACCGACGGCGGCTCGATGTTTAAGAGATCTCCTCAATCCATCGGAGGGTAGACCGCGACGATCCTAAGCTTGCCGCGTTCCCGAACCATATCTATCTTAAGAAGGACGGAATCGTTGAAAGCCCATACGTCAAACATTTGAATACTAGCGGGGTAGCGAAAAAACCTTTCCTTATTCGGCTCCTTGTAAACCCGAAACTCTTTGGGAGTAAAGGTTAAACGGGTTTTGGAGTGCTTGCGCGATAATTTCACGCGAAGATCTTTTTCGATTACCCGTAAGGCAGCATTCAGCCGCTCAAAATTGACAAGCCGTCCACGAAATTCGTCCAGCGTTTTTGCTTCTGGCAACGGTTCATCGGGATTTTCCCAGAAGTTTAGCTTTAGAGCCTCGGGGTGGTCTTTGAGTTTTTCCTTTAGCCGCTGATTGATTTCCTTCGCAGCAGATTCTTCGTTCTCAGCAAGCTTTTGGCCTGAAATGACTGCCTGATGAGCGATCGACCGAAAATACAGAAACAAATAGTTGATCGAGTTAATATAGTCCCGCTCATAGTCCCTTTCTGTTCCGTTTAGTAAAGTAAGCTCTTCGTTTTTCTGCCAGAAATCTCGTCCAAATCCGCCGCATTCCCCAGACGTACCGCAATACTTCAGACGAATTGAGAAATCTTCGATGAAGTACTGTTTAAGAAGCAGGGAAATATCCTGCGTCTCTTGCAATCTTTTAAAGAAATCCGCAGCCAATATTTGGGCTTCGCGTTCCTCCGCCTTTGGCGGAGTTCGCTCATCCCTTTGCCCGACCGAACCGAGCGAAGCCAGGACAATGAGAAGAAATGAAGCAAGAATACCTTTCATATAGCTAAAAAAGCCTGTGCGAGGATGTGGTGAGTAAGGCGAACCTAACACTACCGCATCGAAGGACATCCAGCAAATTTGAATTGGTATTCTTGCATATGAGCGTTAGGCAACGGCTTCGCTCGATTGCCCACTTTGGGCAGCTATCTGCTCCTGGATCGATTTGAGCCATTCCTGCGTTTGCTTTACGCGTTCGGCTCCGCCGGGACGATCCATGATGAGCTTTTCGAGGCTCGAGAGTGCTTCCGGCGCCTGCCACATTGCTCTCAGGTCAGCGAGAAGCGGCTGGATCTTGGCAAAGACCAATACATGTTCTCCATTCGTCTTGTCGAACATATCGGCATCGATCGCCCCTTCATTCACGAGTGTTGCAGCCATATCCCAATATGAAACGACCATCCGAAGATAACCGCCAACTTCGGGATCCATCATTTTCTGCATATACTCCTCGACGCTCGTCGGGTTAAAACCGAACATCCAGTCACGGGCCTTTCGCATGGTCGCCTCGCGGCGAAGGTCATAAAGTTTTAGAATTAGGTCGGCAGATTCTACTTTGCTCATATTTAATGTACCTCGTTAAAAAAATTTAGAGGTCAAGTCTAATTTTCAGACCGTTTTGTTGTCAATAGCCGCAAAAGCAAAATTAATACCGTTATAATGTCCGACCCAATATCGCAATTCTTAACCGAACGGATCGACGCCGGAGATTTCCCGTCGGCGGTCTATCTCGTCGCGGAGAAAGGTGAGATCGTCATGCATGAGGCTCTCGGCCACGCTGTCGTCGAGCCTGAGTTGATCGAGGCGAGGAAAGATACGATCTATGATCTGGCGAGCTTGACGAAGGTCTTGGTGACAGGGCTGTATGCCGCTCATTTGATCGAACAGGGACGGCTCAACTTAGATGACAGAGTCGCCGGATACTTGCCGCAATTTGAGGAAAGTGGTGGAAATAATGTAACAGTAAGACAACTAGTGAGCCATACAAGCCGCTATAAGTCATGGGTGCCGCTTTATCTGACCTCCAGGAATTTACTTAATGTTGTTGAAACGATCGCCAAAGAACCGCTGCTCGAAGCGAGTTTGGAAGTCGTCTATAGTGATCTAAATTTCATAGTCCTTGGTCATCTGATACAGAAGGTTGATGGTCCTCTGATCGATCTCGCGATCGCTGATATGTTCGAAGGCAAACTGGACTTGCGAAACACAACTTTCAATCCGTTGAGTGATCCAAACGCGCGCCGAATTTCACAGATCGATATTGCGGCAAGCGAAAAAGGAAATATTTTCGAGCGACAGACCTGTGTCGAACTAGGATATTTGATTGAGGGCTCCGACGAGACGAAGAACCCAGTCGCTATCGCTCCCGGTTCTGACCCTTTTCGGATCGGCGTCATTTGGGGCGAGGTTCACGATGGGAACGCTTATTTCATGGGTGGTGTTGCGGGGCATGCGGGTCTATTTTCTACGGCGGAAGAGGTCTTTAAGATCGCACAGCAATTTTTGCCGAATTACACGACCCTGCTGAAGCCTGAGACTTGTGAACTTTTCCGGACGAATTTCACGCCTGGGTTGAACGAACATCGCTCGTTCGCATTCCAGCTCGCATCCACACCAGACTCGACGTCCGGAACAAAAATGTCGCCGGAAAGCTTTGGACATCTTGGGTTTACAGGGACGAGTTTGTGGATCGATCCAGTCATGGAGCGGGTTTTCATTTTGCTGACGAACCGCACGCACGATCATGGCTTACCGTTCGCTAAAATCAACTCGGTGCGACGGAGGTTTCACGATCTCGCGATCGAAATTCTTGACGAAAAATATTAGCAACGAAATCCGTTGTCGGTTAATCATATTTGGTGCTTTCCCCAAAGTAATGCTTCGGTTCGGAGAATCAGTTCTGATGAATAAATTTGCAGGTCTTTTGATACTGACGGGGATGCTCGCGCTCGGTACTTTTGGACAGTCGAGTAATTCGACTCGACCGAGAGTAGCACCGACCGCAACGCCGCCCGCGCTTGGTAATAATGATACCGGTACTAACCCACAGCGTTCCGGGCCTCCTGTGCTAACGCAGGACGGGCGACGGCCCTCCGGAGCACCGACACCTACACCGCCGCCTGTCGAGGAAAACGATGAGGTTATTCGGATCGAGACCAATCTCGTTACGATGCCTGTTTCTGTACTGGATCGGGACGGCAGGTTCATCTCCGGACTCCAGCAGCGTGACTTTAAGATATTCGAGGACGGTGTCGAGCAAAAGGTCGATTACTTTCAGTCGGTTGAACAGCCGTTTACTGTGGTGCTTTTGATCGATGTAAGCCCTTCAACACAGTTCAAGATGGATGAGATCCAGAATGCGGCTATCACGTTCGTCAATCAGCTCAGGCCCGCGGATCGTGTGATGGTGATCGCTTTTGACCAGCGGATGCAGGTCTTGAGTCCGCCGACAAACGATCGAATGCAGCTTCGCAACGCGATCCGAATGGCCGAGTTCGGCAACGGTACCAGTCTGTATGACGCGGTCGAGAGGACGATCGAACAGGAACTCAGAAGAGTCGAAGGAAGAAAGGCCGTTGTGCTTTTCACCGACGGCGTTGATACGACTTCGCGCCGCGGTGCATACACAACCTCGCTACGGGCCTCAGAGGAGTCAGACGCCTTGTTCTACCCTATCCGCTACGACACGTCGCGTGAGATGGGAGTCGGCCGCGGAAATCCACGAGGCGGCGGTTATCCGCCGCGCCGCGGCGGCCGCGTTTCTATGGCCGATATCCTCGGAGCGATCATAATGGGCGGCAATGTGAACATTGGAAGCGGAGGCGGGTCCGGGTCATCGTCATCCGAATATGAAACGGGCCGCCAATATCTCGAAACGCTTGCCCAGAATAGCGGGGGCCGCCAGTTTGAGGCACAATCGCTCTATAATCTCGAGGCTGCTTTCTCTGGCATTGCGGAGGAACTTCGACGGCAATATTCATTAGGGTACTATCCTGACAACGTGGGCAAGCCCGGCGATCGAAAACAGATAAGGATAAGGGTAATGCGGCCAGAGGTCGTCGTTCGTGCCAAGAACAGTTATATCGTTGGCCAAAGTAACTCATCAACAGGCAGGCGATAGATAGAAATAGAAAATTAGATTCGTAGGGGGCTGAAAGGCTCCCTTTTTTGGTGCCCGGCATCTTTTTATATTCAATGGGGCATCGTAGAATAGCTCAGCATCTTTTTATGAGAGTCTTCGTTGCCTTTTTAGCCTTGGTCTTGTTGGGGGGTGTGTCGAGTTTCATCGCGCAATCCCGGCGCGAGAACCCGCAGGAATCTGGAAAAGCTAACAAGCGGACCGTTGAATCGACCCCAACACCCACTCCAGGAGATGAGCATGTCAGGGACGCCTTCCGAGATGAAGATGAGGTGATCAAGGTAAACACCCAACTCGTGTCCGTTCCGGTCAGGGTTATGGACAAGAAAGGCAGGTTTATTGGTGGCCTTCAAAAAGAGAACTTCACGGTTATAGAGAACGGCGTGGAACAGGAGATCGATCTTTTCTCTAACGAGCACCAGCCCTTTACAGTAGCTTTGGTGCTCGATATGAGTTACTCGACAACCTTTAAGATCGCTGAGATCCAAAATGCCGCTATCGCATTTATCGACCAGCTTCGACCTCAGGACAAGGTCATGGTGATCTCGTTCGACGAGGAGGTCCATATGTTATCCGAGGCGACTAGCGACCGGAATCAGATATACCGGGCGATAAAATCCACGCGGATCGCGACCGGAACCAGTCTTTATGAGGCGGTCGATCTGGTAATGAATGAGCGGCTGCGACAGATCGAAGGCCGAAAGGCGGTGATCCTCTTCACGGACGGCGTCGACACAACGAGCCGCCGGTCGAACGATATGCGTAATCTAAGCGATGCGATGGAACTCGATTCGCTGATCTATCCGATCCGTTACGATACGTTCGCGGACGTTCAAAGGATGAAAGGCAGATCGACGAATACCGGGCCGCCGCCAATAAGAATTCCGATCCCCCAGCAAAGCGATAACAAATTACCCTTCCCGATCCCTTCTGTCGGCGTTCCAAGCAGCCAGGGTACAACCGTTGAGGAATATCAGAAAGCCGCCGAGTATCTCGATCAACTTGCTCAGCGGACCGGCGGCCGCATCTATGAGGCGAGCACCTTAGTTAATCTTAGCGACGCATACACCAAGATCGCCAGCGAACTACGCGAATTTTACAGCATCGCTTATTATCCGAGGGACGATCGAGTGAGTGGCAAGACTGCGAATGTAAAAGTAAAGGTCGATCAGACGGGCCTGGTAGTGCGCTCTCGCGAGACTTTTATAAGGCGGAGCCCCAAAAAATGATCGTCGTCAGATCTCGGTCCCATGTTCGATAGTCGCGTTCTTGGGGACAATGATTATGCCTTCGCGAATATAAAACGAAGCATCCGGAGCGTCATAATTTTCGATCTCGCCTTTATTAACAAGTCTGACGTTGTTACCGATTCTTACATTCTTATCGAGGATCGCACGGCGGATCACTGTGTTGGCACCAATCCCCACGTGGGGCCGCCCCGTTTCCAGATTGCTGTTGATCTCGGAAAGCGATTCGAAAAAATCGGAACCCATCACGATCGAGTCATCAATGCTGGCTCCATTGTCGATACGGCTGCGGAGGCCAACGATCGATCTGCGAAGGTGGACACCATTCAAGATGCATCCCTCGCTGACCATCGAACTATCAATATCGCAATTATGGAGTTTTGATGGCGGCAGATATCGGCTGCGCGTATATATTGGGGCCCCTGTGTCAAAAAAGTTGAATTTCGGCAGTGGCGAGGCAAGATCTAGATTTGCTTCATAAAATGAGCGGATCGTCCCGATATCTTCCCAATAACCCTTGAAGAGGTGGGCCTGGACATTATACTTTTCGATTGCCCCGGGAATGATCTCACGGCCGAAATCTACCCATGAATCATCAGTTTTTAGCAGCTCGACGAGCTTGTTGTAGCTAAAGACATAGATCCCCATGGAAGCGAGGAAAGGCCTGGCCCGCGCGGACTCCGCATCCAGCCCGAATGACGTTGTGTCAACTCGCATTGCTTCAAGCTCATCACCCGAAGGTTTTTCTTTGAATTCGACGATCGCACCTTTCTCGTTCGTTTTCAAAAGCCCAAAGCCCTCGGCCTCATCGGGCCGGCACGGGTTAACTGAGATCGTCAGGTCGGCACCGGTATCAAAATGGCGTGCTAAGAATTCACGATAATCCATCCTGTAAAGATGGTCGCCCGACAGGATCAGCAGTGTGTCGACCCGCCAATCGCGAAGGTGAGGGAGCATTTGCCGTACGGCGTCAGCAGTGCCTTGAAACCACTCGGGGTGCTCGATCGTCTGCTCAGCAGCCAAGACCTCAACGAAGCCGGTTGAAAAGCTTGAAAATCGATATGTTCGAGAGATATGGCGGTTTAACGACGCGGAATTATACTGCGTTAATACGAATATCTGTGTTACTTCGGAATTGATACAGTTTGAGACCGGAACGTCGATCAGCCTGTAGGTCCCGCCAAGCGGTACGGCTGGCTTTGACCTTTCATAAGTTAAGGGGAAGAGCCGCGAGCCGGCTCCGCCGCCAAGGATCACTGCAACTACATTGTCGTATCGGCCCATATTGCTGAATAGTAAATCGTAAATAGCGAATAGTAAATAGATGATCGTAAATTCCACTTTTGGATTTACTAATACCGATTTACTATTTACTATTCACTAGTAATATGTGGTACTGGGTAAAAGTTTTATTTCTGATATTCGTTGGTGCGTTGGGCGTGTGGCTTTTGTATGAGCTCGTGACCTTCCCCGGGATTTCCAGGCTTCGCAACGAAAACCCGACAACTTCGTCTATGATCGAGTTTCGGATTTCCGAAGCAAAAGCCGAGGGGCGCGAGCCGCGAAAATTTATGATCTGGACGCCGATCGAGCAGATCTCTCCGCACTTACAGCGTGCGGTCCTTGCCAGCGAGGATTCGCGTTTTTTCCAGCACAATGGCTTCGATTGGGAAGCGATCCAAAAAGCCTGGGACGAAGCGGTGAAAGAAGGCGAAAAAGAAGCGAAAGCCGAAGGCGACTATGATCCGGACGGCTGGATACCGCCGATGCCCAGCTTTAAGCGGGGTGCCTCGACCGTAACACAGCAGCTTTCCAAGAATCTATTTCTGTCGGAAGACCGCAATTTTCTCCGAAAGGGGCGAGAGGCCGTTTATACCTATTTTCTCGAGCGGGAGCTCTCTAAGAAGCGAATTCTGGAAATTTACCTGAATGTTATCGAGTGGGGTGATGGTATCTATGGGGCCGAAGCCGCTTCCCGGAACTACTTTAAGAAAAGTGCCTCAAATCTGACCCGCGAAGAAGCGGCCTTTCTCGCCGCCATGATCCCCAGCCCGCTAAATGTCTTTAATCCCGAAAAGAATAGAAAGCGAGTCGTTCGCCGCCAGCGCGTCCTTCTCAGACATATGAACAGCATGAAACTAGCTTATTAATCGCAAACGGCCACCAGATCGGCGGCCGCTTGCGATATTCAGCCCAGGTGAATTTATTTCGTGCCGGCACCTGCTGCACGGCTTTTTCCACCGCCAACCAAGGTCAGTTCGTCAACTATCCACTTTGCATTTCCAAACTTTTCGGTAACGAAAAGTACGAATCGAATATCCACCGAGATCGTGCGGTTAAAATTCGGATCGTAATAGAAGTCATTTCCAAGCCCTTCGTAGTTGCCGTCGAATACCAGTCCGACTTGTTCGCCGTTCCCGTTGAGCACCGGGCTGCCGCTGTTGCCGCCGATAATATCGGCAGTCGAGAGGAAATTCAGCACAACGCTGTCGCCCTCACCATACCGGCCAAAATCCTTCGCGGCCTGAAGGTCCTTGAGCTTTTGCGGAGCGTCAAAGGGATTAATGCCTGTGTCCTTCTCGATCATTCCCTTTAAGGTGGTGAATGGAAAACGCACCTCAGCCTCGCGGGGCGCATAGCCCTTAACATTGCCGTACGAGAACCGAAGCGTCGAGTTGGCGTCCGGATATGGAGTAGACAGCCCCTTCATTTGTGTCATTGCCTCCATATAAGCAAGGCGAAGGCGGTCGATATTTGCACCAAATTTCGTCGTGCGGGCTGCTAAAGCCGCACGCTCATCGACGAGTCCCGCAATAAATGGATGCTGTGTCTGGAATTCAGCCCACGACAGGTCATATAGCTCCATCACCTTTTCCGGCGAGGTGAAAGGCCCCTCGGCGACGTTGGCCGCGAATTCAGCCTCGGCATTCCTTCGCGCCTGTCCGGTCTTGCCAGCCACCTTCTGGTCTGCGGCTGCAAATCTCTGGCCGGCAGGCAAAGCATCGAACTCTTTGAGGAAGAATTTGATCATTTCACGCTCGAACATCGGTTCACGCTCGGAATAAGCACTTGTGATCTGGGCAAGAGTTTTTGCTTTCTCTTCAGCCGTCAGCTTTCGACCCTGTTTAACAGCGGTCGCAGCTCCGACCATTTGCACCATGACTGACATTGAATTTGGATCGGGAAAGCGTCGGACTATGACATCGCGTTTTGACGCGGCGTTCGACTCCTCGGAAACGGAACGCAATTCAGCGAGAAGATTGCCATACTTCCGCTGGCGATCGGCATTCTGGTTGATCCAGGCAGCCAGCCGCGATTCCTCCGCCTGCCTCTGCTGCACGACATTCGCCCGTCTCAACCGTAGGGCACCGCCGCCGAAAACTGTTCGCGAATTGTCGAAATTGGCGATGTCACTCTGAAAGGCAAGGCGCTTTTCTTCGTCAGTCGAACCGATCTGCCGAAGTGAGTCGGCCAATGCCGCCAGCCATCGCTCAAGAAACGGGAAATTTGCGTCACGGGCATATTCGATCGACCAGCTTTCGCGGTACCGAGTGGTCCCGCCTGGGAAGCCAAGAACGAATACAAAGTCGTTGTCCTTGAGGCCGCCTATATTCATCGTAAGATGCTTGCGCGGTTTAAGCGGGACATTATTTGGCGAATATTCGGCCGATGAACCGTCCGGAGCGGTATATGCCCGCAGAAATGTAAAATCGCCCGTATGCCTCGTCCATTGGAAATTGTCTGGGTCACCGCCGAATACCCCGATATTACGGGGTGGAGCATAAACAACACGAATATCCTTGATCTGCGAGGTCACATACATGTAATAGAAAAATCCGCTGTTAAGAGCCTGAATTCTCACCGTCGAACCTGCGGGTGCCTTTGCCTGCTCTGCGGCCTGCAAAGCCTCTGTATTCTTTTTAATCGCGGCCGCGAGAGCATCGCCCGTCAAGTTCTCTGTCCCGGCTTTGATCTTTGCCGTAACGTCCTCGGCTCGGTTAGTAACGAATATAGAGTATCCTTGAGCCGGTATTTCGCCCGCCCGGTTATCGGCCTTGAACCCGGTTTCAACGAGATCCCTTTCGGGAGTCGAAGCCTTTACCAAAGCGTCGAATCCGCAATGGTGGTTTGTAAGAATAAGTCCTTCTGGTGAGACGAATTCGGCTGTACATCCGATGCTCAAGCGAATGATAGCATCGGTCAAACCCACGCCTCCGGGGTTGTAGATGTCTGTGGGTTTTATCTTTAGCCCTCGCTGTTTAAGCGGAAGCTTCGCGATCTGATCGGGAGCGTACATGCCCTCGTCAGCCAGAGCGAATGAAAATGTTGAGAACGAAATCGCGATCATCATCGCGAATGAAATTAGACGGTTGCTGGTGTATTTCATTTAATGATTTTTCCTGTCGAATATATGTCGGGAACTAGACACTATTATAACGGAAATAATTGCAAACATTTAATTGGGCCGATGGGTTCTATCCCACTTCATTGAGTCCGCATTTGTCGAAAAAAGGCCGCCCTTTCAGACAGCCTTGTTTAATTTATCGATTGCAATCGAATTACTTGGCGAGCTTTGTCAGGTCAACTGGTTCCTGGGGCAAAAACTGCCTAGGGTTGATCGGCTTATTGTTCAATCGAAGTTCGTAATGAAGGTGAGGCCCCGTCGAGCGGCCCGTTGATCCGACATACGCTATAAGCTGGCCTCGATTGACGGTATCACCAGCTTGGGACTCGATCTTAGAGAGATGGCCATAGCGGGTGGTTAAACCGTTGCCATGGTCGATCTCGATGAGGTTGCCGTAACCGCCCCTATATCCGGCCTCGACAATAGTGCCGCTCGCGGGAGCAACTACGAGGTCGCCGCGTTCCCCGTCGATGTCCATACCGGCGTGAAATTCATACGCCCGGCCGCCAAAAGGATTACGGCGAAATCCAAATTCATTATTGATCTTGCCGAGGTGTGCCCACATGGTGGGCAGATATGCGGGGTTGGAATTGAGCCGGATAGCGTCGATCTGTGCGGCAAGCTCGGTGTTTTCACCGTCTTCCTCATTTTCCCATGGGCCGCCTGCATTAACGGCGACTTCCGACGAAGCCGACGGCCTCGAATAATCGATACCCGAAGTGGCCTGTTCAGGCTCGGCTCCTAAGAATGCTGCTGGCGACGCTTTTGATAATGTCTCTGCAAAGACGGTGCTGCGTGCAACCCCGTTTATGCCGAAAGCTATTGTTGTAATACCCAATAAAACAAGAACGCCGACCGATCCGAAATGCAAATAGCTTTTCGAAACTTCGACCCTTTTAATATAAATTTTTGATTTTGAAGAATGCTTTAGTAAAAAAGAATACGACGTATCGTCTTTCTGCATTATGCTTTTAAGCTCCTTTTAATGATCTCGCACACGAAAATCTATCGTTTTCATGTACTGGCATCACGCAAGAATAGCCGCGAGCGACTAACGCGAAACCTGGAAACAAGAGTTAAAAATAAAAAACTAAACTCTCGCTGTTATGTGGGACAACCGCTTGTAGCTTCCAAATAATAAATAAGGAATGAACTATATAAGCATAGGCCGCTCGAAAACGCAAGCCATGAAAGGCGGCACGATCCCAGCGGCCCCGAGGTAAAATATGGTTTTAGGCCTAATTATGTCGCTTTTTGTCCTGCCATGACCTGTAGATCATCATTCCGATCGCGGCAAAGACAGCGAGAAAAACGAGGATTATCAAAACTTTGATGGCAAAAGCAAGAAATCCGACGAAACCGATAACGGCCTTTAATAGCGTTATGACGAGAGCGATTAGGACGACCAGGCTACCGAATATGGATGCGGCTTTTATAAACATATCAAACTCCTATAAGATCAAATTCCTAAATGTCTCTCCAGCTTCCGCTTCGCGTGCGATCGGAGAAATCTCCCGTCTTCGGATAGTCACTATCATTATAGCGCGACTGGCTCAACGCAAAGCTGGCTGACGGTCTGTTTGACCAACCCGATGCCTCTGCCT